>NZ_CFHRBF010000005.1:0-37127 GCF_984380535.1 Thalassoroseus sp.
AACATCGCTGGCCCATGCCCACCCCAAACGGTGGGCATGCCACCCAAGTATAAACCGCAGTGAATGTTACGTAATACTGTCTTTAATACATGCAATTTCCTGCACTGTCATATTGAATTTTCAACAGTTAGGTGCCAATGGCTTCGCCAGTGCGAGGAACCGATCAGTGACCTTCACCACTCTACGCCATGAGAGCGCCGACGATGAGCCAGCGTGCGGTGAGTAATGTGAGGACAAGACACGTCCACCAGGAAGCGGTTTGGGCGATGCGTTGCTTCCAGAATACAGCCATCACTCCGAGGGCAAATAACGTAAGCACGATCTTGTATGCAGCCAACAGAATCGGGTTGTGAACAAGCTCGGCGGCGATCGGGTTGGTCTCTCGCATGGCACCGGCGTCGATCGCCAACAAAGTCAAAATCAGATCATGAAGCGAGAACAAACCCGCTAGCCCAAGTGAGATGTAGATTTGATTCCGAACCGCGGTGGATGGTTCCGGAGAGGAATTAAACGACGGATGCGATTTGATCAGATGCCCGAACGCACCGGCACACAAGACCATCGCGAAGATACTTAAGAAGTAGTTCCAACTCTCCAATCTACGAACCGCAGCGATCTGCCGAATAGCTGCGGCTTCGAAGGTGAGACTTTCTTCGATGACAGGAATTGCTCGGTCTTTAAACTCGTCCGTCGCTTTGAATTCTTTGATCAATGCGAGAACCGCAGGGCGTGATTTTTCGGGAACTTGCAAAATCCAAGGAGATTCAGCCGGGGGAGCTTCGGTCCGTCCGCTCAAAATCTCGAGAAGTTCCAAACCCACTTTATTCCCACTGAGAAACGCGGTTGACATCCCTTCCCACGTCAAAAGGATCCCATTTGAATCGTTCAGAAACGATCTCAAGCCGTAGTCGTTGAAGAATGCACGATTGGACCAACCTGGCATTTCTCCGCGACCACGACCAAACCACCCGGAACCCATGCGACGCCCAGAGAATCGCTCGGAAAGCTCCTGAGGGAGTACATGCCCGTTGATGCTCATATTGTCGGCGGTACTCTCGATTGTATACGGTGGTGCCAGGTATTTGCCGTTCAGAAAAACCCAACCGTTTTCGATTGGCTTCCGAGCCGGCCACTGTTCTCTCGACGAATCTGGACGAAAGGAACCACGCTGCCAAGGTTGACGTTGGTTAGTCTCATTCGACTCAGCGTCTTGGTCGACATCGGAAAGATCGGTCGCAGTGTTTGTCGTTGGCGGTTGAAACGCCCAGAGTTCGTAAGGCATCGTCAGTGCTGCACTCCACAGCAGAAGACGCGTGATAGTCCTGCATCGACAATTCATGACTAACCTTTGAATCAGTAATTGCCAACCGCTGACACATAACGGCAGATTGGCCCGGACCAACACCGCGCAGCGAAAACCGCGAGCGTGGAACCGACCCGACAGCGAGTCAGAAACGACTGCAAACAGTACTAGTAGTGATGCCGCTGGGTAAGGCCATCATGCCTTAGACCCAGTCGATGAACGAAAAAAGACGACCATCGACCCAAACTTAAACACCGCACCACGCAGCAGGGTTTTCGTCGATCTCGGAACCCAGCGAAAATTTCTCGAATTTTCCCAGGAGGGTAAAACTATCGAATCGAGCTTTCGAGAGTGTCCGCGATGTCAAGACGGCATGACGTCGAAGCATCACACCCCATCGGCCTTCTGCAGTTAGTTACTTGGTTTCGCCTGGAGTTGCTTGAGGACCGCTTCTACCATTTGCTTCGTCTGTGCGTCTGGGGATTTCTTCATGACATGATTAGCTGTTGTGATTGCTTGATCGGCTTGACCAGCTAAGACTAGTAGCCGAACTAACATCAACTGTTTTTGAGTCTGTGCAGTTTGTTGCATCGAAACAGGCATATCGCGAAGAGTTTCCGATAGTTCGATCGATTCAAATTTCGAGATCGCCAATTCTGCGAGTGACTTTGCATCGATGGCAGTGTTCGAAGGCAATTGCACTAGGATCGATGCTGCAGTCAGAATCTGATGATCGTGGCTTCCGTTTAACAATCTGCGAATCTCCGCTTCAGCATCGGCGTCGCGTCCCGATTCCATCAAGGCTCGGATTCGTAGAGCGTGGAAGACTTGAATGATTTCCTCGTCGTGATTGGCAAAACGCTCGATCGCTTTCTCGACTTCATGTAAGACCAACTCCGGTTCCGTTCGATGTTTATGCCGCAACATCGACAACCGCCGAATTTCGGCCAACACTTGCTGGCTTCGTTGGAAGAGATGCTTGAACTCGTCGCGATCCCACGTGCCGTCAATGACTTGCTTCAGTGGCCGAAACATTGCGCTGGGATTTCCAGACCATTCGATCAAACCGGTTTTCCCAATCAAGAACGCAATCGGCACACCGATTTGGCTCGATGCGTTGATATACCGGCTAGACACACTCTGTTCAGGATCGGCTGCCAGGGAATACACACTCGTCAGCTGCCGGTAGGTTTTGTCGGCACCGGGGACGGTTTGTTCGAGGAACGCCTCAATAACTTTCGGCTTCTCCGTGCTGATACTCACGAGACGTAGTTTCTCGTAGCCATAGTGCAACTGGATCTCCGCCAAATGCGGCATCATGGCGATGCAAGGCGGGCACCAAGTTCCCCAGAATTCGATGATGTAGACCTTGCCGTTTTCGAACTTTTTGACCGGCGTCACGTCTTCGTTGTCGTTGTGAATCCAATGCTCAATCTGCAGGGCAGGGGCTTTGTCGCCGATGGTCAACTCTCTTGGCTCGTTCGCCGAAAGCGGTGCCGCGACCGTCAGGGCCAACACACACATGACATGGAAACGCATGAGAATCCCCTGTAAAGAGACTGAGGTGCACCACTGACATAGTACACCGATTCACATGCACGTCAAGCCTCAAGATTTGACCACAACAACTTATTGCTAACGTCCGGAAGTAGAAGGAAGCGCCGAAGAATCGCAAGCTCTCCGAATGCACTCAGTGGGCAAGATTATCGCAGCGTCAGCTGGATTTCGAGAGTATCGATAACACTGAAGAACGCAGGGAAATGTCACTTACGACACCGAATCTCGCATACCATCAGTGGAACCAGTATCACAGAATTTGAAGTAAAACCAGATTATGGCTTTCCGACCATCGCCCGGAATTTGTTGGACTGTCGCTGAGCCAGTCTCGATTCTTCGAGCCGGTTCAGAAACTTCAAATTGTTGGCCGAAAGCTGATAATAGCTGGCTAATGCTGAGTTCGTGGAACCCTGCACGGGACTATCAGCGAACTCCAAAAGATACTCTAAGACTATCTGAGCTTCACGATGCCATCGGGCGTTCCCAAGCACTGCAACGACGACACCAAAATTTAAAGCAGTCGGATTCGTGTCATTAGGAAGACTGTGAACGTTAGTGGCATCGACCGTTCGCTGAGCGAATACAATGGCCTTTCCCGCTTCGCCAGTCTGCAGATGCAACACTGTCAAGAAGGCATATGGCATCCCAAACATTGCGTACTTCTTCGTGCAATTCTTCGAAAAGATCTCCGCGGCCTGAAGAAATCGAGATTCCGCAGCCTCATAGTCTTTCAAGCTCAGATCGATAGCACCTTCCAAGAGAATTGCCCGCGCGTAGCAGAGATGGTTTTCACCGTAAAGTTCCTTCGCCAGACGTGTCCCTTGAGTGGCCCACAACTTGCCCGTGTCAAATTGCTGAAGGTGATACCGTAAGACCGTCGAGAAATGCACAGCATTCTCGTAATAGACACCGTCAGGCGACAACTCCCTCCAAACCGGCATGGCCTGCTCTGTGAACAATTGGAGCGCCGTTTCATACTTGCGACTCGCTAATGCTTGCAGTGCCGAAAAGTGAACCTGAAACGCTTCTTTGGCCTGTTTTTGGGTGCTAGGATCAGCATTACGAAACCGCTGCAAGTCCGTTAAATAGGCTCTCTCGCTGGTCACAAGCCAGTGACCTTCTCCAAGAGACAATCGCAATTTCGCAATGTATTCCTCAAGTGCTTCGCATGCAGCATCCAGGTCGGTACTTGCCAGTTGATAGCTTAAGACGGACATTCGTTGCACTTCGCGAGCAATGTCATCCGGAACGGCCTTCGGTGGGGCTTCTAATGAAGAACCTGCGTCCGCCGGGATGCCTACACAAAGAAACGCTAACGCGAAGGGCATCGTCATGAGTACGCGATTGAGCCGTTCGCAATACGGAACACGAAAGTTGTGAACACAAACAATCGTCTTATTGTCAGCCATTGAGTCGAATCCTTTAGCGGCTTAAAACTGCGATGCTCATTTGTGTCTTCCTATCGCCGTGTGCCACCGGCGTTGCCATTGATTCACGAGTGCCGTGTGGTTCCTAATTTGCACTGGCGGAGCCAGTGGCACACGACTGGTTCGATCTTGTTGAGGCTGATCGTGATTACGCCATTGTTGCCAAGGCGTCGTCTGTGTTCTTGCGACGGCGACGGGTCCAGAGTCCGATGCCGAAGATGCCCACGACGGCGATTGCACAAGTGCCGCTGAACCAGTCACCAGTTTGGACGTAGAAACTTTGACGGGAATCGAGCGGGATCGGCGCGACCATCATGGCGTTGATGGACTTCTTGAGTCGACCGGTTTCAGGATCGCGGCTGGTGGTGACTTCGTGTTCGTCACCGTCGAAGAAGATTTCCGGTTCCCGCACGACGCCATCACCATCGATGAATGCGGAGATGCCGGTGTTGACCGCTCGCACCATTGGCGTACGACACTCGACGGCTCGGAAGCTCGCGGTAATCAGATGCTGATCGAGTTCGCTAGACCCTTTGAACCAGCCATCGTTCGTCAAGTTGACAAGCACATCGACCGGCTTCCCCTCGGGAGATGATTCCATCGTGCCCTTGACGATGCCCCGCACGAGTTGTGGGACAGTGTCTTCGTAACAGATGACCGGAGCGAGACGATAGGAACCAAGTTGGAACACCTTCGCAGCGGCACCGGCGTCCAATCCGGAACCGTATGGCGTGAACGCTCGCAGGGCGGGGAAGACGTCTTGCAGTGGGAAGTATTCGCCAAATGGCACGCGATGAAGTTTGTCGTACCGAGACACCACACCCCGTTCGGGCAACACATAGGCCGCCGAGTTGAATCGCTGCATGTTCTTTTCACCGACCGCATACGTGTCGATGCCGATGATCAAACCGGCTCCGCAACGCTCGGACAGTTCCTGCAACGCCCCGTGCACTTGGCGTTCTCGCCAGGCTTCGGTCGGAATGTACGGAGAGGCTAACCGAAGTTGTTCGTCGGACGCATTCACGTCGGCTTCCAACAACGGCACGCGGTACATCGTCTCCGGCCACACGATGAGGTCGGGATGCTCGCCCACACTTACGGCTCGACCGGTGAGCCATTCGTGCATGCGGTAGATGCGTTCGCCCTCGTTCGGGTCATGTTTCACGCTGACGGGGAAGTTCCCTTGAATCAACGCGACTCGTGGTCCATCCACGAACTCCGCTTGGGAGCGCCGCACGATTCCATAAGACAATACAAAACCGAAGACAAGAAGCGTCGCAGCGAGCGACAACGCTTGGCGTTTCCACGTTGGTTCCGCGAGGGATTCCGCACTCACACCCGGCGGCAACATCTTGAGTTTGGCGAATAACTGGACGGAAACCAAACCGGCCGCACACGCACTGACCATCGCGACGACGAAACTCACGCCATAAGCACCGGTGATGTCGCTGATTTGAATCAGTTCGATGAACTGATACTGCGTGTGACCCAGGTAATACCACGCGAACCCGGTCAACAGTCGAGCACGGAAGAACTCCAACCCCACCCAGACAAGCGGAACAGCAAGCGTCAACGGCAAACGCAACTTGTGCACCGCCGTTCGCGAGAGACCGACAAAGATCGCGAGATACAAACCAAGATAAAACGACAACGCAATCCACGCTGGGTACATCATGACGTCACCCAGCCGCATCCATTGCAGCATCGCCAAGGAACTGAGGAAGCCGCAGCCCAACGTGGCTGTGTACATCCAACGTGTGGGTTTGGGGAGTCGCACCAGCAGACACATCGGCACCAACGCCCACCAGCCGAGGAATCCCCAATCCAACGGCGTAAAACTCGCCCACATCAACACGCCAGTAATCGCGGAAAGAATCCACGCTCCGCGACTTCCCGCCAAAACCGGGGCCTTCCGGGCGTTGGCGATGATGTCCTCGACCGTCATTTCGCCACCCTTCCGGGGTTTCGCGGACGAAGTTGGTTGTACGTCGGGTGTCGATGTGGAATCAGAAACAGTGGACGGCATCGGTTCTTGGGGGGTCGTCGTTGTGGGCATATTCGTCCGTCCTTGGACACGAGTGAAATCAGATTTGATGTATCGTCCGTGTGCCACGGCTCTGTGAGCCGTGCATTTGTCAGTGGTGATCGCTCGACACGGCTCATAGAGCCGTGGCACCCTAATGGTCGCGAATAACAAAAAACGAATTACAAAAACCGCTCCCGCAGTTCGGGGGTAGGCATCATGCATTCTTCTTTGTGGCCGAACCAGCGGTACCGGTTGCGGGCAACGATTCCGTAAATTCCGTTGCGGAGAAATCGCGGGACAATGCGGAACACGCTCATCGCTTTCCACGGCCCGTCGAGTTCGCCGGCAATTCGCAAGGCGGCATCGCTTTTGGTGTACGCTTTGCCGTCTTGAACGAGAATCATCGTTCCCGTTTGAATTGAGTCAATACCATATTGCTCTTGGAGCGCTTGTCCCGCCTCCGATTGAGCCGACGCAAACTTGAACTTCGCGTCCTTGTCGTGCCGAATCACGAACTGCACCGACGATTCGCATAGGTTGCACTGGCCGTCGAAAATGATGATCGGGTGTTCGCTCATGGCTATCATCGAATGCGTCGTAACGCATCTCGCTTCAGAAATGTCAGAAAGACTTGGCACGTCACGTACGGTTCCGCATTTGCAGCGTTAGTGGGAGCCACTGCAGGAAATTGCATGTATTAGAGACAATATTACGTAACATTCAATACGGTTAATACTTGGGTGGCATGCCCACCGTTTGGGGTGGGCATGGGCCAGCGGAGTTTGAATGTCTAATCATGCCCACGTAAAACCGTGGGTATGCCACCCACGACGCTAATTCGATGCAATTTCTTGCACTGCTGGCTTGTCCAGCAGTGTTTCTAGCGACTCCCGGACCGCTGGTTACTCGCACTGCTAGGCAAGCTAGCAGTGGCACACAACTTCTTTCTTTGTAATAGTTTGTGCCCCTTGCAATCTGACATGGGCACAATAGTTCAGTTCACTGTTCAGAGTTGGACAAATTCGATCACGCTTCCAATGGGATAACTCTTGTCACCCGCTGGAAACACCGCGAGGGCAGTGGCATCGGCGGTGGCTCGCAGGTCTGCCGATCCTTGCCATGGGAGTGGCGTGATTCGCGGGCCTTCGGCAGTTTGTTTGAGTTTCGCGGGGTGGTACGTTGGACGGTCTCCGGTGTGGTGGAAGTCTTCGGTCAATCGGGCGGTCAGTGTTGACGGTTCGGCAGGTGTGTTGTTCATCAGTCGCCGAATCGCGGTGCGGGCGAACAGTTCGAAGCAAACCATACTACTGACCGGATTTCCCGGCAACCCGAATACGAACCGCGGACGTTGACGAGAGTTAACCGCGATTTTCTCATCGCCGTGAACACCGAACCAAATCGGTTTCCCGGGTTTGACCTGCACCTTATGAAAGACTTCCCGCACGCCGGCGGCTGCCAACTCGGACGGCACCAAATCCAATTTGCCCGCCGAGACCCCGCCAGAAAGCAACAGCATATCCGCTTGAAGACCCTCGCGAATTTTGGCAGCCAAGTCTTCACGGTTGTCGCGAGCGATGCCCAACGGCACCGGGTCGGCTCCGGCGCGTCGCAGTTGGGCACACAACATGGTTTCGTTCGAGTTGCGAATTTGTCCCGGTCCAGGGGTTTCATCGATGGACACCAACTCGTCCCCAGTGGCGAGCACTGCAACTTTGGGTCGTCGATGCACTAACACCCGCGCGTGTCCCAACTCTGCTAGCACCCCGATTTCTTGCGGTCCGAGTACACGACCGATCGGAAGAATCGTCTCCCCGGATTTCATCGCCGCCCCACGCCGCAGGATACTCGTGCCCGGTGTTTGATCCGTCGTTTCTAGACGGACTTCATTGGCGTCCGCATTGAATTCGGAGTGCTCGACGCGAACAACGACATCCGCACCATCGGGGATCGGCGCACCGGTCATGATTCGCGTGGCGGTTCCCGGTGTAATCGGCTTCGTCGGTGTGCGGCCGGCGGTGACTTCTTCGATCACCTTCAGTATTGCAACCCCGGATTGAACATCCGTCGACATCACCGCGTAACCGTCCATGAGAGCTTTGTCGAACGGTGGCGAATCCGTCCCGCTGATGATCTCCTCAGCCAACGTCAACCCGAGGGAATCGCCCAATGCACACGCAGTCGGCGGAAACGCCTGGACGTATTCCAGAATCGCATTCAAAGCAGCGTGGACGGTCAACATTTCAGAACGAATTCAATCAATAAGGATGGGAAAACCAGTGTGCGACGGCTTTGTGAACCGTGCAAAGCGGTATGATTTGGAAAACACGTCTCGCAGAGCCGTGACACCCCGGATTTATTGTCCGGCGACATTCATTTGTAGGGAGTAAAAACCAGTGCGAGCGGTGATAAATAAGGTTTTATTGTCCTTGCCGCCAAAGGTGACGTTGGCTGGTCCTTCGGGCACTTCGATAGTGGTCAGCTTTTCGCCGTTGGGTTTGTAGACGTGGACTTGCCCGCGAGTCAGGTAGATATTGCCTTTCTCGTCGAGCGTCATGCCGTCGGAACCGCTGTCAATGAGTTTCTTCCGCTTGATCAGGACGCCCGGCTTTTGAATCGTGTAGGCGTAGATTTTCCCACCGCCCGCGTCGGCCACGTACAGGGTTTTTCCGTCAGCGGTGCCGATGATGCCGTTGGGTTTGACAAGATCGTCGATCACACGTTGCAACTCGCCGCCACCAGCGGGCAGGTAGTAAACGTGAAAGCCGTCTTGCTCTAAGCCATCTTCGTTGCCGTATCGAGGATCGGTAAAATAAATCCCCCCGGTCGGATCGATCCACAGATCGTTCGGGCTGTTGAGCTTCTTGCCATTGTAAGAGTCGGCGAGAACCGTCACCGTTTTCTTTTCGTCGAGTGTGATCTTCGTGAGCTGACGATTGCCGCCTTCGCAAACTACCAGACTCTGCTTGCCATCGAAAAACAAACCGTTCGCCTGTCCACTTTTCTCGCGGAACGTGCTGAGTTTTCCGTCGACAGACCACTTGTGAATCCGCGAGTTCGGAATGTCGGTGAAGTACACATTTCCGTCAGCATCCGCGGTGGGTCCTTCGGTGAAACGGAAACCGTCCGCAAGTTTCTGCACGGTCGCACCCTCGGCGATCAATCCTGGCTCAGCCGCGTCGGATTGAAACGGCGTTCCCAACAGCCCAAGAAATACGACGAGTAAAAAACGGTGCAGCGATGACATGATGTGGTCTCACTCAAAAACGGTAGAGGCATTGAATCGTCATCCTTCTGTTATACCGCAGATTGTTCCTACACGAAAACCACAACCGATTACGGAATTCGCACTTGGAACCGGCTTGAGCGCGAGCGGGGTGCGGGCTATTCTGCCTTCACGCGCATCCTCGATTGTGTCTCGTCGGGTGTTGTCGTCGCTTTGGAAAGGAAAGCCAGACCGCGATGAGTTCGCAAAAAATTGGTTTTGTCTCCACCCGATTCGCGGGCACCGATGGTGTTTCGCTCGAGAGTGCCAAATGGGCACAGGTGCTGTGGGATCATCGGCATGTCAGTTATTGGTACGCCGGCCAACTCGACCGCGACCCCGACTTCTCGATGGAAGTCCCCGAGGCGTACTTCGGGCACCCAGAAATCCAACGTATCAACCATGCCGTTTTCGGCGGGATGCGACGATCCCCGGAGATCACCAAGAAGATCAACTCCCTCGCGGAGTATCTCAAAGACACGATTTATCAGTTTGTCGAGAAGTTCCAAATCGACATTCTGATCGTGCAGAATGCCTTGTGCATTCCGATGAACATTCCGCTAGGTGTCGCATTGACGCAGTTCATCGCGGAGACGGAATTCCCGACGATCGCCCACCATCACGATTTCTACTGGGAACGTGACCGGTTCGCCGTCAACGCGGTTGGTGATTACCTGGAAATGGCCTTTCCGCCGCGTCTGCCGAACATCCACCACGTGACGATCAACACACCCGCCCAACTCGACTTGGCCCACCGCACGGGTTGTTCGTCGATTCTGGTGCCGAACGTGCTGGACTTCGAAACGCCGCCCGAACCGCAAGACCAATACGCCGCCGACTTCCGCGAGGAAATCGGTCTTACCCCAGACGACATTCTCGTGCTGCAACCGACCCGCGTTGTGCCTCGAAAGGGGATCGAGCACTCGATCGATTTGCTAGCGCAGTTGAAAGACCCGCGATTCAAGTTGGTCATTACGCACTCGTCCGGCGACGAAGGTTTCGAATATCAGCAAGCCCTCGTTGAGATGGCGAACGCTGCCGGTGTGGACTTGCGGTTCGTCGATACCCGCGTCGGCGAAACTCGACACTCCAGCAAAGACGGCCACAAGATTTATTCGCTGTGGGACACCTATCCCCACGCCGATTTCGTCACCTATCCGAGTTTGTACGAAGGCTTCGGCAACGCATTGTTGGAAGCGTTTTATTTCAAAAAGCCGGTGCTGGTGAATCGGTATTCGATCTTCCGTAGCGACATCGAACCGAAGGGTTTTCGCGTCATCACGATGGAAGGGTTCCTCACCAAAAGCGTTGCCGCCCAGGTTCGCCGAGTGATCGAAGACGACGTTTATCGGGCAGAAATGGTGGAAACGAATTACGAGCTCGCCACCCGCTTCTTCAGTTACGCAGTGCTCCGACGCAAACTTCGCGCCATCGTTTGCAACTACACCGGGCAGGATGATTTGTAATGGCACTCTCCGAAAATTTTCGCCGCCGAGCGTTGCCGCGATTGGAAAAACTCTATCCAGGCTGTGCCGATGAGGTTCTGTCCCTCATCGACGACCTGGCAAACGACTACCCCTTACCACTCGGCCAAGGTCGTGACCAGCTTTGGGACGAACGCGATGCCGTGCTCATCACCTACGGAGACCAAGTGCGTGGGGAAAGCGGGTCGGCATTGGCTGCCCAACAACAGTGGTTACTCGATCACGGTTACAAGGACGCCCTCGGTGGCGTTCACATTCTCCCATTCTGTCCGTACTCCTCGGACGATGGGTTTTCCGTCATCGATTACCGAGCCATCGACGACATCATCGGCGATTGGGATGACGTCGAGCGTCTGGGCGAAGATTTCGATTTGATGTTCGATCTTGTGCTGAATCACTGTTCGGCCAAGAGCGATTATTTCCAGAAGTACCTCGCGGGTGAGGAACCTTACACGGAGTACTTCATCGAAGCCGACCCAACCGACCCGCGATTGGCACAGGTTGTACGACCGCGGAGTCTGCCTTTGCTTTCCCCGTTTGAAACCGCGAACGGTCCACGTCATTTGTGGACGACGTTCAGCGACGACCAAATCGATTTGAACTTCCGCAGCGTGCGGGTGCTGATCGAAATGCTCGATGTGCTCCTTCTGTACGCCGCCCGTGGAGCACGCATCATTCGACTCGATGCGATTGCGTATTTGTGGAAGGAACTCGGCACAACGTGCATCCATTTGCCGCAGACGCATGAAGTCGTCAAACTCATGCGGGACTTGCTTGATGAGTGCGCTCCCGGCACGATTCTGCTGACGGAAACCAACGTCCCGCATCGCGAGAATGTGAGTTACTTCGGCGATGGCGATGAAGCCCAGATGGTGTACCAATTCAGTCTCGCACCGCTGCTGCTCGATGCGTTTCTCACCGGCGATGGCAAACCGTTGACCGAGTGGCTGACGAATCTCGAAGAGACAGACGCAGGCACCACCTACTTCAACTTTACCGCGTCTCACGATGGCATCGGCGTGCGACCGGCCGAAGGTTTGTTGCCGACATCGCGGATCGGCGAACTCGTCGAAGCGGTGAAAGCACGTGGCGGACGTGTCAGCACCAAACGCAACGCGGATGGCACCGATAGCCCGTACGAACTCAATATCACCTGGTTTTCCGCGCTTGGCGAACCCGATGGTTCTCTCTCGCCCGCGTTGCACGCCCGGCGGTTTCTGTCATCGCAAGCGGTGATGATCGCGCTCCGGGGCATTCCCGGCATCTATTTCCAAAGCCTGTTCGGTGGCCCGAACGATCTGGAAGGCATGGCGGAAACTGGTCGTGCTCGGACGATCAATCGGCGGAAGTATCAACGCGAAGAACTCGATGCCATCGTCTCGACAAATGGTTCACCGCAGCAAATCATCGCGGAAGAATACCGCAGCATGCTCGCCGTTCGCCGTCGGCAACCCGCTTTCCATCCCGACGCCGCTCAAACGATTCTGCAATTCGAGAACCCCGCGTTAGTCGGCTTCGTACGGGAAAGCGACGATGGGCAAGTCATTTTGGTGTTGGTGAATCTCTCCGCCGATGACGTTCAAGTCGACACCACCTCGATGACCAATCAACCGTTGACGATTGACTTGATCCAATTTGAAACCGAATTCGATCCTTCATCGATCACGCTCCCGCCGTACAGCGTTGTTTGGTTGGCGAATCGAAGCGGTTGACGCATGCAAGTCTTCGTTTCGGAATACCTGACCTGTGGGGCGATGCATGATGAACCGGACTTGCCGGCGTCGTTGCTGAACGAAGGTCGCGCGATGCACGCGGCGATCGTCACCGACTTCGCTCAGTTAGACGGCGTGGAAGTGGTGACGACTTGGGACGATCGCTTGCCACCCCCGCACGTACCGGCGAATGTTACGGTGCGTGTCGTCGATTCCGTCGCGAGAGAACGCGAGTCGTTCTTCGAAGCTGCACAAACATCCGATGAGACATTCGTCATCGCGCCGGAGTTCAACGCATGTTTGCTCGAACGCTCCCGATGGGTGGCGGAAGTCGGCGGACACTGGTTGGGCTGTGAAGCGGAAGCGATCGAAGTTTGTGCGGATAAACTACAAACGGCACGAATCCTCGACTCGCATGGCGTGTCAGTTGTTCCGACGACTCCGATTGACGCCGACAACTTACCGCCGTGGTCATGGCCAGTGGTGGTCAAACCGCTTGACGGGGCCGGGTCGGTCAATGTGCGGCGAATCCACTCAAAACGCGAATGGCGAGACATGCTCGACACGCGAGCGAACGAAGAGTTTTGCCCGCCGGAGTTAGTACAACCCTATGTGAATGGTCGCGCGATGTCGGTGGCGGCGATTGTTTCCCGCGCGGGTTCGCTAAATGTATTTCCCGTCGCGACTCAAGAACTGACCAACGACTTCGCCTACACCGGCGGAGAAGTTTCCACGACGAATGTGGAACAACGACAGAACGACATTGCCGAGTTGGTCAAGCGTGTCCTCATCGCAATTCCTGGACTGACCGGCTACTTCGGCATCGATTTCATCTTGAGTGATGATGATGTGACGATCATCGAAATCAATCCGCGATTGACGACGTCTTATCTCGGATACCGTCAGCTGACGGCTGAGAACCTTGCCGACCGATTGCTCGCAACGACGGAACTTCCGCCAATCATCTGGCGTATGAAACCCGTGCGATTTGCTCCGAGCGAGCAGTGATCGGGACGCCGCATTTCGGTTTCGATTCGGCTCTTCCCGGCAAATGGTCACGATAGCCACGACCGTTGCCGCCCGCACGACCGGAGTTGAGGCGGGGAGATGATGCCGAAAAAACACAAATCGCTGCGACCGGCCTTCCATTCGTGTTGTAAGTTGAACTTTGGATGCAGTTTACTTTGGCCCTCGAAAAGCAAGGATCGGCGATGCTAGTACTCAGCCGCAAGAAGGACGAAAAAATTATCATCGGTGACCAAATCAAGGTCATGGTCATCGAGATTCGTGGAGACAAGGTTCGTTTAGGGATCGATGCCCCGAAGGAGGTCACGGTCCACCGCGAAGAGGTCTACGAGGCCATCAAACGCGAACAATCCAATGGTGTCCCTTCACCAATCGACTCAGCCGATTGACCGCGTAACCGTCGGCTTCCCCCCGTCGACACACGTGGTGTTGTGATTCTATAAACAAGGCCGCCCGGAAGTTGGTTCCAGGCGGCCTTTCTAATTTGATGATGTGATGAGGTCTTGTGTGATGAGGTGAGGCGTAAAATCACATCACCATTTGAGACATCATCACCCCATCATGACTTCCTCGCCCGGTGTCTGCACGAACTCGGCGACGGTGGCGATGGCTTCGCACATGGCGTCTTCGTCGATCTCGTGGACGTCGATTGCATCGCCGATGCCTCGCAACATCGTGACCGTCAACCGACCGCCGAGGTGTTGACGGAATTCTTCCAAGCCAGCGAACAAATCCACCGGTTCATGTAGGGCAGGGTGGTCGAGCGACAACCCTAATGCGTCCAAGCATCGCAACACACGCTGGGCGTCTCGTTTCGGGAGCCCGTGTTGAAGGGATGAATAAACGGTATCGACCGCCACACCGATCGCGACCGCTTCTCCATGTCGGAGTTCGAAGTTCGACAAAACTTCCAACTTGTGAGCCGACCAGTGACCGAAATCCAACGGTCGAGCTTCCAGCGCCTCGAACGGGTCGCCACCTTTGGTGATGTGATCGAGATGCATTTTCGCGGACGCTTTGATGATCGGCATCGCCGCCTGCATGTCGCGTTTTGCAATCTTCGGAGCCAATCGACACAGATCACTAAAGACCTGCGGGCTTTTCAGCAGGGAAACTTTGACCGCTTCGGAGAACCCGCAGCGAAAATCACGATCTGGCAATGTGGTGAGCAGGGCAGCATCGTTGACCACACCCCACGGAACCGCGAACGTGCCAACCCAGTTCTTCTTGTCGAACAGGTTCACACTGTTCTTCACGCCCACGCCGGAATCGTCCTGGGCAAGCACGGTCGTTGGCAACCGAACCAGCCGAATTCCCCGGTGTGCAATCGCGGCAGCAAAACCGACCGCATCCAACACCGCACCTCCGCCGATCACCACCACATAGCTACGACGATCGAGATCGTGAGCGTTGAACACTTTCAGCATCCGCTCGACGATGTGAATGTCATTCTTGACCGCTTCACCGCCCGGCACGATTTGCACATTCCCGGCTAACTGCAACCGCTCCGGGTACGCCTGCACGAACCCCGTGAGACGTTCCCGCAAATCCGGCTGGGCTTTCAGAATGTGTTCGTCCAACCAAAACTGAACCCGTGCGGGTTTGTCGCCGGACGATTCCAGAAGGTCGACCAACACATCCCGATCGGATCCCAAGACGTCATTCGTGAACCGCAAACGATGCACAAACGGAACTTGAAACGCGCAGTCGATTGAGTCGCTATCGGGCGAAACAGCCATACTCCATCCATCTATTTTGGAATTGCTACTGATATTGATTTCAGGCGGGACCACAAAATCGCGTGTGGGCGGAACTGGTCGGTTACTACCAGTTTAACACGCCTGCGAGCGTCGGCAACGCAATGGTTGAAATTGATTCGAACACGTCTGAACCGGTCGCGTCCGGGAAATTTTTTTGACATCTCCATTTGGGGTCGGTAGAGTGACTTCACAAATCGGAATTCGTGCATCAACCCAATTTCACGGGACTTCACCAATTCCGATCTCATGTCTTCGATTGGATACCGCCTAATCCAATCAAAATTTGCGGGTGAGTCGGAACGGTCTCTACGGGCCATTACAGGTTTGGATTCACTCGTCGCAATGCGAGACGTTGTGCCGTCAACAACCTTAACAAACAGTTTGGTGAATGACCGATGAACACACTAACCGGTGTCCAGACAGATTTCAGAAAACTGTCAATTTCGGGTGGTTGAGCCACACACTCATTGCGAAACGTCCTGCGAAAGGAGAAGATTCATGGATTCCACTCTCCCTCCGAGTTTGCACAACTCGTTGACACTAGAGTACATCTTGCTTGGCGACTTGCGGGATCTGCTCGAGGACACTCCCGACGAGCAAACAGGACGTTGGCTCACCGCCGTGATCGACGCACTCTTGAAGACACTCCCGGACGAAATCGCCGTCCAATCCCGCGAGGGTTACCTCAGCGAAGTGCTGGAGGAAAATCCGAATTGGGAGCCGCAAGTGGAACACCTGCGACGCGAGAAAGTGGCATTGTTCCAAAAGTTGAAGGAACTCCGTGCCGGCATCGGGAACCCCGAACGCTACACGCTCGTGGCGGCACAAGTGCAAGTCAGTCTACGAGATTGGATGCACGCCTTCACCGCGCATCATCGCCACGAACGTCGTATCTTTCAGCAGGCGTTCACCGTCGACTTCGGTGGCGGCGATTAATTTTATTCCTTGCGGATGACAACTTGATCCGTCCGGTAAATGTAGGGTCCGCTGTGCGGACTAATGCAAACGGTTTACGGTCCGCATGGCGGACCGTACGGCTGACAAATCCGTTGCAGTTTGAGTACGATGGGGCTTTCCCGTATTGTCCGAGTTCGTGAAAGCCGCGTCGGTCATGTCTGATGCCCCACCTCATCGTCGCCGACTTCGATCGCTCCTCATCGGCGGGGCGGTTTTGGTCGTCTTGGGTTGGCTGACGACCGCAGTCTTGTTCGTGCAAGAAACCGAAGTCGTCTTGATCGAACGGTTCGGGAGATTGGTTGCCGTCTACGACACGCCGACGGATCGAGGATTGCAATGGAAATGGCCTTGGCCGATTGAACTCACTCACCGATTCGACCAGCGAATCCAACTTCTTGACCCCGCCGGTCGAGAATTGCTCACACGCGATCGGAAAAACATCGTTCTCGATGCGTGGGTCAGCTGGCGAATTGCCGACCCCACCGCAGATTCGCCCGAAGATTTTGCCAACCGTCCCAGCGTGCGGTTTTATCACGCCTTTGGCCAACTCGACTTCGCCACGACTCGGTTGGCAACGCGGTTGCGGTCGATCTTGGCCAATCAGATCGGCCAAACCGAACTCTCTGAGATCGTAAACTCAACTGATACCGCGTCCCAACAATCAGCGCTGGCTAAGTTGAATCAGTCCGTGCTCGCGGAACTTCGCCAACAACCTCACGAAGAGAACGATTTGGCCCAACGGTTCGGTGTCGAGATTCTAGACTTCGGCATCAAACGGCTGAACTTCCCCGAAGGCAATCGCCGCGCCGTATTCGCGCGGATGCAAAGCGAACGTCAGAAAATCGCCAGTCGATATCGTAGCGAAGGGGAGGCGGAAGCACAGAAGATTCGCAGCCGAGCCGACCTGCAAGCCGCCGCCATTCTCGGCAAAGCCCAAGCCGACGCCGAGCGTATCCGCGGAGCCGGTGAGGCGGCCGCACTTGCATTGCTCAACGCGGCCCACGCCCAAGACGAAGAGTTCTACCGCGTGCTCCGTACCCTGGATTCCTACCGCAAAATTCTCTCCCCGAAGTCGACGTTGGTTCTCTCAACTTCGTCCGAATTGTTCCGTTTGTTGACCGATGGACTGCCTCCTCACGCGAACAAACCGGACACCAGCACGCGGGAGTCCGTCGAGCCGTGAAGAAGTGGTTGGTCACAATCGGAATTCTCGGCTGGCTGGCGACAGGGGTGTTTCTTGTCTCCGCGAATCAGGTGGCCGTCGTCACGCGTTGTGGTCGCGTTGTACGGAATGAGGCGGGTCAGGTTGCATTATGGCCGAGCGGAATTCACTACGATTGGCCCTGGCCGATCGCGCAAGTTCAACGTGTGAACGTGCAACAGGTGAGATCACTGACAATCGGTGCGGCCCTGCGAACGTCCGACATTGGCGATCAACTCGTGTTGCCGATGATGCAGCAGAGCGGCGATCAATACCTTACCGGCGACAAGAACATTCTCGAAGTGCAACTAGCCGTGCAATACCGTGTCTCTGCCGAACACGCGGACCAGTTCCTGTTCGCTGCGGTTGATCCGGTCGGCCAATTAGAGCGACTTGTCACAACGGCGGCGACGGACCAATTTTCGACCAGCAATGTCGACTTCGTGTATCCGCTTGGTCTGTCCGATTTGCAAGACCGCCTCACACAAGCCGTTCGCATTGCCGTCGACGATGCGGGCATCGGTTTGGATGTCGATGATGTGACGCTGACCGATGTGGCTCCGCCGCTGGCGGTGCAGGCGTCCTTCTTGGATGTCGTCAATGCCCGGGCCGACCGTGATCGCTATGTTCAAGCGGCTCAAACGGCCGCGGAACAACGCACGGAACAGGCGAAAGCCGAAGCGCTGGAATTGCGAAACCTCGCATTGCAAGACCGTGATCGTCGGCTCGCGGAAGCAGAGGGAACAGCCGCCCGGTTCCGGCACATCATCGATGTGGTGGCCGACGAAGATCGACAGATGACACTACAACGGTTGTACTGGGAAACCGTCGCGGATGTATTCAGCCAACTCCGTGGCCAAGTCATCCTCGACACCGGACAACCCGTCGATCTGAACCTGTTACCAAGAGCCAGGAATCAGGAGTCAGGAAACAGTTCTTTCTGACCCCTGTCTAGCGTTCCCTGCTGCCTGAATCACCCTAGCATTGTCTTGAGGACGTCCGGCGGTGCTTCGGCATACTTGAGCGGTTCCATCGAATACGACGCACGGCCTTGGGAAAGACTGCGGCTGTCGTTCGAGTAACCGAACATCTGCGACAGTGGAACTTCAGCTTCCAAAACGTGCAGGTTGCCCCGTAATTCCGAGTGCGTGATGATCGCCCGGCGTTTGTTCAAATCACCTTGAATGTTGCCGACGAATTCGTCCGGCGTGACAACTTCGAGTTTCATCACCGGTTCGAGCAGGGCGATGGCTCCATTGTCTTCGGCTTGATTGAGACACTCGCGAATCGCCTGAGCCGCCGCTGCCCGGATCGACGCTTCGTTCGTTTCACCTTCTCGATATTCGACATCGGTGATGGTCAGTCGCACTTTCATCAATGGATAACCCAAAATCCCGCCACCATCGGCTTGATCTTTGACCGCTTCGAGCAACGCGGCTTGCAACTCGGGCGGGAGTTTGCCAGGTTTGATTTCGTTCTTGATCTCCACCGGCTTTTCGCCTTCGTACGGTTGCATCCGCACTGTGACCGCCGCGAAGTGGGCTTCACCCGCCATCTGTCGATCGAACTGCCCGCGACCCTGCACAGGAGCGTTCAACGATTCCCGGTAACTCACACGTGGCTTGTGCACTTTAACGTTCAAGTTGAAGTCACGCAGCATGCGGTTCTTCAGAACTTCGAGGTGCAACTCGCCCATACCACTGATGATGGTTTGCCCGGTTTCCTCGCTGACACTCGCCCGGAACGTGGGGTCTTGCCGACCGAGTTTGGTCAGCGTGTCTGTCAGCTTCTTTCGATCCGCGTTCGACTCCGGCTCAACCGCCATCGAGATCACGGTTTCCGGGAAGGTGATGCTTTCCAACACGATCGGTCGACCTTGGTCGCAAAGCGTGTCACCGGTGACGGCTTCCTTCGGACCAATCACGCCGACAATGTCACCAGCTTCGACAGCATCCGATTCCAACTTCTCGCGACGATCCGCCTGGATATGCCACAGTTGGTTGATGAGTTCTTTCTTGTTCGTCCGTGGATTCAGTACCCGCGTGCCGCTCTTGAGCACACCGGAATACACCCGGCAGAAGTACAGATCGGCGTGGGCATCGCTTTGGATCTTGAAAATCAAACCACAGAACGGTTCGTCGATGGATGGCTTGCGTGTTTCCGGCCCTTTGGCTTGTTTCTTCGGATTCGGATGCAACCCCTGAACCGGCGGCACATCGATCGGGCTGGGCAGGTAAGCCGCGACTGCGTCCAACACCGGTTGCACACCGATGTAATCCAACGCCGACCCGCAAAACGTCGGTTGTAATGTGCCCGCGATGGTCGCCTTGCGGAGCAGCCGATGGATGTCCTCAGACGGAATCGTCTCGGTTTCCATGTAGGTTTGCAGGACGTCATCGTCGAGCAACGCGACCGCTTCGAGTAACTTGCCCCGCCATTCCTCGGCGATGTCTAGGTAATCTTCCGGGATTTCGCGGGTTTCGTACTTTGCGCCTTCGCTTTCCGAGTCCCAATACAATGCCCGCATTTCGACGAGATCGATAATGCCTTCAAACGCATCCGATGCACCGATCGGCAACTGTAATGCGATCGGCGTGGCTTGCAAACGGTCCTCGACTTGGCCCAACGTGCGTTCGAAGTCGGCACCGATTCGGTCGAGCTTGTTGATGAAGCAAATCCGCGGTACTCGATACCGGTTGGCTTGTCGCCACACGGTTTCGCTTTGGGCTTCAACCCCTTCCACGGCACTAAACACCACCACGGCACCGTCGAGAACCCGCAAGCTCCGCTCGACTTCGGCGGTAAAGTCCACGTGTCCCGGTGTGTCGATCAGGTTGATCGTTACGTCTTTCCATTTGCACTGCACGGCGGCGGAATAAATCGTGATCCCGCGGTCGGCTTCTTCGCTGTCGTAGTCGGTGACGGTTGTCCCTTCATCGACCGAACCCAATCGATGCGAAGCGCCCGAGTAGAACAGGATTCGTTCGGTTGTCGTCGTTTTTCCAGCATCGATGTGGGCGACAATGCCGATGTTGCGAAGCTTTTCGATAGCTCTGGACATAGTGAATGAATCCTTCCGGTACGAAACCGGCCGTTCGGACCGGAGATTTTTGAAATGCTTTATACGCAGAAACGCTGGAAGTCCTACGAATTTTCATTCGAGTTCTTCCAGCGTCTTGGATTTTGTCGCTTCGGCTGTTACCACGCGAAGTGGGCGAAGGCTTTGTTGGCATCGGCCATACGGTGCGTGTTCTCACGCTTGGTCATGGCGGCCCCTTCACGCCGATATGCTGCGGAAAGCTCATCCGCAAGGCGAATGTGCATCGGTCGGCCCTTTTTGGAGCGAACCGCTTCCAACAGCCAGCGAATGGCCAATGTTTGTTGTCGCTTGGGGCTCACCTGCGTCGGCACTTGGTAAGTAGCACCACCGACTCGCTTCGAGCGAACTTCGATCATTGGGCGGACATTGTCGACAGCTTCATGGAAGACTTCGATCGGCTCGACGTCTTTGACCTTCTTGGCGATCAAATCGAGGGCATCGTAGAACACTCGTTGTGCGACGCTCTTTTTGCCATCGTACATCAGACAATTGACGAACTTCGACGCCAACACGGAATTAAACCGTGGATCCGGGCGGAGTTGATCTCGACTTGCAGTGAAACGGGCGGCCATAAATCTTGAATCCGTAGGCTGTTATGAATGATTCAATGAATAACGTGTTGATTACTTGGGCTTCTTGGCACCGTAACGGCTACGGGCTTGGCGACGATCGCTCACACCGAGGGTGTCCAGCACACCGCGGATGATTTTGTATCGCACACCAGGCAAGTCGCGAACACGACCGCCCCGCACCAACACGATCGAGTGCTCTTGAAGGTTGTGACCTTCACCAGGAATATAGGCGGTACACTCTTTGCCGTTCGACAACCGCACACGAGCCACTTTCCGCAACGCCGAGTTTGGTTTCTTCGGTGTCACGGTTTTCACGTTCAGACAAACGCCACGCTTTTGCGGACATCCTTCCAGCAACGGCGTCTTTGTCTTGACGTTTTGTTTTTTGCGAGGTTTGCGAACAAGCTGATTAATCGTTGGCATGAATCAACCTAAAGCGGCCATTGCCGCAACCAAAAGTCGAGCTACCGCTCGGAAACGCTCCCATGGGTCGTTCTGGAGAAAAACACGTTTCGCGTGGTTCCCGCAGAATCGAAATCCTAAAATCCCAACTGGTTTCGCACCGATGCAGCCGGAAGCTGTGTCAGTAGAATACGTCTTCGCCACCGGACGAGCGGCGTATCCAGGGAAGTTATCGACCCGACAGACGGTCGTCAAGGGATGGAACACTCAGAATTTGCCGCTACGCCAAAACTTGTTCCCCAGACGCACTTTGGATACGTTGGCAGACATCAAAATTCGTTGGTTCGTCTCGAAACCTTAAATTGGAGAGTGCAAATGCGTTCATTGCTTGCAATGACTTTAATCACCGTCTTGGTGTCTGGTTCGACTGTGAAAGCCGAGGAAGAAACGCAATTTTCGAGTCCGCGTGTCGATTTCGGAATCGTCGTGAGCGACATCGATAAATCGCTCAAATTCTACAAAGAGGCTCTCGGGCTGAAAGAGGGCAAAGGATTTGAAGTCGATGCTGAGAAGTGTGCTGCGGTGGGTCTGACGGATTCGTTGCCGTTGAAGATCCACGTCCTGCAACTTGGCGAAGGCGATGGTGCCACGCGGGTGAAGTTGATGCAAGTCAAAGCAGCCCCCGGCAAACGAATGGATAATCGGTTCATTCACTCGACCTACGGCGTGAGCTATTTGACGATGCGGGTGAAGGACATGGATGCTGCTTTGTCTCGGGCGAAAAAGCACGGGGTGAAACCAATTGCCCAAGGACCGATTGATCTGGTCGGTGATG
The DNA here is from genome assembly GCF_984380535.1 of Thalassoroseus sp. Lineage (NCBI taxonomy): Bacteria > Pseudomonadati > Planctomycetota > Planctomycetia > Planctomycetales > Planctomycetaceae > Thalassoroseus > Thalassoroseus sp. The sequence continues at coordinate 22,625 of NZ_CFHRBF010000005.1, forward strand.
GCAGCGGGGCGTTTTTGGCGATCGTGCGTGATCCCGATGGCAATATGGTCGAGCTTGTCGGACCGAAGAAGAAGTAACCGCACGAGGCGGGCAACCTATCCGACGGTTTCACGAGAACACAGTGTGGATCGCGTCTTTGAACCGTCGGATCGCGTCCGAGCAGATTGGCCCATTCCGGTCGCCATTTCGGCAGGCTGCGGTGCGAATCGCAAGGATATCACATGGGACATCGGCAAGTTTCGGCAAAGATTCCAGCGTCAACGAACCAGCCAACGCCAGTTGTCGATCACCCCACGGAGGTCGACCAAGACCTCGCTGAAGACCTCGCAGTTCCGTCGGTGTCATGACATCCGTCAGCGAACGGCCATCTTTGCTGAATGTGTCGACGAGAGTGATTTTTGAGTGATAGTTCGTTGCATTGTAAATTTGTCGGACCGACGGTGCCTTTGCATGGTCAGTATCCGCATAGATCACACTGGCCCATTGCGGCGGATTCACTGATTGACCGGCGAGAATTGTTTGAATGTCGATCCAACGATTTTGCCAATGCGGGAACGTCGCACACCCCGCCAAACCAAGTTTGACATACGCAAGTCCGGGCGGAATCGAAGCCGTCATCGGCGAATCGTGAAAGTCACGCAGTTCACCGAGTGCCGCGCTGACGGGTGGGGCATCTGGACCGAGTGTGTTGAGGATGTCCAGAATTGTGGCTTTGTCCGCACGTCCCAACGAACCGCGGCTCGGTTCTTTGATATCGAGAATATCGCAACCGCCTGCGACAGCCGCCTCCGCTTCTTCGGCATTCCGCACGCTGACCAACAGTTTGGGAACCACACTGACCTCATTACCTGAAAACAAAGCCGACGACCGAAGTGACGCGATCAGAACCCGGTACTCGACGGTCCACTTTGCCCGGTCTTGGTTGGTTTTTGAGGGTTGGCTCGCAGGGTATCCATCATCAGAGCGAACAAGTCGACTTCCTCGCCGGGTTTGTCGTGACGGCGAATCGTGGGCAATTCGCCACCGGTCGGCACGACTAGTAACATCACAACTTCCGCTGCAGTCGCCTTGTAGTTCCCAATTTCGAGGGTTGCTGTCTCACCGGCCGGTGTTTCGATGCCTTCGAACTTCGCGCGGTAGTATTTCGAAGGCTCCAAATAACTTGTCGATGGCACCTCCTGAGAATTCCAATATCGCTGAGAGACATAATCGCTCGGCATTCCGCGGACGAGTTTCAAGTCCGCCCCAATCACCACTTCGAAGAACTGCGACGCTCGTGACTCTTCTTCCGAATTCCACAGGTGGTAGTTGGAACAGGCGAACAAATACGCGTCTTTCTTGACGCCATTGACATCGACGGGCGTCGTCCACACCCCGACAAGCCCATAGGGTTTCAGTCCCCCTAAGTACTCTAGACCGGGAGGGTCCGGGGTCGCTTCGGGTTCGGAATTTTCGTCGTCATCGGATTGTTTTCGTGGTGGTGTGTACGACCAAGCCGACTGAAAAATGCTAGGAACCCGCAACATCAAACCGTGTTCGGAACCCCACGGTTGAGCCAAGTTTTCGTCGACCATCGTGACAAATGTCATTTGATCGGCGGTAGCTTTCAATCGCTTTTCGTAAGCACCGACACCGCAACCAGTCAGACTGATCATAACAGTTGCCGTACACAGCCATGGGATCAATCGAAGATTCCTAGCAGTCGAGGAACCCTGAGAACTTGGCATCGAGAATCACCTTAAGTATGTCATTCAGCAAACCGCGGAGGTGCGGTGCTGCGGGAATTGTCAGAGTCGAGAGTGTCCGTTCATCTTAATCGAGCATACGCCCGGGGGCTACTCTTCCTTCGGCTCATCGAGTTCGCGGACCCGATTCTCCCAGAACGCCAGTTCGTCTGCGGGAATGTCGGCTTCCTCACGCGGCAACGGTTTGTCATCGGGTTCGGGTTTATGATCGGGCACAGGATTGGGCGGGCTCGGTGGGGGTGACGATTGCGGAGCCCGTGTGGACTTTGGCTTGGGCGTTTTCGAAGACGGTGCAGATGACGGGTTCGCTGGGCGTGAGGTTTTCGCTGACGGCGGTGACTCCTTCGCACTGGGTTTGAGCGACTTGGGAATGATCGAGCCGAAGACCTTCAACCAGTGCCGCACTTCCGATGGAGCCGGTTCCCCGACAAATTTCTCCGGGGCAACCTCGGATTCCCGTGGCTGTTGACTGCGTCGTTCCGCGTGGCCAACGAGTTTTTCCCAGTAATCGAGACTGCTCCACGAACGGGCTTTGCGTTTCTGCGCTGCTCGTTTGAGACGCCGGTCGTCGGAGACCACGCGAACTTGCCGGGGGGCGGAATGGTCGGCGATCAACTGCTCGATCAGCGAATCGGCGTCGCCACCAGCTCCGGCAAATAGGACCGTGACACTCTCTCGGCGACTTTGACGATTCTCGTTGCCAGGCGAATCGAACGCGTCGAACACAACCGTCGTGCGAGGTTGCATCTCCGGGGTGACCATCGCGATCAATGCCCGCAGAAATTGCTCGCGAGCACGTTCGAGTCCGCCAGGGCCGTAGCGTTGTCTCGCGAACCCGGCGGCGTGCATTAGGTTGTAACCGTCGATAATGACGAACGGTCTCGCCACATTCGCCCCAGCGGTATCGAACAGAACCACACAATGACAGGGTGTCACGGCTCTGTGAACCGTGACACCCATGAAAGTCGATCACGTAAACCGTGTGACGGTTTCTCGCGTCTGCGAGACAGAAGCTGCTACGAGCCAAAGTCGACGTTTCTAGTTTCTAGTCGCGAAGACGTTCCATGCGGGAAACTTGGTAGCGGCTGGAACGTTCGCTCACGAGACGCTCTTCGGCTTCCCGACGTTCGGCCACCAAGCGACGATCGAGGGCTCGCAATCGCTCTTCACCACGGACAGCGTGCCAACCGTTGTTGACCATTTCCGGTGCGGCTTTCACCGTCGCTCGCGGCGGAACGATTTTCCAATCGGTTTGTTCAACCGCATCGTCTGCCTTTTCAGGGGTTCCATTTGGCACCAAAGGCTCGACACAGGCCACCTTCGCGGAATGCACCTTGGTCCAAACTTTCGAACCCGACTCGTTGTGATTGTGCCACAACGCATACTTACATTGTGAACATGGCGTGCGAGCAACAGCCCATTCCCGCGGAACGGTCGGGGCTTCCACGCCAGGCGGAGTCAGTTCTTCATAGTAACGGAATTTGTCGTCTTCACGACGGAAAACGATCTCCCCAGAGTGCAACCGATTGCCCCAGGTGATTTCCATGAATCCGCGACCACGATCCAGATAAACCATTCCACTTGGTCCGTTGAAGACTTGAGCATCATCCACGGTGCACTTCAAGCAGGATTGCTGGGTTTCCGGCTCGGCACTGATGGTCGGTGTGCCGACTCGACCGGCGATCACGCTCTCGGCCGTTCCACAGCACTGGGAACATCCGGTCGAACAGCAAGCCGACGGACGTGCGGACACAACCGTCGAGGAACAGCACGAAGCGGTCGGTGCGTAGTACGAACTACTTGCGTAGTAAGAAGTCGCCGGCGTGTAGTACGAAGTCGTGTAGCTGGGGGTGTAGTACGATGTGTACGACGGAGTATAACCCGACCAGTACGGTGAATAACTCGACGTGTAATTATAACCTGAGCTGTACGGCGTATAGCCGGACCAATATGGCGAGTAGCCGGTGGAATAACGCATTCCGCCCAAACCGAAGTCCCAATTCCAGTAAAACTGAGCGGACGCGGTTTGCGTAGAGGCGAGAACCGCAAAGCAAATGGCCAGCGCGGTCAAAAATCGACGCGGCATGGTAGGTTTCTCCTCGAAAGGACGATTGTGGCAATTTCCGTCCAAGTTGCCGAAACTCGCAGTTCTCGCATGAGTTATTGCGAAGAACGTGTCGGAGTCTGTTGCGGCAATTGGTTCCGAATTCCACTTTATCGCCGGCGAGGAGCAAGTTCAATCTGAAAGCATTTTACCGCTTATCCGGATTGCCCTGATTGCATCACCCAAAAAGCCGAAAGCCGCCGGGGATTGACTCCCGGCGGCCTGCTTGCCGATTTCGTGCGGCAAACGATTGGTTTCTACAACTGTGATCCGATGACAGTTCGAATTGCTCGACAATCGATGTCTTCGATGCCGTCCGCTTTTATTTTCGCGTGGCTTCGACGTTGATGAGTCGAGCCGACGGACGACTTAGGTCGATCATCAAGGGTTGTTCCGATTCGGCTTTGCTGAGGTTGCCGGCCGCATCTCGGGCGGTCACGCGGAGGTAAACCCGTGTCGGCGTGTTCGGAGCCAATGCCCAGATGTATTCGCCGGTGTCCTCAATCCAACCGGAGATCGGTTCCCAAATTCCGTTGGGATCGGTTGCGTACGACAATGCAATCGGTCGATCGGCCGGGTGATTGTCGGTGGTTTCCCACATCACGCGAACCTTCATCAAATTCGAGCCGCTACCCTGTTCGGCACCTCTCAAGACCACTTCCGGGGCAGTTTGATCGACGACGACAACCATCGACGGTTTCTCGCCAACTTGCGGCGGAGGATTGCTGAGGCCGGTGCCGCTCTTGACGCGAATCGCAAACCCGTAGATGCCGTCGCGAGGCGTTTCCACGTTGAACGGGCTTTTTGCATCCGGGTCACCACCGTAGCGGAACCATTGTCCGCCATCGTTCTCGGTGATGAACAGTTCGACCGCACCCACACCGGATGGTCCGACGTCTTCCAATTCATAATCGATGTTGAATTGGCGGGTGTTGACCACGCGGGTATGTTTTGTCACTCGCGGCGGTTTGCCTTCGGTCGTGTACGGATTTTGAAGAATCTCGGGTCGCGATGCCGACGAGCTGGAAATCAGATTGGTCGGTGTCGTATCCCAATTTCCCGATGGTGGAACCATCGCCAAATTGTTGCCGGGTTGGCTCGCGATGGGGCCTTCCGGTTCCTGGCGGCTTCGCGGCGGACGAATGACCGGTTGCACCGGGACGTCCAAACGAATTTGTTTCTCGACTTGTTGCACGTTGCCCGCTCGGTCGGCGATCGAACCCCGCACGGTGACGAAGCCGCGTTCAGGAGCCGTCCACGAGGTTTGTCCCGCAGCAGCCGGTTGCACGCGAACGGTTTCCCATTGAATCGTGCCGGTTTGGAGGAACTCGAGTTTCAACGTGGAAACATCCAAGTTGGAATCGATTGCTTCCCAAGACAACTGCACGCGTCCGCCGGGAGTGCCTTGCAAATGGACATCCAAATCGGGCTTGGCGGTGTCGATCACGACTTGCAAACCGGCTTCGTTGATATCACCCGCCGGATACAGTTGGTTGCGTGCATCGAGCGTCCGGACCGCGAACCAGAATTCACCGTCTCGGGTGGCACGGTAATCGAAGCGACCCATTTTCGGATCGACCGCTTTCGCAAGTTGCCAAGTTTGTCCCTGATCTTCGGACTGATAGAGCCGAATCTCCTGAGCACCGATCCGCCGCATCTCCGCGGGATCGAATCGATACGGGATACGGAACTCCGTTTTGTTGGTGTAAATTGGAGCCGCAACAACGCTTTGCGCAACGCCGACGACACCAACAGTCAGCAACAGCAAGCCGGTACGTTTCACCAACTGAAACAACGGGGTTCGCATCGCGTGCCCTCACGGTCGAGAATTCACGGAACGAGCCAACCGAACGCCAACCACGGCGCTCGATCAACCACAAGACCAATCATGGACGAATTGGCCTATCCTCACTATCGACCGCTCACCGCGGGCCGCTTCAAGAAAATACAGCGACTTTACCGGTTGTGCAGAAATTCCCACCTGTAACGACTCATCCGCCATCCTCACAATGAGTGCCGGGGAACGCGAATAGAACCAACTCGCTTACAACATCGCCAAAAACCGCCGATTGCGATTAATCTCGGCGGTCACTTCGGAGGCTGTTGGCAAAATGGGAATTCCACGCGGAACGGGGTGCATGAAGATTTCCGTCCAACCGGCGAATTGGATGGCGTTCAATGCTGCCACAATTCGTCCGAATTCAAGCTCTCCCCGAGCCGGAAGTTGTAGCAATTCCTCCTCCTTGGGCAACTTCGTCATGCAGCCGTGCCCGTGCTCCCAGGCGTAAAAGTGCAACAACCGATCGCCGAGATCCTCGATGAGTTTCCCCAATTGCTCCGGGTCTTGCGGGAGATGATACGGTGCGAGTGCGATCCCCAAACTCGGAGATGGCGAAAACTCCGCCAACCAGCGGACCGAATCCGGCGAATCAATGAGATTGTTGGCGTGGTTCTCGATGCCGATGGCGTAGCCGTGTTCCTCAGCCGTTTTGAGTTGCGGTTCGAGCTTCTTCACAAACTCTTTCACTGCCGCTTTCAACTCTTTGCCCTTAAGATTCTTCGGACCCGAACCGCCAGTGATCATCAGCTTGACGCCGAATCGTTTGGCGAACGCCGCGTCTTCACTCAACCGAAACGGCCCAAGCCGGTAATGCGTGAGCACTCCCAATCGCACCGCGTGTTGGTCGAGGAGCTCCGCAAATGCATCGTGCCCCATTTCCTCGACTTGTTCCCGCTGATTGCCATGTGGCATCGGCCAGATGTCGAGCACCTCGCTGCCGGTCTTCTTGACTTCCGGTAAAATCTCCGCAAGTGGCAGTTTACCATACATGCAGGAAGCCAATGCCCATTTGAACTGATACTTGTTCGAATCGGCGGCGAGCGCAGCCGTCGCACCGGCAGCGACCAACCCGGCAGTCGTTCCTAGAAATTGACGGCGATTCAGTGATGGTAAGGATGATCGCAACATATCTCGTTCCTCGGAGTGATTGAAACCGGAAGTCTCGGGTGCCGCGGCTCGGGTTTTGTGGAATTCGCACATATCCAATTGGACGGCAAACCATTCTCAGGAAACGAGTGCTCCGCTTGCAACCCTTTCCCCGGCCTTGCAGAATGAGGGTTCATTGATCACTCAGTCGCTCACCGAGGATTTCCCATGTCTGTTCGCTCCGGACGATTACTGAACCGTTTGTGTTTGGCGGTGTGTTTTGTCGGGTTCTTGTCGCTTTCGACCTTCGCAGCAAACAAGGAAGCCGTTCTCGACCCGAAGGAAGCCGACGAAGATTACGCCTTTCAAGGTGAGTACAGCGGAACGATCGCGGAAGAAGGGGCCGACGTGAAACTGGGCGTGCAAGTCATCGCCTTGGGTGATGGCAAGTTTCGAGCGGTCGGTTATCCCGGCGGTTTGCCCGGAGACGGTTGGGAAGGCGAGAACAAAGTCGAAGTCGAAGCGACCCGCAGCGGCAACGAAGTGGTCTTCACAAAAGGCGACGGTCCGAACGGTGTGCTGTTCGACGGCAAATTAGTCGTCGAGCGTCCCAACGGAACGGTGATGGGCACGCTGAAGAAAGTTCACCGCAAGAGTGCCACGCTCGGCGAGAAACCACCCGAGGGAGCCATCGTGCTTTACGGCGGCAAAGACGATGTCAAGAATTGGAAGAACGGGAAAGTCTCCGAAGACGGTTGGCTTATGCAGGGCACGCAATCAAAGCAAACCTTCCAAGATCACACGCTCCACTTGGAATTCTACTTGTCCTATATGCCACACGCTCGCGGACAAGCCCGCAGTAACTCCGGTTGCTATCTGCAAGGCCGCTATGAAGTGCAGATTCTCGATTCCTTCGGCCTGACCGGCGAAAACAACGAGTGCGGCGGGATTTACACCGTTAGCAATCCCAGCGTCAACATGTGCTATCCGCCGCTCACTTGGCAGACGTACGACATCGACTTCACCGCTCCGAAGTTCGACGAAGACGGCAACAAAACCGCCAACGCGATGATGACCGTCCGTCACAACGGCGTGTTGATTCAGAAGGACGTTGAAATCCCCGGCCCAACACGAGCCGCCCCAAATCAAGAGAACGCCGACGCCGGCCCGGTCTACATCCAGAACCACGGCAACCCGTTACGATTCCGCAACATCTGGGTGCTTGAGCGATAATAAAGAGGTGGAGAGTGGGAAGTCGAGAGTGAACTCGACTTTCTACGCTCGACTCACAACTCTCCACCCTCGACTCGAAATTACGCTGCTTCTTCGTCGTCTTCGCCGACACGGGCAACGCGGAGGTTCGGCGCTTCCGGTTCCGGGTTGTCTTCGATTTTGAACCATTTGGCGACTTTCGCCAGGGTTTGCGGACGGACCCGTTTCAGTTCCAAGACCGCCATCGATCGCCCGTCGAGACGGTACTCGAACCCTTCCGGCAACCACCGTTTCTTCGGACGTTGCACTTGAGTGTCGATCGCCACTTGCCAATATTCATCGGCCGCGTGTGCGGGCAACACGAAATTCACGTCGTAGTGATGAGCGTTCATGAGTAGTAAGATCGTTTGACCAACGATCGGCCGACCTTTTTCGTCGGTTTCGTGCATCATTTCGCCATCGAGTTGCAACCCGAGACATCGGGCACTTGCAGCGTGCCAGTCGCGATCGGCCATTTCTCGGCCATCGGGTGCAATCCACTGAATGTCCGTGGCATCGGTGCCGCGAATCTCTCGACCTTGGAAGAAGTGCCGGCGTTTGAACACCGGTTGATCCCGCCAAAACTTGATCACACGCTGGACGAATTGCAGCAAATCTTTCTGTGGTTCGGTGAGCTCCCAATTGAGCCAACTGATTTCGTTGTCCTGACAATATGCGTTGTTGTTACCGCCTTGTGAATGTGCGAATTCATCGCCCATCCGAATCATCGGCACACCCTGCGACAGCAACAATGTCGTCAAGAAATTTCGCATCTGTCGCGTGCGTAGCGTGACGATGTCTTCTCTGTCCGTCGGTCCTTCGGCCCCACAATTCCAACTGATGTTGTGATTGTCGCCGTCCTCACCGTTCTGCTGGTTGGCGAGATTGTGTTTGTTGTTGTAGCTAACCAAATCGTTGAGGCTGAAACCGTCGTGACTCGTTACGAAGTTGATACTTGCATACGGTCGACGACCGCTGTGTTCGTACAAATCGCTTGAACCACACAATCGGGTCGCGAACTCGCTGACCGTGTGACCATCGCCACGCCAGAACGATCGCACCGTGTCCCGGTAACGCCCATTCCACTCCGTCCACAAAACGGGGAAGTTCCCGACCTGATAACCGCCTTCACCCAAGTCCCACGGTTCCGCGATGAGCTTCACATTCGAAAGCACCGGGTCTTGATGAATGATGTCGAAGAACGCACCGAGTTTGTCGACTTCGTGCAATTCCCGCGCGAGGGCACTACATAAGTCGAAGCGGAACCCGTCGACGTGCATGTCGAGCACCCAATACCGCAGGCTATCCATGATGAGTTGTAGCACGCGTGGCGATTGCATATTCAGCGTGTTGCCGCAACCGGTGTAGTCCATATAGTACCGCTCGTTGCCAGGCACGGTGCGGTAATAACTGGCATTGTCCAGGCCACGCAGCGAGATCGTCGGTCCGTTGTGGTTGCCCTCGCCGGTGTGGTTGTACACGACGTCGAGAATCACCTCGATTCCCGCCGCATGCAACTTTTTGACCATCGACTTGAATTCCCGGATCGCGTTCCGGGGCGACTTCGACGAGGAGAACCGTTGTTCCGGTGCAAAGAACGACATCGTGTTGTAACCCCAGTAGTTACTCAGACCGTTCTCGACCAAATGCCGATCGTTCACGCAATGATGCACCGGCATCAACTCGACAGCCGTGACACCTAAATCTTTGAGATACTTGATGATCGGTTTCGTCGCCAACCCTGCATAAGTACCGCGAAGATGTTCGGGCACTTCGGGATGTCGCATCGTCATCCCCCGGACATGGGCTTCGTAAATGATCGTCCGATGCCAGGGTGTGCGGAGCGGTTTGTCTTTACCCCAGCGGAATTTGGGATTCGTCACCACACCCAACGGGGCGCAATCGGCATTGTCGCGGTCGTCGAACGACAAATCTCCAGCGGGGTCACCAATTCGATAACCGAACATCTTGTCAGACCAACGGATATCGCGACCGATCGCTTTCGCGTACGGGTCCAACACGATTTTGTTGGCGTTGAACCGATGCCCATGTGCGGGCGCATACGGACCATGTACGCGATATCCGTACAATTGCCCCGGTTTGACGTCCGGCAAATAGCCGTGCCAGACAATATCGGTTTGCTCAGCCAATGGAATACAATGGCTTTCGCGTTGTGAAGAGACGGAATCGAACAAGCAAAGTTCGACGCGTGTAGCGTGTTCCGAGAAAACCGCGAAATTTACGCCTTGTCCGTCGTATGTTGCCCCCAAAGGTGAGGGCCGCCCCGGCCAGACCCGCATCGGTGTGTCTCCCTACATCCAGACTGCCGAGCAAGACTCCGACGCGCCAGCCGGACATCCCCTATCGGTCGCCTCTTTGTCTTCCGGCCATTTCTTTTGAAATCGGCGACGTGGTTGAGTCGCTTGGTGCATCCCACGTCGCTCCCTCAACCAGCGGTATCTTAGCTGTTCAGGAAATCTGCTGCAATCTGCGTTCGGAGAAATTGAACACATTAACACTGGCTGATATCTCTTCGTTTTGAACTTCGAGCCTCAACGGGCTACGATGTTGCCACATAACTCTGTCCGTCATCACACCTTGAGCCGTGGACCGCATGAGTGAATCACCCGCCGCCCGGCAGATCGTTCTGATCGGCGGAGGCCACACGCATTTGCATATTGTCGATGCTTGGCGGACGAATCCGATCCCGCGAACCGAATTGACACTGGTTTCGTCCTTCACCTTCTCCACTTACAGTGGCATGTTACCCGGAGTTCTCGCCGGGCAATATGACGATGCCGACATGAAAATCGATCTCCGCCAACTCACGGAACGCTGCGGAGTCAATTTAATCACCTCGCCGATGTCCGGTTTCGATGCGGACACCTCTCAGGTAATGTTCCCGGACCGACCACCCCTATCTTATCACATTGCATCGATCGGGATCGGTTCGGTGCCCGCCGGTCAAGAATTGTGGCGAGAGCATTCGGAAATCATTTCGATTAAACCGATGCAAACCTTTCTCGACCGTCTGGAAGATCAACTCACCGAAGACAGCGGGCAGGGCGACGACGCCCCGGCGTTGCGAGTAGCAATCGTGGGAGCCGGAGCCGCTGGGTTCGAAGTCGCGTGCTGCTTGGATGCGCTTCTTGATTCCCGTGCAATCGACGCCGAACTGACGCTCATCGACGCCGAAGAGCAGATTCTCACCGGCTTTCGCTCGCGAACCGTGCGATACGCCATGCGAACACTGAACAAGAAGAGAATTCACGTTCTGCTGAATCATCGGGTGACGAACTACACCGACGGGCAGTTGGAGTTCGCGGACGGTTCGCAGCGTCCGGTCGATTTGGTGTTGTGGACCGTTGCCGCCGCTCCCCCACCAGTGTTGCAGCATGTCAATTTGCCGAAAGCGGATGACGGGTTTCTGGCGGTGGAAACGACGCAGCAAACGATCTCCGGGCGACCGGTGTTTGTTGTGGGCGATACCGCAACGCGGGTGAACGATCCGATCCCCAAAGCTGGCGTGTTTGCGGTCCGCGAGGGGCCGGTGCTCTGGGAAAACCTGCAACGACTCGCCCGCAAACTTCCGCCGCTGCCCTACGAACCGCAATCGAACTACCTGCGGTTGCTCAACACCGGTGACGGCAAAGCCATTATGGAGTGGGGCATCTTTTCCTTCCATCACCGCTGGATGTGGAAGTGGAAAGACGCCATCGACCGTAACTTCATCAAGGAGTTTCAACCATAAAAACGATGCAGAGCAGAGCGTTTGAGAGCGACAACTGCCATACTGATTTGTGACCTGTGACTTCTGTCCCCTGAATAACAATGCCCCCCAAACCGACCATCGCCTTGATCCCACGCACCACATCGAATTGTCTCGATTTGGCGGTGGTGTATTTTGGCCGGAATTATCCGGTGCTGTTTGGGATGTGGATGTTGGTCGCGTTGCCGGCGGCATTGCTGGTTTACCTTCTGACACGGTGGTGGGAACTCGATTGGCGATTCGCAATCGCCACCGTGTACTTTTCGAGCTTGGCACTGAGCGTGCTTGTGGTGAACGACGCGATTCCCCGGTTGTTTCCCCAATCGGATGAAGCCACACCCGACGACCGACGATCGTCACGCGGACTGTTCGGAGCCACATTGGTGCTCGTTATCTTAGGTATCGGCGGGGGTCTGCTCGTTCGCAACATGGGCGACGCCTTCGGACTAACGGTCAGTCTGCAACGTGTCGGAGTGGCAGCGGGGTTTTGCATCGCGGGTGTGGCATTGTTGGTGCAATCGAGCATCACCGTGGGACGGTATCAGCATCTAAGTTGGAGCATGGCCCGGGCGTTTTATCTTGGCTTGACGGTCCGAAGTTTGGCGGCCATCGGACCGGCATTGGTTTTGTTTCCGCCGGAGAGTTGGGTGATTCTGCTGGGTTTAGTGCTGTGCATTTGGCCGGGAGCGTGGGTGTTGATCCGCACGGGATTCACCTTCGAACGCACGTGTCTGGGTCGCATCGATCCTCATTGGCAAGCCACGCACGTCAAGAAAATCATCCGCAGCGAGGGAGCGGATCTTGTGGCCCGCGCATTTTGGACCAACGCCTTTTGGATGGGGCTCACCGCACTTGCCTTCGTAACAATGGACGCGGCGATCACGCTTCTGTTTCAAGTGCCGATCTTTTTCGGACGAGCCTTCACCGATGCTTTCTCCGGCGAACGGGCCGTCGAATTGCTACAGACCGATCCGCTGGTGTTAACGACGCTCACCGCCACCGCCCTCCTGACTTGGCCATTGGCGCGGATGGCGTGGTTGTTCACCTATCTCGACATCCGTGTGCGACGAGATTGTTGGGACTTACAGTTTCGGATGGCCGAAGAAAGCCAGCGTCTTCGTACACAAGGTCTCGCTCGCTGAGAAGTCGGCGAGTACAATGGAGAGACTCGTCGACCGTCGCGTTTGGGACAATCACAATGTCGGACCGATCCAAATTCTTCCAAAAAATGATCTTCGTGATTGGCTTGTCATTCGGCGTGAGCGAAACGCTCGCCGATGACGCCCCGCAAGCACGGCGTGTTCGTCGGACCGCTGAGGAAATTTTATCGTCACCCGAGTTCCAAAACTTCGAACGGTTGCAACGCTCGACGGGCGGTGCAGGTCGACAATCAATTGGGTCGGGCAGTGGCACGACTCGATTTCGCATGCGAACCGGTTCCGGTGGCAATCGCGCGGAGTCGCAAGGTGATGCCCAAAATCCGAACGGTCGACAGCGTTTACCAGGACCCGGTCGAAACCCCGCGAACGAATTCGGTGGGGACGGACAACCCGGCGACAAACCCAATGATAACAGAGCCCGCAATCAGCCATTCGACGGAGACAACCAAGCCGGTCGCGAACCGGATGGTCCGGGCAACAACCCTGGAGAGAATCCAGGCCGTGATGACTTTCCGGAAGTCGACAACAACATCCCCAACCCCGGCGACCGCAACTTCGGAGAAGATGGCCAACCGGGCGACAACGCCGACAACAACCGCCCAGGCAACAACGGCAACCCGGAAGACGGCGACGCTGAGAATCGCCCCGGCGAGAACATCGGCGAAAACGTCGGTGCCAACGGCGAACTCAACAACGATGCGGAAAACCCGAACGGAAACCCCGCCGGTGCAGGCAACGATCCCAACAACCGTAACCAGAACGGCGGCGAGAACGGAGCCAACAACGCCAACGGCAACAATCCAAATCCGCCTCGGAACAACGAACCGCTGCCGCCCGTCCGACAAAACAATCCACCCGACGAGAATCCGCCGCCACGCGAGCAACCTGTCGAACGCAGTGAGCCTGACGAGGACTCCACGGTCACTTCACCCGCAGCGAATTCCTTTGCCGGGTTCATCGCAGGATTGTTTCACCTGTTAGCCTACGCGATTCTCGGAATTGTCATTGGACTGATTCTGTGGCTGATCATCAAAGCGATCAAGGACTTCGAACTGCCAACCAAACTCGAACGTGAAGAACTCCCCGACGGCGACTTACCTTCGAATGCCAACGAACCGGAAAATGCCCCCGGCGAACATCCGCCCGATGTGTATATCGCCAAGGCTCGGGAGTTGGCTGCGATTGGCAACTATCGGGACGCAATTGCCCAGCTCGCCATGGGAGCCATGAGCCGTATCGAACGCACGAATCGTATCCGCTACCGACGCGGTTTGACGATTCGCGATTACCTTCGTGCACTCCGTCAATACAAAACCGAATACCAAGCATTCCGCTCCATCGTGCGCGTCTTCGAACCCGTCAGCTTCGGACGTCGTGAACCCACCCGTGCCCAATTCGAACAATCCCTCGGCGGCTACGAAGCGGTCTTAAAGGGCGAAGGATAAAAACGGAAGTTAGAAACAAGCCACAACCCACAAGCCACAACCCACAACCCACAACCCACAACCCACAACCCACAACCCACAACCCACAACCCACAACCCACAA
>NZ_CFHRBF010000005.1:37227-409718 GCF_984380535.1 Thalassoroseus sp.
CCACAACCCACAACCCACAACCCACAACCCACAACCCACAACCCACAACCCACAAGCCACAACCCACAACCCACAACCCACAACTGACAACTGACAACTGACAACCATCCCACCATGCCCACTTCGTCCACGACAACCCGATCTTTCCCCCGTAGTTCCTGGCTATGGTTGGCGGCGGTGTTGGCGGTCGCGAGCATGCATTTTTGGTTTCCGAATTTCTCACCCGGTTCCGACTACGACAGCTACAGTACGAAAGCCGAGGGCAAACTCGCGTTCTATCGACTGCTACGGGAGGAAGGCGAGAAACTTGGTTGGCGAGTGAAACGCACGTTCTCGCCGCTCACCAACCGCAAAGACATGACCGACAATCCCCGCGGTTCGCTGTTGGCCTTGTTGGGACCGGGCCGGGAACTTTCGTCGGAAGAATGGAACGCCTTGCTGAGTTGGACCCGCGAAGGCGGTACATTGCTGGTCGCTGCCCGCGATGATTTGCCGGAGTTGTCGATTCCCACACTCGACATGCACGTCAGACCGCTCGAAGATGCGACCGCTGCCGACCGTTATGAAGACACCACCGGAGTCGTCCACACGAGTCTTCTAGAATTCGGCGATTTGTACTGGGAATCGTCGGCGTTCATCGACGCGCCCAATTCACAGGCGCTCGTGGAATATGGCGGCTACAAACAAGCGGTTGTGCAGGAAGTCGGACGGGGCCAAGTGATTTTGGTCGCCACCGATTTTCTGTTCTGGAACCAATCGCTCGCCTGGGTCGACAACCCGATTTTGGCGTTCGCGGTGTTGAAAACCGACCGACACGACTACAACGCCGTCAATTCCCATCCGATCAAACGGGTGGCGATCGATGAATCTTTGAACGCCAGCAGCACACCGAAAGTCGTGGGGCTTTTGTTGGAACCGCCGTTGCGTTCGGTGACGATCCAAGCGTTTGTGTTGGTGCTGTTATTCGCTTGGTGGCGGAATCGGCGGTTTGGTCCCATT
Organism: Thalassoroseus sp.; assembly: GCF_984380535.1. Lineage (NCBI taxonomy): Bacteria > Pseudomonadati > Planctomycetota > Planctomycetia > Planctomycetales > Planctomycetaceae > Thalassoroseus > Thalassoroseus sp. Next base: position 38,227 of record NZ_CFHRBF010000005.1, read on the forward strand.
GCCCCGGAACCAGCAGCGGTTCGGCGAAATCTTGTCGACCACACCGATACCGTGGGCAGTCACGCATGGAAAGCTCGCAGTTCCGGGCGGATGGTTGAAGCGTACCTCAGCCATCTGCGTCAGGAACTCAAACTTGCAACGCTCCACGGCCATGAAGACCGTGTGCTCGAACCCATTGCCCGTCGGTTGAACCGCCCGGTCGCCAAGGTAGAACGGCTTCTCGAACAGGCGGAGAAAGCCACGCAAATGCCAAAGTTGCCTCGCAAGACCGCTGCGGAAGTCATCCGTCGATTGGCCATGATCCTCCACGCCTCACGACCAAAAACCGGTGGCGAAGATCCCAAATAAAACGCCACACGTCTTCGACATTCTCTATTCTCAGTCACGCAGGAATCGAGGCCACAATCGATTGGTCGCGTTTCGAATATTCTCTCATCATCGGCTACTGCGACTGAGCGTTCGGCCGTACATCTCTTCCCAATCGCTGAGGTCCGACCATTCATCCGCCGGTTCGGCAACCGGTTCGGAAGCCACCATGTCTTCCTTGGGTTCGCGTTGCAGCAAGTAGCTTCCGTCGTCGGTTTGGTTGAAGAACTGACGGAACCACAGCATCTCGGCGACATTCGGCTGTGGCGAGTACAGGCGAATTTCGATGCCCTTTTCCTGCCAATCGTAGAGCATGCCGAAGAAGCCACTGGGGATATATTTCACAAACTCCATGTTGACGCCCAACCGTTTCGCGCCTTCGACATGAATTTGTTCGGATAGCGTGTCGCGCAGCAGTGCCAAATCCGCTCCGTCCCAAATCTCGATTTGGCCGAGATCAAGCACGGTCGTCTCATTCCACAGGTGAATTGTCATTCGCTTTTTGCGGCGTGAAGCCATTGGCTGCTGTCTCCCCGTGTCTGTCGTTAGAAGATTGCAATCCCGAAGGATCCGCGGACATTTTTCCGTGGGTCCCCAGGACAACCGAAGACAACAGTCCACAAATGCAAAGCCCGGACCGGAGACCGACAGCCAATTGGAAAAATATTGAACGTCCGGCGCAACTCGTTTGTTCAGCGTGCGTTACGATAGTCGATGCCGAGATGCAACGTTCGAAGTTTTGAACAATCATGTTTCCCACTTCAAACATGCCACCGTTCATGTTGATTTTTCACAACGCGAGCAATTCGAAGACGAATGGACCGGTGCGTCGATTCCGTTCATTCCGTCTTCATCGAAACCATCGACAGCCGACGCGAGTCTTCGTAGATTGAAGCGAGACGGGCCATTCATTCACAGGAGGAAACCAATGCACCAATTCACACGTTGGACAACTCACGTCGGCATGAGTGCACTGAGTCTGATCGCCGTCGCCGTCGCAAGTGCCGAGGAAGTGCAACTCGTCAATGGTGACCGTATCACCGGCAATGTGGTTTCCCTCACCGCGAAATCACTCACGCTGAAAAGTGAGGTGCTCGGGGAGATCGTCATTCCGCGAAACAAAGTCGGCACCATTTACCTGGGAGATGTGAAACCGCCCGTTCAAACGGCACCCGCTATCCGTCAGCAACCGCAGGCGGCTGCGAAATCGCCGGAAGACATCATCGGCCAACTCACCGGGCGTGCCGTTCCTGGTGTGAATGGACCATCGCCGAACGATATCGTCCAACAACTTCAGGGCGGTGGCACGATCGATCCCAAAGATTTGCAAGACGTGCAGCAAGCGTTTCCGTTGCTCGCCGCTCCGGAAGCTCAGGCGTACTTCAACGATATGGTGGGCGGATTGATGACCGGTCGCAAGAACCTCGGTGATCTCCGCAAAGATGCCATCACGTCACGCGATATGCTGAAAGATTTGCAGAAAGACCTCGGCCCTGACGGAGCCGCTCTCAACGGATACCTCAGCATCTTGAATCGGTTCATCGATGAAACCGAGCCGCCGAAACAGAAAACACCGCAAACCGACGAAGAGCCCAAACCCAAGACGCCGGCGCGGTTCCCAGCAGTCACACCACCCACAACGGACAACTAACAACTGACCATGATTCAACACGGCCCGTGGAAGATTTTGCAACAACGCCCCGTGCACGCCGATCCCTGGGTAACGCTCCGGCAGGATGACGTGATTCGTCCCGATGGCGAGCCAGGCACGTATACCGTCGTGACTGTCAAACCTGGCGTGTGTGTGCTGGCGGTGGATGACGATCAGAACGCGTACCTCACCGAAGAGTTCCACTACGCCGTCGGTCGCGACACGCTCGAAGGCGTTAGCGGTGGCAGCGAACCCAACGAAGATACCCAACAGACCGCCGTCCGCGAACTGCAAGAAGAAATCGGCATCGTCGCCGAACGGTTCACGAAACTCGGCACGATCGACCCGCTCACTTCGTGTCTCGTCTCACCAACCGATCTGTACTTGGCCCAGGGGCTTAAGTTCGTCGACCCATCCCCTGAAGGCACTGAAGTCATCCGCCGCGTGAAGCTGCCACTCGCCGAAGCCGTCGAACAAGTGATGTCCGGCGAAATCACGCACGGCCCAAGTTGCGTGCTGATTCTGAAAGTCCACCTTTACTTGACGAAACGCTGATCTCTCAGTTGGCGGGTTGCACGCGGGGTACACGAGGAATGGTCGAAAAATGCTCTGTGGCGATCTTCCAGGTCTCGCCGTCCTTCCGCAGGATGAACGTTCCTCGAGATTGCAGAACGAATTTCGCCTGCGTAGCTTTGAGACGAATTTCCGCTCGATAGCGGCACGTCGCCCAGGCGACAGTTCCCTGATGTCCCTGTGCAATAAAAGTGAGCGTAACGCGATCAAAACGGAGTTCGTCAAACGCACCCTCATACATGTTCCGGATCTCTTTTGAACCCTGACGAACATGACCGAGCGACTCAATCGCTACCGTATCGTTTCCCTCGTCATAAAATTGCATCATCTGGTCGACGTTCGAAGTTTTCCAAGTCGCCGCCCATTTCTGGAGCAGTCGTTCGGATACCGTTTGCTCGGCGGCACTCACGTCCACACCGCTCAAACAAAGAACGACTGCAATTACCAATGGATTGACGAACTTCATAGTCGATTCGATCTGGTGTTATCAGGTCTTGAACGTCAAAACGTGTGCGTCTAACCGATGTCGAATTGTGAACGACTCCGGCACTGTTTGCTGGAGTAGTTCCTCGTGTGCGGCATCGAAGGCGACGACTTCTGCGGGCGAAAGTGTGGCACCGATCCCGCGACACGCACGAATTCTTCCTCGCCAACTTTCGCGGGTGAACGGGATGTCTTCGTCGTAATAGAACATCGCCGAGACGTTGAAATGCTCGGCTGCCCAACTCGGGCACGTTGGAATCACACCCGGCCAGTCACTCGCGGACCACTCGGGGTTGAACTGCAGGACCAGCTCTTCACTTCGGCGAGCGATCTCATCTAATCTCGGCAACCAACTGAAGTGCGAGGTCACCAAACATCCACCCGGTTTCAACACGCGGCGAAGTTCTTCAATGACCCGATCTTTGTCAAAGTACAACCAACATTGGTTCGCAGTCACGATGTCAAACGTCGGCTCGGTCCATGGTAGTGACTCCGCCGGTCCAACGTGAAAATCCACATTCAAGTTTTCCGCATCAGCCAAGCGATTTGCTGATTCGATTTGCTCGGCAGAAATGTCGATGCCGGAAACGGTCGCTCCTTGATGGGCGAACTGACGCGCGAGCACACCGGTGCCGGTGCCTAAATCGAGCATGGTTTGCCCAGCCAACCCGACTCCGAACGCAGCCAACCGTACGAAAAAACTCGGCGGCGGACCGGGGCGATAGACCGCATAATCTTCGGACGTTTGCCCCCAATCAATCCGCCGGTTTCCATCGTGCGATTGCAAACCGTGCATCGCGACTCCTTATCCCATCGTCACTCGCTCGCCGAACCGGTGTCCTGCAATGACTTGATGAACGCCAACACGTCAGCAAGTTGCTGCTCCGTGATGTCCTTCTCCAAGCCTTCGGGCATCAGCGATTTGCCACTGGATTTGAGCAAGTCGATGTCTTCGCGTCGCACGGTGACTTCCTTGCCTTCGGGCTGACGCAACGTAATTGCGGTGGCGGTTTCTGCAACTACGATCCCGGCGAACACGCGCCCGTCGACAGTCACGAGATTGTACGACGTGTAGTTCGGTTGACGTTCCCGGTTCGGGTCGAGAATCGCAATCAGCAAGTCATCGAGAGATTTGTTCTTGATCGAGATCAAATCAGGGCCGACGTTATGGCCGGCTCCGTCGGCTCGGTGACATTGCGAGCAGCGTTTCATGTACACTTCGCGACCGGCTTTGGCATTGCTGGCCAAGTCGACCACACCTTGCCAATCAGCGATGACTTTGTCGCGATCGCCAGTCGGTTCGGCTTTCAACAAACGAGCCGCCAACTCGCGAACCGGTTTTGCGGGATGATTCCGCAGGGCTTCTTGTTGCGTCCGTGAGAGATCGGTGCGGGCAATGTCACTTTCTTCGACAGCCTTCATCAGTGCGATGGTGGCGTCCGTTTGTGAGAGGAACTCCGTCACCGCCAATTCGCGGACGCTCGGGCTGAGACCGTCCCAGTGTTTCAACACCGCCGCTGTCGAATCTTCATTCTGATGTTGCACGAGCGACTGAATCGCCACCCGTTGCAAACTTTGCGGCGTCGCGGGACTGAGCAGCGAGTTCAACGCCTTGCGAGCGTTTTTGGTCGCTGACAGACCAAGCAGTTCCGTGGCTGCGAGACGTTCGGTCATCGGGGCATTGGTATCGCGTGTGGTAGCGGCAGCTTCAGTGAACAGGGTCTCGACGGCGGTTCGCACGTCGGCGGTGGCGGCATCGGATTCCAGCAACTTCGCCAGGGTTTGCCGACGCTGTCCCAAACCGGTTGCAATCGCGACAAGAGTACGGCGTTGCAATCCGCGATCGTCGGCGTTCTCCGGTTTCCAGTTCGTCACCCGGGAAAGCCATTTCAAAGTGCCGGCATTGTCGTCGAGGGAAGTCGCAGTTTGCATGACCTTCGGCAACAGTGCAGCCGGATTGAGCGATTGACCGAGCACCTTGGCTTTGTGGTCTTGGGCTGCATTCATCAGCAGATCGAGCATCGCGTCGGCGTGCATCGGGACAGATGACAGGACCGCTTGGGAAACTTCGCCACTGTCTTTCGCGGCCATTAACGCCAACAAACCAGCCGAAGCCGCCAACGAATCGACATCACCCAACGTGAACGCGAGTTGTCGCCGGACACGCACGGAATCGTCCGTCATCAATTTCGAAATAGTCTCGGCGGTGAGTACGTCGGCGGTCGCGATTTTTGTGGCGTATTCGCGAACGGCAGGGTGTGCGTCGCCTAGAGATTCCTTCAACATCGTAGCATCGGCACCACCAATGCGGTCCAACGTGGCGAGAATCTGCACACGACCGGCGGGGTTTTCGGTCTTCGAGAATTGAGTCTTCAGCAGTGTGGCGATTTCGGATTTGGTCGAGTCATCCGCTTGTTGCCATAACAACCGAGCGGCGGTTTCGCGGTTCCAACTGTTGCCAGAGGCCAACTCGGCTACCAATTCCGACAGGGACAATTTGCTCAGATCCTTGGGAGCCGTCCGCTTCCAATTTGGCGGAGTAATCCGGTAAATCCGGCCGCGATCGTGTCCGCTTTCCAAGTCGAGAAACGCTTTGATGTCTTCCGGGATGGAGTAGGGGTGTTCGATCGTTTCGCGGTACATATCGAGTACATACAGTGTGCCATCAGGAGCGTTCACAAAGTTGACCGGGCGGAACCAGGTGTCGGTCGAGGTGATGAATTCCGTATTCTGATCCGCACGCGTGGCGATGAAACTCACGCCGTTCTCAGTGAGCGTTTTGCGATGAATCAGGTTGCCGCCGACATCTCCGATGAACGCGTTGCCTCGATGATCTTCCGGGTACGCACCACCACGGTAAATCGTCACGCCGGTTGCAGACGTGAAGAACCCGGTCGGCACAAGTTCGGTCGCTGCCACGCGATTGGCGAATTTCGGATCGGCGGCTCGTCGACGTGTTCGCACGATCCGCCATGGCTCTGCAGGACTGCGACGGAACACGGGAGCCGCTGGACCTTCTTTCGCGATCGTGCGGACCGAACCCGAGGCACTCAATAGCGGATTGCGTTCCAGGTAGGAAACTTCCGTCACGATGTGCTGAATATGGTTGCTATTACTGCAGATGAAACGGTTGCCGAAGTCGTCGAACGAATGCCCGAACTGTCCGCCACCGGTGACGGCCGACAATTCTTCGGTCTTTGGGTCGAACCGAAAATCCCGAGCACCGAGTGTGAACAGTTTCTCGCCGCGATGCATCAGGTTCGCACCGCTACGACCGCCCGCCGCCCAAATGTGATGATCCAGCCCCCATTTCATGTTGTTCGCAAGAGCTTGCACGTTCGTGCGTTGGAAACCGGAGTACACAACTTCTTGCACATCGGCGATGTCGTCGCCATCGGAATCTTCGAAGTAGTACAAGTTCGGCGGAGCCAACACGAACACGCCGCCGTTGTAACAACACACCGACTGGGGCCAACTGATGCCCTCGGCGAAGATCGTGCTTTTGTCCATCACGCCGTCACCGTCGGTGTCTTTCAGCAAGCGAACCGTGCCGGCATTGCGTTTGCCGAGACCTTTCGGACATTGCTGACGTTTTTCTTCCGAGTATGGATAACCGTGCATCTCGGCGACGTACATCCAACCGTGTTCGTCGAAACACGCATCCACCGGGTCGGCAACCATTGGCTCAGACGCGACGAGTTCCAGTTTGAAACCGTTCTCGACGTGAAACGTATCCAACGCATCTTCCGCCTCGACAGCGGGCAAGCGTTTCATCTCGGACGCCAAATCTTCGTCCGCAAAACTCAGCGACGAAGACAACAAAACGATGAGGAAACCCCACAAGGTGGGAAGCGAGCAACGGAGAGAATAGCAGGCAGGCATTACGTCGAAAGTTCCATGCAACGGAAAATGGGAGCGCGAAACATCGATCAACGGTTGTTGATCAGTTTTCTTCAAGATACAAACTTTCGGCGGGAAAAACAGGCCCCTCGACACAGGTTCGGCGATAATCCCAGCTACCGTCATCTTGCTTCACACGCGTGACGCAACTAAAGCATGCTCCAAACCCACATGCCATCGGGGTTTCCAACGATAACCAGCATGGAACGCTATACTCAGCGCACAATTTTGCGGTGGCGGCCATCATTGGCTCTGGTCCGCAACAGTACACACGATCGGGCGGATCGTTCGACGTGAGAGCTTCTTTCAGAAGATCCGTGACGAACCCGTGATGCCCGGCCGAGCCGTCATCGGTTGCCAATCGCAGTTCCAAGCCGTCGATTGTGAAGTCTTTCACACCGGCTAGATAATCCGCTGACCGCACACCGTAATACATGCCGACTTGTCGAGGCAGTAGCGACAACTCCCGATCGCTGCCGCCGTACTTTTTCAGTCCCAATGCCTCTCGCACAACTGCCAAGAACGGCGTTTGCCCGATTCCACCCGCCACGCACAGCAGGCTTTCGCAATCCGGCGTGGGAAATCCATTACCGAGCGGCCCCCACAATTCGACCGGTTGGCCGGGTTTCCAGTCGGCCATTAGTGAGGTGAGTTTCCCGACCACGACATACCCGAAATCGACGCCCATCGGTTGGCCGTCTTTCTCGTAGACGTCGAACAACGCAAACGGTCGGCCAAGCAGCGGATCGGTGCGACCGGGGGCATGCACCATAAAAAACTGCCCCGGCACAATCTGCCCGGCGATCTCCGGACACTGAATCCGCAACCGATACGTATCTTTCGCCATCGGCTCGTGAGCCACCACCGTCGCAAGAGTCTGTCGAGCTGTCGGGACCAAACCGGGAAGAGCCGAATTCATGTGATTTTCCGTCGTGTATTTCATCAAGTTCCTTCAGCAACATCGTCGGCGGAGAGACGAGAGTCAAGGCACAAGCCTTACTGTCGAATAATAGGATACAAAGATACACATCCATGCGATAAAATCACAATTGGTTTCCGAGTCGCCACAGGCATATTGGGGCCAACCGATGTTGAAATGCACAGCGTCAGGTGCTTAGATAACATGAAAACCAAGCGTCGCCCTGACAGGATCTGACGAGCGATCATAGCCCATGAAAACATCCGCGGGAACCGGTACTCTGACGCCGCAGCAACTCGCCGGGGTAGTTCCGTTTGGGCGGTATCGCATCGAGGAACTGCTGGGCGAAGGTGCGATGGGCAGTGTCTATCGGGCGTTCGATCAAACCCTGAAGCGGCCGGTGGCCTTGAAAATCCCGAAGTCGAAACGCGACCGCACCGAACGTGCCCGACAACGTTTCCTGCGGGAGGCCCAATCGGCGGCCATCTTGCTACACCGCAACATTTGCCCGGTTTTCGATGTGGGCACCATCGACGGTGTCGACTTCATCGCAATGGGATTTGTGGCGGGGCGTCCGTTATCGGATTACATCGAAAACCAACGAACGCTTTCACAGCGAGCGGTGGCTGTGGTCATCCGCAAACTCGCTTTGGCGATGGCGAGCGCTCATGAGAAGGGCATCGTGCATCGCGATCTCAAACCGGCGAACATCATGATCGATTCCGAGAAAGAACCGGTCATCATGGATTTCGGTCTGGCGATGCAAGCCAACGAGTCGTCGATCACGCCGGAAGATTTGCCCGCGATCGAGAATCGCGAAAACGCTACCCGCCTCACCCAAGCCGGTGCCATTCTCGGCACACCGGCTTACATGTCTCCCGAGCAAGTCTCGGGAGACCCGTCTGCTGTCGGGCCGCAAAGTGATATCTACAGTTTGGGCGTGGTCTCGTATGAAATGCTGGTCGGCCAGATCCCTTTTGCCGGGCCACCGATGTCGGTCTTCAGTCAGATTTTAAATGCCACGCCGGACTTTTCTCATCCGGAATGTTCCGAACTCGATCCCGAACTGCAGCAAATCTGTCTCAAGATGATGGCCAAACGCGGCGAAGATCGGTATCCCGATATGAAGTCCGTCGCGAACGCGTTGACCGATTATCTCAGAGGCGGTTCGGCGACCGAGACCCAAACCGGGACTGACTCGAAGGACTTCGCGTTCGCCACAACAATCATCAACCGCACACCCCCCGATCACAAACCCGTCCTGCCCACCTTCGCTGCGAATGACGCAACCGACCGCGGGCGGCGAAACCTCAAACCTTGGTTACTGGGAGCTAGTGGAATCTTGGTCGCGTTACTCTTGTCCCTTGTGCTGTTCAGTCGAGATGTTCCTGACGAATCTCCACGATCGACCGACAATCGGGCGTCTGAAGTCGTCGGTCATGCGGCGAACGAGCCCGCCTCGATCAATACACCATCGCAAACCGACATCGTCCAAGTCGGGGATCCCGATCTCGATTCGGGTTCGGGTTCGCAAAACCGCCCGAAATCGCAATCAAATCCGGACGAGCAACTCGCCCTCGCACCGCCGCGAGATTCATCTTCCACAACATCGAAATCCACCAAATTTGTGAACGCGGCGAATTCCGACCCGTTGCCGGAAGGTCGACCCATCGACTTGCTTCAAATGGTGGACTTGTCGAAACACGTTTATCGTGGGCACTGGGAACGACAAGGTCACGGAGTGGGTTGCGATGAATCCGTCGATGCGACGCTAATGGCACCCGTTGCGGTGTCCGGCAGTTATGAAGTCGACCTGGAATTCACCCGCCGCACTCAGAACGATGGCATTTCGCTCATCGGCCCGATGGGTGAGCAACCGGGGAGTGTCGTCGTCAGTGGTTTCAACGGCAGCGTTGGCGGACTGTCGAAAGTTGATGGTAAATCGTTGAAAGATCTGCCGGAGTCGTCCGGGGCATCTGTCAAACCGAATTCGATCGAAAACGGTCGTCGACACCGACTTCACGTGAGAGTTGATCGCAGTCCGAATACCGTCGCCGTCAACGCGACTCTCGATGGGCAACGATTGGTTCTGTGGAAAGGCTCCACGACCGCCATCACCGATGATCCCAAATTTGTGTTGCCTTGCGTTGATGCTCTTGGCGTGCGGGTTGGTCATTCGGTGGTCGATATCCACAAATGGGAACTAACCGTCATCCGCGACGCTGGCGAAGCGTACCCGCTTGGCGACGATTTCCAGAACCCAATCACCGCTGCCGCCGATGCGCCGCCGAAGGAAATCCGATCGGAATGCGAAGAGTGGAACGGGAAGTATTACTACGTTTCCAAAGACGAACTCAGTTTGGCCCAAGCCAACGCCATGGCTCGGAAATGGAACGCGAGAATGCTGACAATTTCGACCGACGCAGAATTTCAACATTGGGTGCAGAAAAGCCCAGGTCGGAAATACTGGCTTAGCGGTTGGCGTCGACAGGGAGAGAAAGTTTGGCGTGACGAGCGAAATCGGCCGTTGCAATACTTCAATTGGCATCGCGGACAACCGCAACTCCGTGCCGGCGACTTACGACTCGCACTCTTCACCGGTCAAGCCGAAGCGGGCTATCACGACACCCCACCAGGCGCACCCCGTCTGCACGTCGCCTTGGAATGGGGAGAGGAGTACGCGGAAGCCACCGAACTCGCTGAACTCAAGAAATCCGAAGAACTACCGACCGGCCGATCGGTGGATTTGTTAGAGATGGTAAAACTTCCCGATCACGTTCTTCGCGGCCACTGGGAGCAACGCGGCGATACCGTCGGCTGTGAAGCTTCGGACGATGCCATGTTAATGTTTCCCGTCGCCGTCGAAGGAAGTTACGAAATCGATTGCGAGTTTACTCGTCGCGCGGGTAACGAGAACCTGGCGATCATTTTTCCCACGGGAAACCACTTTGGTGCCGTTAAGCTCAGTGCCAAAGGAAATCGTCTGAGTGGCTTACACTCCGCGAACGGCAAAGAGTTGCAGGATGGCTCGCCTGCGCCGGGAGCTGGTGTCAAAGCCGGTCTCGTCACCAATGGGCAACGCTGTCATTTGCACATCGACGTCATCCAACGCGGTGAATCACTCCAAGTCAATGCCTTGATGAACAACCAACGTTTCGTGTTATGGAAGGGTTCAGTCGACGCCCTGACGGTTTACTCGCACTGCGTGTTGCCCTGCCACAAAGCGATCGGATTTTTGGCCCATCATTCCGTCGTCGACATTCACAAGTTCGAACTTAAAGTCGACCGACGTAGCAACGCGTATCAATTGGGAGACGACTTCGAAACTCCAATCACCCAAGTCGCCGCCGCCCCTCCGAAAGAGATTTTGTCACAATGTATCCAGCGGAACGGGCAGTATTACTACATTTCGAATAATGCGATCGAGTTCAAATATGCCCACCAGTTGGCCGCGAAGTTGAACGCCCGACTGCTCACAATTTCCTCACCGGAAGAGGAGAGGTTCTTTCTCGATGAGGGACGCGGCAGAAAATTCTGGCTCAGCGGTTGGCGACGGGAAGGAGATCGCGTGTGGAGAGACGAACGCAACCGACCGCTACGTTACATCGGCCAATGGGGTCCAGGTCAGCCGCAACTTGGCAGCCATGAAACGCGATTGCAGTTCTCGACCAAGAACGACGAGAAAGGCTTCCACGACGGCAACCCAACATCGCCCGACATTCACGCCGTCCTCGAATGGGGCGAAGAGCATGAGTAGTGTTTGTGGGCCGGGGGCGGAAAGTTCAAATCAATTGCGGACCGTATGAAACATGGAGATATTGATAGACCTATCAATTTTAGTCTTTTCGCTTGCGATTGGCTTCGCATTGCTGGTCATGATTGCAATTGGTTGTTTGCTCATTCCGGTTTCGGCAATCGCAGGTTTTGCTCTTTTGGTTTTGGCAGCCTCAGAAATCCTGTCTGCTCGGTGGAAGTCTGGTTTGATCATGTTCACCGGCGGGGTCTTTGCCTGTCTGACGACGGCTGTAGCAAAGTCTGCAACAATTGCGATCGTCACCACAGTCGTCAATTCACCGATTGCGAACTAGCGCTGTCCGCCTAAACCCAGGGGGCAATACGTTCTCCGGGTTTCAGTTCATTGCGTTGATAATGGAAGACGGTGCCAAGAACGATTTCAAGCTTTTCGGCTGCAATCGTGAATTCTGAGTCTTCAGCTTGAATGTGGTATTGAGAAGCGCCGCAACCACACGGACACGGGCCGAAATCATGAAACTGAGGGTGATGAAAGTTGATCGCACAATCAATGCGACAAACGTCCGTAAATACGAGTTCCACGTCGTGATAATAGACCAGGTTATTAGACCCGATCACCAACAACTCGGACCCATCGAAGTGCTGAATCCGATAGTCCCATAGTTTGAGATTGTTGGCATCGATTAGAGTCGACATAGCACTCTAAGGTTTGCGTCGTCCGCGTCGGCCGGTGGGTTTGGACGATGAGCCTTTCGAGCCGAAGCGTTTGCTGGACGGTTTTCGGCTTCCGCCTTTTTTTCCGCTGGGTTTGCGTTTGCCGCTGGCCGGTTTTTTCGGACCGCCAGAGCGGTCGGCTTTCTGACGCTGCACGAGTTTCTTCAGGTCTTCAAGTTCACTCTCTCGCAGCGGACGGTATTTGCCCATCGCGAGGTTGCCGAGTTTCACCGGGCCAAACGTCACACGTTGCAGCTTCATCACTTTGTGACCGACGCGGGCGAACAGTCGACGAATTTCCCGGTTCCGACCTTGGCGGAGTTCGATTTCTAGAATCGTACTGTTGCCTTGACCGCGAATGCGTTCGATATGGTTGACGAAAAATTTGCCCTCGTTGAAATAGACACCTTCGCGGAGTTGCTTAAACGTCTCTGCATTGGGTTTGCCGGCCACTTGAACTTGGTAACGTCGCGGCACCGCATACCGGGGGTGAGCCAACCGATTCGCGAGTTCGCCGTCGTTGGTGATCAACAACAAACCGAGGCTGTTTTCATCGAGTCGACCGATCGAGAACAAGCGGGCATCGTCTGCGATGAGGTCGACCGCTTTCGGGCGTCCACCGGGGTCGTGATTCGTGCACACATAACCTGGCGGCTTATGCAGCACGTAGTACTTCTTCTTCTCTTGCTTGATGCGTTCGCCATCGACCGCCACCGTTTGCGAACGCGGGTCAACCTTCACACCAAGATCGGTCACCGGTTGGCCATCAATCGTAACGCGACCATCGGTGATGTATTCTTCACACTTCCGCCGCGAGCCAAAACCGGCGGCGGCTAAAAACTTTTGCAGGCGAATCTGCAGCTCGTCATCATCATTCGACAAGGCAGATTCAATCGGACTAACCATGAGTTGATTCTTCGAATATGGGCGAGGGATGAGAGCCCAGGGACCAGTGATAGACAAAGTTTGTAGGGTAGGTGCAGCGAAGCAAAACCCACCATGTGATCGACATTGAACGGACTAAGTGCGTTTCGCTTCGCTGCACGCACCCAACTTATTTACGAATCGCGGTTCGAATCGTAGTGCTCGAAGAACTCGTCGATTAAAGAACACAGCTGATCGAAGAACCTCTCATCACTCTTGTCACTAAGAATGCCTCCCGTGACTTCGTTCGGACAAACCACGTCGGAAATCACGTTTCCACATGTACAACGGAATTTGCTCATTTTCGATTCTCGAAATGGTCGAGCGATGACAGCGTCAATCATCATATCACATTTCGAACACAACGATCGACGTAGCCATTTGCCGCAAGCAATCGCAACGCGATAATCGTTCCGGCTCTGGCCTCTGGACCCTTGTCCCTAGGCCATCAAACACCGCCGGCTTTCAGGTATTGCACACCCGCCAGCATGACGGCGGCGCACTGGATGGTTTCCAAGATCGCTTCGTCTTTGACGCCGAGGTCGCGGGCTTTCTTGACGTGACCGCTCACGCAGGGTTTGCAGGCATTCATATCGCTGATCGCGATGTTGATCAGTTCGACAGTGGCGTCATCGAAACTTGTGCCATGGAAGGTGTGAGCACGCAACCCGACTGACATGCCTTCAAAGACATCCGTACCCGCGATGTCGCGGAACTTGAAAAACGTGTTGTACATGTAATTCGTCGAAGCCACCGCGAGGGCTTCGGCGATTTGATCGTCGGTGAATCCCTGGGATTTCGCCCGTTCGGTGAAGAAGTCCGCCCATACATCACAGTCGGCAGACGCACAAACACAGAGTGCAATCAACGTGCGTTTTTGCTCGTCGAGCGCTCCACTACCAACGACGAACTTCTTGAAGTTCATGAAGAAGTCTTGCAGAAACGCCGGCACCCGGCCATAAGCCAAAAACGGTTCCGGGACGGATTCCGTGCCGAGCAACTCACAAACGCGTTCGTAAGTCCGAGCGGTTTTGTCGACCGCTTCGGCAGCCGAAAGTGGGGTGATGCGTGACATGGGAAATCCTCCTTCCAATAACGAAACAAAGCCACCGGGGTGATTCCCGATGGCGAACCCGCTCGTTTGGGCGGGCTGACGGAGAAGTCAAATTCTCAACTGAATGGGTCGGGTGTCACTGGCTCCACCAGTGCTTTCGTCCTCAAACATTCAACGACCTTCGCACTAGCAAAGCCAGTGACACCCGAGTTTCTCAAGCACAATGTGCAACTAGTTCAAGGTTTCTTCGCCTTGCTTCCAGTTGCAGGGGCAGAGTTTGTCGGTTTGCAGGGCATCGAGCACACGCAAAGTTTCTTCGACGTTACGGCCGACACCGAGATCGTGCACAGCCATCCAACGCACGATGCCGTTCGGATCGATCAGGAAGATACCCCGATAGGCCAACCCCTTTTCCTCGTCGAACACGCCGAAGGCTTCGGAAAGCGCATGGCCTGGGTCGGCGAGCATGGGATACTTCATTTTCGCCAAGTCTTCGTGAGATTCACACCAACCTTTGTGAGAAAACTCGCTGTCGGTACTGGCGGTTAGCACGACACAATCGCGATCTTCGAATTCATCCAAGTTTTGATTGAACGACACAATTTCCGTCGGGCAGACGAACGTAAAGTCGCGTGGGTAGAAGAACAGACAAACCCATTTGCCTTTGAAGTCAGCCAGCGAGACTTTCGAGAACTCGCCGTCGGTTCCGTCTTTGTCGCGGTTGTAGGCGGTGACTTCAAATTCGGGGGCCGGTTTGCCGACTCGGATACTCATCGATCGTTACTCCAGTTGAAATTCATGATTTGGCGTCTGAGAGCAGTTTGCCTGCGAGCATCACGGCTTCTGTCTCGTGGATGCCGGGAAAAACGGTTTTTTCGCGTGTATCACGGACACGGAAGACCGTGAGGTCTTAGCCGGAAGTATATCCACCTCATCCTGCACGGCAAGGGTGTGAACAAATCAGGCGTGAGTGAATACAAAGGTGGGCATAATAAAACGCGGCTCGGGATACCCGAACCGCGTTCATGACTTTAACCGTATCAATTCAAGATACTATTTGAATTGATCGGCGGAGATTTGCAGCACTTGGCCAGGCGACATTTGCTCGGCGTTGTCACCATCGGCGGTGGAACCGAAGATCGCAACGTAGAGGTTGCCATCTTTATCGAAAGCAGCGTCGGTCGGTTTGTCGAGCGACATCAGCTTCTTCTTGGTGATTTTGAGAGTCTTCGGTTCGCCTTCTTTGCCATCTTCGGCTTGCACGTCGAGTTCGTACAACGCACCAGCTTTGGCATCGACCCAAGAGAAGTCCGTGGCGTACCACTTCTTGGTTTTCGGGCTGTAAGCGAGACCGCAGACGTCGTTGATGCCGTCCATTTCACCCTTGGCGATGAGGTCGCCAGATTTCGGATCGTAGACGGTCAGCAAGCTGTCGCCAGGGGCGGAGACTTCACCCATTTGACCAACGATGAGGTGATCTTTGAACGGGCCTTCAGTTGCGGTGACGATCGGCACAGGAGCGTCAACGCCGACCTTTTCTTTGGTGGCAATGAACGGTTCGAGTTTGGAATCGTCCCATTTGCCGTCTTTCGGAGCGATCTTGGAGATCCAACCTTTGGTGTCGTCGCCGTTGTTGGTCACGAAGATTTCGCCACCCGCGACTGCCACACCGTAGTAGTTGCCTTCACCGCGTGCGGATTGGTCACCGGCTTTGATCGGGCCGAAGGTGTAAACGGCATCGGCTTCTTTTTGGTATTCGCCAGGATGCTTTTCGGGAATCTTGTAAACGCGAACAAGTTCTTCACCGTCGGGTCGGCTACCGTCACCGACGACAATGGTGTTGGCATCGAGCATCGCTACGCCCAGCGGACCGATTTTGTAGGTCGGACCTTTGCCGTATTCGTCGGTTGGGAAACCGCTGACGGCGAGCGGGCAGGTGTTCGGTTCCGGCATGAAGCGGTGAATGCCGTCGTGACTGGCGATGAAGATGTCGCCACTTTCACTAACTGCGATACCGGTGGGGTTGTCCAAGTTGATGACAACCGTACGACCGACCAGATCGACCGACTCAGCCGGTTTTTCCTCGGCGGGCTTTTCATCAGCCGGCTTCTCTTCTTTTGGTTTTTCAGCCGGTTTTTCGGCGGGCTTCTCAGCGGGTTTGTCTTCTTTTGGCTTTTCGGCCGGTTTCTCAGCTGGTTTCTCTTCCGCGGGCTTCTCAGCGGGTTTCTCTTCCGCGGGCTTCTCAGCGGGTTTCTCTTCCGCAGGTTTGACGTCCGGGTTGTCGGCAGCGGGCTTCTCTTCGGCCGGTTTTTCTTCGGCGGCTGGTTTCTCTTCCGCTGCCGGTTTCGGTTCGTCTTGGGCCGACACCGTCAGTGGTGCCAAGCCAATGCTGACGCCGAATAACAGCGTCAACAAGAACGATTTGGGGTTCATCATTGCCCATTCACTCCTTGAAACATGTGGTAAATCAGTGAACAACCAGTGCGACCGAGTCCACACCGGAAACTCCGCCGGCTTGTTTGGTTGCGATGTTGCAAACACTCTCGGCAACGCTCGCGATCCTATCGCAACTCTAACGGTATTACAATCATCGGGCATGCGATGGAAAGGATCTGCGAGACGTTTTTGCCGACGCGACCGAGATCGTTTCTCGTCCGTTACGGCTTCTTCGCCAGTTCAGCTTCGATGGCGGTGATCACTGGCTTCGAATCGGGCTGGACTGGGGTGCGGAAACGGTCGACGACCTTCCCATCTCGGCTAACCAGGAACTTTTCGAAGTTCCAACGGACCGGGCCGGCGTCTTTCGGAAACGCTTTTTTGCTGGTGAGATACTGATACAAATCGGCCGCGTTGTCATCGTTGACGTCGATCTTGGCGAACATTGGGAATGTTACGCCGTAGTTCGATTTGCAGAACTCTTGAATCTCGTCCGCACTACCGGGTTCTTGGCTACCGAACTGATTGCAGGGGAAACCCAGCACAACGAGACCGTCGTCGTTGTACTTGTTGTACAACTCTTGCAGCGGTTCATACTGAGGCGTCGCGCCACATTGGCTTGCGACGTTGACGATCAACAGCACTTTGCCTTCGTACTGAGACAGATCGACTTTCTTGCCATCTAACGATTTCATCGTGTGCTTCAGCACGGGCGAGGTGTCCTTAGCTGATTTTTTCTCGGCGGCGGAGAGGGTCGCCGTTCCCATAACGATGGCCAAACTCGCGGCCAAACATGCAAACTTCATACAGTGTCCTTTCAGAACCTAACTTCAAAAAATTGACGACGTCATGTTCGATGCAAATCAAGTGTGCCACGGCTCTGTGAGCCGTGTCTCTTTGGTGTCGTCGCTTAGGACGGCTCACAGAGCCGCGGCACACAAATTCAATTTCGCATTTGAGAAACAACTACTCTTTCTTCTTGGCGAGCGTTTTCAGGACGTCTTTGGCGAGGGTTTCGTTGGCAGAGACAAACCCGAACGACTTCACGACTTTACCGTCCCGGGTGGCGACGATCGTGAGGTCTGCATCGGGATGAATTCCCCAGTCGGCGGGGCCTAGCGGGTCTTTTTCGTAGACGCTGAAGGTCGTATGATCGAGTTTCAACACTCGCTCGGCGACGGGTAGGTATTCTTTCGCTTTGGGGAGATCATCGGACATCCACACAGCGACGATTTCGGCGTCTTTGTCGATGTCGGTCAGTTTGGTGTCGAGCGTTCGCAAGAGTCGAGCCGTGGGGCGACTCCATTTATCCGCGGGAACGAAAAACCAAAGAGTCGCTTTGCCGGCTCGATGTTCGACAAGATTCTTTGTTTGCCCGCTGAAATCACCAGTTCCCACATAGACGGGCAACGGTTCGACTTTCGCGTCTTTTTCGGGGCCGGATTCTACATCCGCTCGCAGTCCAACAGGGCTAGCCAACAGAAGACAGGTCATCAGGGCAAGATTTCGGAGTCGCATCGATTACCTCCCCTTGGAGAAATGGGTCGTTCCCATCGAAAAATCCTCACCCCAGTATTGTGGTTGCTGACAATCAGAAATTCCAGCAACCAATTGACTTTCGCTTGTATAATCGGACCTTAACGCGGGTTTTTGTCGTTTCCGGGCCTGTCTGCCGATGGAAACTGGGAATCTATGCCGTTCCGTCGAGTTCGCTGAGGAAGTTGTCTCATGTTGCTTATCAAGAATTTCCGTCGTGCGTTGTGCGGGCTAGGCATGGCCTGGATCTGCTCGACTTCGGTCTTCTCGGCGTCGGCCGCCGAAGTTCGCATTGATGAGGCCTGGATTCGCCTGGAAACCAAGTCCGAAGCGTCCCTGGCGGCAGACCAACCCGGCGTGTTGGCAGTGGTGGCACCGGAAGAAGGGAAATCGGTCAAGAAAGGCGACCTGCTCGTCGAGTTGCGGGCCGAAATTTTGAAAGCTGCGTTGGCGATTGCTCAAAAAGAAGCCGACACCGACGTCAACCTGCGATTCGCGGAAGCCCAGTTGAAAGTGTCTCAAGCCGAATTGGACAAGGCGGAAGACGCCAATCGCCGTGTGATCGGCACGGTGCCGTTGGTCGAACTCGATCGTCTCCGATTCACGCGGGACCGTGCGATGTTGCAAATCGAACAGGCCCAACACGAGCAAGAACTCAATCGCTTACGGGTGAAGGAAGCCGAGGCCCGTTTGGAGGCGCTGCAAATTCGGGCTCCGTTTGATGGCATAATCACCGAGGTCAAAAAGAGCGTCGGCGAAGCGGTGGCTCAAGGCGATCCGATTCTGCAGTTAGTGAATACCGAAACGGTGCAAGTCGGCGGCACAATTTCCACAGATGACGCCAAGCGAGTCAAACCCGGTCACAAAGTTCGCGTGCGATTGCAGTCCGAAAATTCCGACAAAGACGCCAAATGGTACGACGGAGAACTGAAGTTCGTCGACGTGCAAGCAGGTTCGATCCGCGGCCGAGTGCGAGTTTGGGCCGAAGTCAAGAACACCGACAAAGACCTTCTCCCGGGATTGATGGGCGTCATGGTCATCAATATCCCTGAGAAGTAAAAGCCCAGCGAAACGAGAACTGTCGGCAAGAAAATCGAAAGAATGGCATGTCCACGGTTTTGTGTGGATATGATTCGACATACGACCCATGCCTACTCTAAACGGTGGGCATGGGTCGTAACTTCTTACCCGATTGAATGTTCTGTGAGATCGCATTTCACAGATGCGAAGTCGCATCCGACGAAGCATCTATTCTGCGGCGAATTTCTCGACGAATGGTTCTCCACCGTCCCAGGATAGGTTGATCTCCAGCGAATCCGTTGGCTCTGTGATTTCGACGGTCAGGTTAGACATTGCCGGATCGACGTACTTCTTCGGGGCGTGCCATTTCTGACCCGTGCCGCCGAGTGCTTCGTTGGCGACCACCACAACGCGATGCGTCCCCGGCACCACGCCGTCGCCGGGTTCGAAAGTCGTCATTTCGAACCGACCATCGGAATCGATTTTGCCACTTGCCGCTCGTGCACCGTCTGGCAGGATCTGAATGTTGCCAACCGTAAGTGGTTCGCCGTCAATGAGAACACGCCCTGAGACGGGAACACGCTCCGGCCGATCCAACCCTCCGCATCCCAGCACCATCGTGGCACACACGCCGAGTGCAATCCAAACCGGATGGATGGATCGAATTTCCGCAGATCGATTCATCATGGCGTTTCGACAACCTCTCCCTTGGACCGTGTTGAAAGTGCACGATAGGTGATGATGTCGATGTTCTCGGAAATAAACGAGACATGACCATCAGCAAAGAGGAACTGTGCACCGCCGGGATGTTCGCTCCCGAAAGCACCATTCAATGCGATGCCATAGGGAGACGTCGTGATTCCGGTTCCGGGTGGCGTGTTCACGGGGTTTTCCGTGGTTCGCAAACAATCCAAATGTCGACTCCCCAGGCTCCACCGGTTGTAGGACTCTTCCGTATGGGCATCGACGACTTCACCAGCCACGAACGTATTGCTGGTTCCATCTGTGATTTCACTTCGTGCGAGCGATTCCTTGTACATGAATAGCCCGGTGTTGTCGATCTTCATCTGCACGCTAATTCCGCTCGATGGCCCCAACGTTCCGTGACAGAACGCATAACTTCCTGTAGCTGCATCGAACCCATTGGTAACGACAAACGGATTGCTCGTGTCCGAGGGACAGACAAACGCTTCGAGCCGAGCTTCAAGCGCCGTTTGCACTCCAGCAGTATTCCATGTGGAGCCTTGGTTGTAGGGCGCATCGTTGATGTTGATGAAATCGAACATGTTTTGCTGTTCCAGAAACGGCAACAGGAGCACGAAACCGCTGGCACCGCTCCGTTGCTCGGCGGTGTTTCCGTTGCACGGACCGGTGTTGATCCCATCGCAACCGAGACGCCCGGGAGGATACGCACCGAATGTCGATTCGTAATTCTCCACCGCCAGCCCGATTTGCTTCAAATTGTTTTTGCACTGCGTTCGCCGAGCGGCCTCCCGTGCTTGCTGTACCGCAGGCAAGAGCAGGGCAATCAGAATGGCGATAATCGCAATCACGACAAGCAGTTCAATCAGCGTGAACCCTTGATGAATCGTTCTGGACTTCTTCAAAGCTGCTCTCCCAATAATCCAATGAAGACAAAAGTCAGATGGGAACAAATCGATACCCAGACATATCAACACCTCACGACGCGTTTCAGGTTGCCGATTCTGGAAAAATTTCTGACGCCGTTTCTGAGAACCGGAAAGAAATATTCCCTGATAGTGGCACTTCTTTCCGAGATGGTGGTAGTATCAGTGCATTCCGATACCACTCTGGGACACTCGACCATGAAAGCCGTTTGGAACGATTGCACCTTGGCGGAAAGTGCCGACACAGTCGTTGTCGATGGACACCACTATTTCAAGCAGGATTCCGTCAATATGGAACTTCTTCGGCCGAGCAGCCACTCGAGCGTGTGCTCGTGGAAAGGCACGGCGAAGTATTGGGATGTCGTGGTGGCTGACGAAGTCAATGAGAATGCTGCTTGGTGCTACGAAAAGCCCAAGGAAGCTGCGCTCCATATCCAAGGGCGAATCGCCTTTTGGAAGGGTGTGAAAGTCGTTGACTAGCCGTTCGAGTGACACCCGCAAACTCTGTGAGAAACAAGATATGAGCGAGCAACCATCGCGACGAGAATTCCTGAAAGACACCAGCATCGGAGCCGTCACTTTGGCGGCTGCATCTACGTTCCCAACGACGCAAGCGAAATCCGCCGAGCAAACCCCTCCGCGAATTCGCAAAGCGGTCAAATTGAGCATGGTGAGCACTCAAGGCTCGTTGGCTGAAAAATTCCAACTGCTCAAAGATCTCGGTTACGACGGTGTGGAAGTCAGTGCACCGAACTCCTACGACACAAAGGAGTTACTAGAAGCACGCGACGCGGCTGATTTGCCGATTCATGGTGTGGTCGACTCTGTGCACTGGCGACAAACCCTGTCCCACCCCGATCCGAACGTGCGAGCCGCTGGTCTCGACGGTTTCAAAAAGGCTATCCAAGCCGCAAAGGATTACGAAGCTACTTCGGTCCTGTTGGTACCAGCGGTCGTCAATGAAGGCGTGAGCTACAAAGATGCCTATGAACGATGCCACGCCGAGATTCTGAAAGCGTTGCCATTGGCGGAGAAGTTGGACATTCGCATTCTTTTCGAGAACGTCTGGAACAACTTTCTGCTGTCCCCGCTCGAAATGGCGAGCTTTATCGACTCGTTCGATTCGCCACTCGTCGGTGCGTATTTCGATGTAGGTAACATCGTCCGTTATGGCTGGCCAACCCACTGGATCGAAGCCCTCGGTCACCGCATCGGCAAACTGGACATCAAGGAATACAGCCGGAAACTCCAAGACACCAAGGGCCCGCGGTCCGGCTTTGGCGTGGAGATTGGTGAAGGCGACTGCGATTGGCCCGGCGTCATGGAAGCGCTCGACAAGATCGGGTACTCTGGCTGGGCGACCGCCGAAGTCCGGGGCGGCGGCAAAGAACGACTCGCCGACATCAAATCCCGGATGGATCGTGTGCTGACGTTCGCTTAGAAACCATCGGAATGGAATAATTCGACGGGTTTTGATTCCAAAGTCTCACGAATTCCGGTTCTGCGCGTCTCGGACGCTTGCAGACTCGCATTTGGGTAGCTATGCTGACGCGCTTCACTCATTTTGAGGGTGATTTTACGCCATTATAGATTTGCCAGGGCAATAAAGGCTGACGTGTCATGTCCGAAGCAGTTCGTCTCACTGCCGAAAAACGCGAAAAACTTGGAAGCGCTGAATCCCGACGACTCCGGTCCGGGGGGCAAGTGCCAGGAAATGTCTACGGACATAAAGAGGGGGCCGTTGCCATCACGGTGAGCAACGACGAACTTTCGCCCATCATCCATGAGGGGCATAAAGTTGTCGATTTGCACCTGGGCGACAACTCGCAAACCACGATTTTCCGCGAAGTTCAGTGGGACACGTTCGGAAAAGAGATTTTGCACTTCGATCTGTTGCGGGTCGATCCGGAAGAACGTCGCTGGAGCGAAGTTCCGATCGAGTTCCGTGGCATTTCTCCGGGTGTCGTCGCAGGGGGTGTGCTCGATCAGCACGTTCACTCGCTGTCGATGAACGTCAAAACCTTGGAATTGCCCGACGTCATTCGGGTCCGCATCACGGACCTGAAAATCGGTGACTCAATCCTCGTCAAAGACTTGGAATTGCCGTCAAGTGCGGAACTCGACATCGACCCGGAAACGGTCGTTGTTCAAGTGCTCGCGGAAATGGCAACAGACGAACCATTGCCAGAAGATGAAGGTGGTGCACCAGCCGAACCGGAAGTGATCGGTGAGGGATCGTCTGACGGCGACGAAAACTGAAAACGACTCGGCTGACGTCATCATGAAATTAGTTGTGGGGTTAGGAAACCCCGGCGCGAAGTACCGGCGAACACGCCACAATGTCGGTTTTGACGTCCTGGCGGAATTAGCGAATCGTCACGGAGGGACAAACCCCACAATCAAACACGAAGCGGAAATCGTCGAGATTTTCCTCTCGGATGAGAAGATCATTCTCGCCGCTCCGCAGACATTTATGAACCTCAGCGGTCGGGCAGTCCGGTCGCTGATGGATTTTTATCGGCTCAACCTGGAAGACTTGATCGTCGTTTGCGATGATCTCAACCTGGACTTGGGCCGGTTACGACTCAAACCTTCGGGTTCGGCAGGAGGCCAAAAAGGGCTGGCTAACATTATCCAGCAAACAAAAACCGAAGAATTCGCTCGATTGCGAATCGGAATTGGTCGTCCTCCCGGACGTATGGACGCAGCCGCGTTTGTGTTGGGTCGATTTACGGAAGCAGAAACACCAGAGATCGAACTTGCCGTCGCGAAAGCGGCAGACGGCGTCGAAACCTGGATGCGAAGCGACATACAAACCGCGATGAATCGCGTCAATGCGCCCGATTCCTCGACTTAACAAGATGATCATTCGCAGACGACGATTGAGATCCTGGTCGCTTCGTCTCATTTCCAATCACACGATTTTTACGGGTTCACACTGAAGGAAAATCAAAGTGGCAGAAACAACCACGACGGCGACCGCACCGTCGGTCAATTATGAGGGCATGTTCCTCATTGATAGCTCCAAGTACGCTGCCGACCCTGAAGGCACTGTGAAATCCCTTCTCGAAATGATCGAGAAAGCCGGCGGCGAAGTCGTCGCGCATCGGGGCTGGCAAGAAGGGCGATTGGCGTACGAAATCGAAGGCCAACGCAAAGGTTTGCATTACCTCGTCCTGTTCCGCATGCCGGGCGAAGGCATGAAAGCCCTCACGCGGGCTTGCAAATTGAGCGAATTGATCCTTCGCCAACTGGTGATCAAGCACAGCGAAATTCTTTTCGAAGCCATGGTCAACTCGGTGGCTCCCGGCGCGATGCCAGAGTCCCTGGCGGACGATGACGACGACAACACCAGTCGTAGTAACGACGACGACGATGATGATAACGATTACGATGATGACGACGACGATTAACCTTCCGTTGATCGGTTACCAAGATTGAAGAAAGGACGACGAGAATGGCGAGTTTCAACAAGGTCATCCTGATGGGAAACCTCACTCGCGATCCGCAGGTTCGTTACCTTTCGAGCGGAACCGCCGTGACGGAACTTGGTCTGGCGGTCAATCGCAGTTGGTACGACAAACAATCTCAACAACGGAAAGAGGAAGTCACCTTCGTCGACGTGACCCTCTGGGGACGCCAGGCCGAAGTCGCGGGAGAGTATCTTGCCAAAGGCCGAAGCGTGTTGATCGAGGGTCGCTTGCAACTTGACACTTGGCAAGACAAAGACTCTGGCCAGAATCGTAGCAAGCTTAAAGTGGTCGGCGAGAACATGACCATGGTTGGCGGTCGTGACGGTGGCGGCGGCGGAGGCGGTTATTCCGGCGGCGGCGGTGGAGACTACGACGATAGCCAACAATCCAGTGGTCCGCGAAATCAACCGCGATCCGCTCCACAACATGACTACAACGACGGTCCCGGTGACATCCCGGATGACGAAGTCCCGTTTTAATTTCAGTTTTCACGCCAGATACACCGGCCTCACTCACAAGACAATCTCAGCCGACGATTAGACCGGCGGATCAAATAAGGATTCGAGTCCCATGCCTTTGCGAAACACCAACACGAAAACCGTCGGCGGTTCGAAGCGGTCGGCTGTCGAAGTTCTGCTTGCAGAGAATGTCGATAATCTCGGCGAACGTGGTGAGATCGTGCGTGTCAAACCCGGTTACGCACGGAACTACCTGCTGCCTTACGGTTTGGCGACCGTGGCGACCGAAGAGAACAAACAAAACGTCGAACTGCACAAGCAACGACTCAAAGAAGTCGAGAAGAAGCAGATCCAGCTCTTCAAAGAACGCGCCGACGCAATCAGCAAGTACAGCGTGACTCTCGAAGCGAACGCCAACGACGATGGTCACTTGTACGGTTCGATCGTTGCTGTCGACATTGCCAAAGCATTGTCCTCGGCCGGTTACGATGTCACCGCTGAGCAAATCAAACTCGAAGGCCCGCTGAAAGAACTCGGGATGTACACGGTGAAAATCGAGCTACACTCCCAAGTCAAAACCGAAGTCAAAGTCTGGGTGGTTCCGGCCGCTGGCTAACAATCTTGTGGAATGCATTCCAGGCCGACCAAACCTATTTGGTCGGCCTTTGTTTGTCATCCTGCAATAAGAGTGGGTGTATTGAGTTGCTTGCCCAGTTCTGGCAACGAAAACCCCAGTTCAACTGCTACACTGGAACTCGACAGTGTCTTAAGCAGTTGACGTTTGATCGTAGTGGGTTCTGTCGCGTGGAAGTCGAAGAACGCAGACTTCTTCACGGAGACAGAAGACCGTCATACGGTCTCGTTGCCTGCGTCACACAGGAGGCGTTTTCGCATGGCTGACCGCTCCAAACGGGATTCGTCACCGGCTGACTTCGATCGCCTGCCGCCGCAAAACCTCGATGCCGAACGCGCATTGCTGGGGAGTATGCTGCTCTCCTACGAGGCCATCGACGAAGTCGCCGAACTCGTCCAGGCTCGGCATTTCTATCTCGATGCGCACGTCCGGATTGCTGAAGCGATTTTCCGGCTCTCCGAAACGACCATCGGCGGGATCGATGCCGTCACCGTCGCCGAGGAATTGGAGAAACGCGGCGAACTCGATCGCATCGGCGGACCCGCGTATCTGGCACGTGTGTTGGAAACCGTCCCGCACGCCGCCCATGCCCGGTACTACGCCGAGATCGTTCGCGACAAGTTTGTTCGCCGGATGCTCCGCGAGGCGAGCACCGCGATCCTCAAAGAAATCGACGAAGACGATTCCGAAACCGAAGCCCTCCTTGGTAATGCCGAATCGCGAATCTTTCAAATTCTCGATCGCGAAGGCGAAGACGAAAAGTTTGCCCTTCGGGATATTCTCGAAGACGCGATGTCCGGCATTCACGCTCGTATCGCTGACGACGGCACCGTCAGCGGAATCAGCTCCGGTTTCGAGAAGCTCGACGACCTCACCAGCGGTCTGCAACCAGCCGCATTGGTGATCGTTGCCGCCCGTCCGAGTATGGGAAAAACGGCGTTCGTGTGTAACATCGCGAAATCGGTCGCACTGAACGCTTACGAGGCGTACCAACAACAACTCAGCCCATCGGGTAAAGGTCCCGGTGGCGGCGTCATCGTGTTCAGTTTGGAACAGTCACGCGTCGAACTCGCCGAACGTCTGTTGTGCATCTTCGGAAAGTTCGACGGGTTGAAGGTCAAAAAGGGCGAACTCGATGCGGAAGAAACCGAGCAGCTCCTGCAGATCGCAACGCGACTCAGTGAACTGCCGATCTTCATCGACGATATCCCCGGGCGGAACATGGCCCAAATTAGTGCGATCTGTCGGCGAATCAAAAACCGCTTCGGCTTGGGAATGGTCGTGATCGACTATTTGCAGTTGATCGAACCCGACGATCCCAAGATGCCCCGCGAACAACAAGTCGCGCAGATCGCCCGACGGTTAAAATTCCTGGCCAAGGAAATGAATGTGCCGGTGATTGCACTCGCACAGCTCAACCGCGGCGTCGACTTGCGAACCGACAAACGCCCGAAACTGGCCGACTTGCGGGAATCTGGGGCGATCGAACAAGACGCCGACCTCGTGATGTTCCTGCACCGCGAAGACGCCTACGACCCCGGCGAACGTCCTGGTGAGGCAGACCTCATCGTCGCGAAAAACCGGAACGGTCCAACCGGCAACGTTCCGCTGACGTGGATCAAGGAATCGATGCGGTTCGAGTCGCGAAGTGACTTTGACGAGCCACCCGGCGGTTGGGTCGACAGCGAACCATCCGGTTTCTGAGATTCCCTGTGTTCGGTGCTTTGACCTCACAACTCGGATTGCGATAGAATCAAACATCAACAAATCGGCATGTGTGTCATGTTGATTCGGTTTGCGAGTCTCTACGAAATCCGCTTCCGCCATGCCCGCCATGATTTCTGTCGGCCGATGTGTGTGCGTCTTCCTCGGGCTCACCACGTTGGCAAACGCCGCACCTCCCGTGATCTCCAGCCCAACGCCGATCAGTGTCCAACCGGGAACCACCATCGAGCGGGTTTTCAGCGGTAGCAACTTCACGAACGAGACGCGTCTTTGGACGAGCTTCCCCTGCGAAACCAAACGGTCCGCCGACACCGACGGCAAATCGATTCGCTTCGAGATGACTGGCCCACCAACGACACCACTCGGCTTGGAAACATTGCGACTCATTAACGACGATGGCACATCGCCGTTACAGTTGGTCGTAGTCGATGACTTGCCGAGCGTTCCAAGACACGCGAAGAACACCACCCCCGAGACCGCGCAGACAGTTCCGCTACCGACCGCGCTCACGGGTTCCGTCGGCAAAGCCCAGCGTCAATACTTTCGGTTCTCAGTCGAAGCCGGTCAACGAGTCGCGGTCGACGTCTTGGCCCAACGAATCGGATCGGCATTAGACCCCGCAATCCGCATTTTGGAGCCATCCGGTCGGGAACTCGTCTTCAGCGATGACGAACCGGGACTCGGCGGCGATGCCCGACTTTCTCACATCTTTTCTCAGCCCGGCGAGTATCTGCTCGAGCTTCGCGACATTCGTTACCAAGGCGGCAGCGGGTACTGGTATCATCTGCGGATCGGCGATTTTCCAGACGTAACGGTGCCATACCCGTTGGCGGTTCCGATCGAAAAAACTACCAACGTGGAATTGGAATCGCGGACTGGGAGCGAACTCATTTCGCAAGCCGTCACACCGCCCGTGAATCAAGACTGGTTGACAATGGCGGTGCGGCATGAAAATGGTCCGAGTGCTTTCGTCACGTTGGAAGTCAGTTATGCCAACGAAACGTACGAGTCCGAACCGAACGACACGCCCGAACAAGCCAACCCCATGACTTTGGGAGACCACCTCAACGGCCGCTTCGAAACACCAGGGGATGTCGACCGGTTTCGATTCTCGGCTACCAAGGGCCAGAAGTTTCAGTTCCGTGCCGTCACTCGCGAAGCCGGTTCGCCGGTCGATTTGGTACTCTCGCTTCGCGATCGTCAAGGAAAGAAACTGGCCGAAGTTGATGACGTGGTTACAAGCGACGCCATTCTCGAATACACGTTTGCCGACGATGGTGAGTACGAGTTGCTCGCCAACGATCTGAACCAACGCGGCGGGCCGGGGTTTGTATATCGGATCGTTGTCGGACTCAGCGTTCCCGACTTGAACATCTTCACAGACGCCGACCATTTGAACGTCCCGTCTGGCGGAACCGCCGTATTGAAGGTCCACCGAACCGGGAGCAAAAAACCGGTGAAGATCACGGTAGGCAATTTACCTGCCGGTTGGTCGATCCCACCAACGGTCTTGGGCCCCGGACAAATGGAAGGCGTGCTAACGGTCACACACACAGACGATTCCGCGAGTCCATCGTTCGTGCCTGCGATTCAACTCATTGGTTCGCTCGACGATGCGAAAGCAGGGTTGTATGGAGTCTCCGTACATCCGGCCATTCAGAAGCGGTATTCTCAATGGACGACGGTTCCACGATTTCTGCCGACGCCCCTGGCAATCGCCACCACAGATTCCACCCCGTTTCAATTGACGATGAAGACGGACGCGATCGAGGTCCATCAAAAATCTGAGGCGAAAATCGAAGTGACGGCGGTTCGTTCCACGGACACCAATGAGCCGATCGAATTGAGTCTGCAAACGATCACGATCAACAAGAAAGCCGTGCCGTTTCTGCCTGCGAACGTGACCGCGAAATTCGAACCGATTTCGAAGGACGAGACGACCGGTTTGGTGACGTTCTCAGCCAACGAGAAGGCCACGCCCGGAGATTACACTGTCGTCGTGCTTGGAACGATAAAGCGTGGCAAGCAAACCATCGTTGTTCCGGCGGCATCGATTCTTCTAAAAATCCGACCTGCTCAGCCTGAAATGGCCAAATGAGATTTTCACCATGATCACAACGCGACATCGACAATCTGTTTGCGGATGTTTGTGCTGGGCGTTTCTCGTCGGCTTGATTGGAATCGGTCCGCTGCAGGCGGCGGAACCGACGATTTCCGTTGACCCCGTCGAGTTCGAGTTGCATGGCCCACGCAGTCGGCAACAACTCATCGTCACCGCGTTTCCGCACGCAAGTCACATTCAGGACCAAACCGAACAAGCGACGTGGACATCCTCAGATGAGCACATCGTCAAAGTTATCGACGGAGTCGCTGTCCCTCAAAGCAACGGCGAAGCCACGTTGACGGCGCGAGTTGGTGAATCAACGGCGACGGCCCGCGTGGTTGTCAGGGCATTCGATCAGCCCGACCCGGTCAGCTTCAAGAATGAAACGCTGTCTGCGCTCACGAAAGCCGGTTGTAATATGGGAGCCTGTCACGGGTCGCCATCGGGCAAGGGTGGGTTTCGGTTGTCGTTGCGGGCGTTTGATCCGGAACTCGACCGCATCACGCTTCGGCAAGAAGTGTTCGGGCGACGCGTCAACCGCATGGAACCCGAGGCCAGTTTGTTGCTCCGCAAACCGTTGATGGAAGTCGCACACGGCGGCGGACAACGACTTCACTGTGGCGATGCGGTTCATACCGTGCTCCGCGATTGGATCGCCGAAGGCCTGCAAACCGAGGAACCCAACGAACCGGATTTGCTCAAGATTGAAGTGCTGCCGACGTCTCGCACATTCCAAGCAGCGGGAGACCGCCAGCAACTGCGAGTGAACGGCTATTTCTCGGATGGTCGCGTGCGTGATCTCACCGCGTTGACCAGTTTCAGTTCCTCGAACGAAGCCGTCGCGACGGTCTCCGAGAACGGCGTGGTCGAGAAAGTCGGTCGGGGTGAAACTGCAATCCTCGCCCGCTATCTCGGTCGAATGGCGACGAGTTCGATGACATTTCTTGAAGACATCCCCGGGTTTGCGTGGACGAATCCGCCGGCGAACAATTTCGTCGACGAGTTAATCTTCGCAAAGCTCGAACATCTCAAAATCCTGCCCTCGGAGTTATGCAGCGATGCGGAATTTCTCCGGCGGGCGTATCTCGACCTGACCGGGCGGTTGCCTCGCATCTCCGAAACGCGTGCGTTTCTGGCCGACCCATCGGAAGATAAACGGCAACGGTTAGTCGATCAACTTTTGGCAACCGACGACTTCGCCGAGTTCTGGACGCTCAAGTGGGCGGATATCCTGCGGGCCAACCCGAAGAAGTTGCAAACCGTCGGCGTGCATAAATTTCATCGTTGGATCTTTGAGAACATTCGCGATGACCGCCCGTTGGACGAGTTCGCCCAGGAACTGCTGACCGCTCGTGGGAGCGTGTTCGAAAATCCGCCGGCGAACTTTTGGCGGGCCAGTCGCGATGCGTTGGACGCCACCGAGACCACCGCTCAACTCTTTTTGGGTGTGCGGATCCAGTGTGCGAAGTGCCACAATCACCCGTTCGAACGCTGGTCGCAGGACAATTACTACGGCATCGCGGCGGCGTTCACCCGTGTCGGGCGGAAGAACGGTGCCCGGCCGGACGAGGAAATCATCTATGTGCAGTCGACCGGGGAAGTCAAACAACCTCGCACCGGTGAGACGATGAAAGTTCATCTACTGCTCCAAGGTGATGTCGATGTTCCCGCGGATCAAGACCGCCGTGAAGTCTTCGCGGATTGGCTCACCAACAAAGAAAACCCGTTCTTCGCCAAAGCGTCGATCAATCGCATTTGGGGACATCTCATGGGGCGGGGCATTGTCGAACCCGTCGACGACTTCCGCGATTCCAACCCGCCGTCGAATGCCGAATTGCTTTCGACATTGACCGAGCAATTCATCGAGCATGGTTATAGCCGAAAGTGGGCGATCCGCACGATCATGAATAGCCGGGTGTATCAACTCTCCGCACGCAAAAATGAGTTCAACGCAAACGATGAGATTTACCACTCGCACGCGAACACGCGGCTGCTTGCCGCCGAGCAATTGCTCGATGCCATTTGCCAAGTGACGGCGATGCCGGAATCATTCAGCGGCCAACCCGCCGGCACACGTGCGGTTGCGTTGGCGGCTCCGCCGGAGAATCACGAGTTCCTTAAAATCTTCGGGCAACCGCAACGAGAAATGGCGTGCCAGTGTGAACGCTCAACAGATTCGAACTTGTCGCAGGCGTTGCAGATGATCAATGGGCCGCTCGTGCATGGCAAACTTCGTAGCGATTCCAGCCGTATCAAGCAGATGATCGACGAGCAGAAATCCGACGAGGAAATCATTCGTACGCTCTACCTGGCAGCCGTCTCCCGGGAACCGGTCGCCGCGGAAATCGAAGCCGCCAAATTGCACATCGCTGCCAGTGACGACCGCCGCCTCGCCCTCGAAGACGTCGGCTGGGCTATTTTGAACACCAAAGAGTTCCTGTTCCAGCACTGAGCGTAGAAGTAGAGGGTGGAGTGTAGTGGGTAGAGGGTAGGCAATGCCGACATTACTCCCAACTCCCAACTCCCAACTCCCAACTCCCAACTCTCTACTCCCAACTCCCAACTCTCTACTCCCAACCCTCTACTCTCTACTCTCTACCTGATCACGATTTCGGTGCCAACAATGGTCGCGCGTGGCCGGCGTCATCAATGGCCCACGGAACCCAAGCGAACGCGACTTGTTCGATTTCGATTTCTGACTTGCGGGGTTTGACTTCCTTCCGTTCCAGTTCGAGCCGATGAATGTCGTAATCGTGCTGGAGTTTGTGAATCGCTGCATCCGACTCGGCTTGCAACGCCTTGAGTTCGGTTTGCAGTTCCTCAACTTTCGCCTCCGCTTCGGCAATGTCACTCCGCTGGTCAGCCGCACGACCGACAGAGCGAATGCTACTCGTCGTCTTCGTGACATTCGTTCGGCTTTTGAGTTTGCGACCGAACAATGCCCCGATTATCGTGGAACCGATCGAAAGCACGCTGCTACTGCGAGCGCGTTCGTATTGTTCGGTTTCCCGTTTGACGGCTCGCTGCGCGGTGTCGATGCGTTTCTCGATGGTCGAGAGTTTCGACGCATACTTTTGCCGAAGTTTCTCGACTTCCAAATCCCGTTTCTCCCGAGCGGCCTGTGTTAGACGAATGCGGAAATCACGTTCGGATTCGCCAGCCTCCGAGTAGGTCTTCAATTCCGTGCACTTCCAGACTACCTCACGAACGGAATCGTAGGCAAAGTCCTTGAGGTCTTTCGTCCACGTTTTGTAGTTGTCGGCTTTCAGTAATTCCGGCGGAATCGTCTCGAACTGAGCATCCGGTTCCGGTTCGCGACGGGCTTCAATCGCTTCCGGTTGATAACTCTCAGCGGAAGTCCACGGCGGGTTTGTCATGTCCTCATCCGCCAACGCAATCCACACGTCCTCACGCC
The DNA here is from genome assembly GCF_984380535.1 of Thalassoroseus sp. Classification (NCBI taxonomy): domain Bacteria; kingdom Pseudomonadati; phylum Planctomycetota; class Planctomycetia; order Planctomycetales; family Planctomycetaceae; genus Thalassoroseus; species Thalassoroseus sp. The sequence continues at coordinate 70,993 of NZ_CFHRBF010000005.1, forward strand.
ATTCGTCGACGTCGTAGGTCTTGTAGACAAAATGCAGCTTCAACCGACCCAAAACGGCCGGGCGATACAACCGCGTTTCGCGAATAGCCGGGTTCTTCTCGGCTTCCAGAGTGATCTCGTCAACAGTCGGCGGAATCAGCGGGCGTCCGGTGGAATCATCTGCAGAGGTCGGTTCGGTAGATGTCTGCCGGGGGTGAATCTCCTTGGGCTGCGACGGAGTTGGTTCCGTTTGATCTTTCGGAGTTAGCTTGCGGATCTGATCCCGCGTGAGCGGTCCACGCAAATACGACAACACCCAGCGTGTTTGAAACAAGACCGGCGCGTCGTCGTGCACGTTGTTCATCAAGAAGACACGTTGATTCAGCCCCGAAAGCAGCGAATCCATCTCCTTGCGATCGAACGCATGCCCCGCTTGCGTACTGGCACCTTCCAATCCATCGAGCACGCGTTGTTTGTCGCGATCGGTTTGCAGTCGCCCAAGGAACCAGGTGCCGGTGTTCGATAGGCCTTTATAATCCAGGTCCGCCGGGTTTTGCGTGGAGAGTACAATGCCCAAACCATACGCCCGCGCTTGCTTCAACAGCGTCAGCATCGGGCCTTTGCTCGGCGGTTTGGCCACCGGCGGGAAGTACCCGAAAATCTCGTCCATATAGAACATCGCCCGCAAACTCGATGTTCCCGGCTGCGTGCGAACCCACGCCAACAGTTGATTGAGGAGAATCGTCACGAAGAACATTCGCTCCGAATCGCCCAAGTGAGCAATCGAAATGATCGACAGCTTCGGCCGCCCGTCCGCAGTGTAGAGCAGGCTCTTGATGTCGAGCGGTTCCCCTTGCATCCAACCAGCAAACGAAGGCGATGCGAGCAAGTTGTTCAATCGCATTGCCAATGCGGTGCGATCGTTGGTGGGGAAGAAGGTCTCCAAGTCGAACACACCGACGGTTTCGAATGGCGGGGACTGAATGCCACGAATCAAGTCCGGGATGTCGAGACTCTTTCCCGCTCGCCAATTATGGTCGATCAAATTCGCGATAAGAATGTGTTCGCGACTTTGAATCGGATCGGCCTTCACCCCCAAGAGTGCGAGCAGTCCAGACGTCGTTGCAGAAATTTGTTCGCGGAAGGTTTCACCGTCTTCCCGAACCTCCGGCGGCGGTGGTTCCAACGATTGCAACACCGTCAACGGTCGACCGGAGTCGCTTCCCGGTGTGTAGATAACGCGTTCAGCGGACTCTTGGTACAGACTGATGCGTTCGGGCGGTTGATGCCAACTGGCCAATCCGTCTTTCCACGTCTTCGCAACTTTCGCTGCGTACTGATCGGGATTCATCCCTTTCCGCGTCGCTTCGCCTTCGTCGATCCACGGACGAAACTCCTCAGCGGATAACTCTGGAAACGTCAGCAGCAAATTGCCCAAGTCGCCTTTGGGATCGATGGCGATCGCCGGAATTCCGTCGATCGCAGCTTCTTCAAGCAACGCCACACCCAAGCCCGTTTTGCCGCTCCCGGTCATGCCGACAATCACGCCGTGCGTTGTCAGGTCTTTCGAATCGTAGAGCAGGAGTTCATCACGCGTCTGTCGCGATTCCTGCTCGTACAGACGTCCCATGTAGAACGCCCCGAGTTTTTCATAATCCTGCACGTTTCCGCTCTCCCGGCTTCGTTAAGGTTCGCGATCACTGTACGCAAACACGCGACCCAGGTCGACCGTTCGCAGCCGTAAAACTGTGGGCTCGATTGTTGGCAGATCCATAACCGCCTGTTTCGTGTGCCACTGTTCCAACGGGCCGCTCTTCGATGGACGTACCGGATCCCATCCGTCGTTTGACGGATGCTACACATCGACCCGATATCATGCTGACCTCGATCGCCCCGTGCAGCAGACTGACGGCAATATCCCGCCATATGCAACTCAATATCTCTGCCGAAACTCGTAGATATTCCCTAACAGCATGTGTAACGATTCCACAGGTTGTAAGCATTTCAACCGTTGACTGCATTAGGAAACCACAACGCTTGAACTTACGCCACCGCACACGAAAAGTCTCTAGAACCTCTCCATTTTAACAACCCGGAGGTCGAAACGTGTCTTGTACGGCCCGGAGTCTAGTTCACAGATGCGATATGCGCTCACACGACTCACAGAGTCTCACACTTAAAGTCGTCGCAGAACCTATATACCTCGAATCCGCAAGACAACTCACCCGCATGGCACTCTTCAGTAAACCGTTTAACGTCTTCAATAGTCTCTTTGGCATCTTTAGCCGACGACGCAAGGCGAACCGGCGTAATCGCCTCCGCACGGAGTGTTTCAATGTCGAACAACTTGAAGAACGTATCCTACTGACATCGAGTTGGCTCACTGGGCTAGCATCATCCGGCGACTATATTATTGATAACGAAGGTACAGATGGCATTGAGTTCTCCGTCTCTTCTGATGGGACGGTCGTCATCGGAGGGGGTGACACGAACCGCTTTGAATTAGACGCTGCCGGTAATCTCACGCTATCCGGAACGCTGAGCACCGCCTCCTCGGAAACCTATAAAGAAAATTTCCGTGATATCGACCCCACGCGAACACTAGAACTCATCAACGGTCTGCCACTCTATGGATGGAACTACACAGCCGATTCCGATTCCACGATTCATGTTAGCCCCCTTGCAGAAGATTTCGCAGCGTTCTTCGGACTAGGTTCCGATGAAACGCGACTCGCGCCTAGCGATCTTGCCGGTGTCACGCTCGTTGGAATTCAAGGACTATCAAACGTTGTTGAGTCTCATCAAGAACAAATTCAGAGTCTAGCCAATGTACTAGGAACATCTGGCCAACTTCCACTTCCGCTGTTTACCGATGTTGATGGGACACTCACGAGTTTGTTCGACCCTATTGCTGTTTCCACAATCCCTCGGACACTCACGAGTTCCTCCGCTCAATACGGAGAGGACAACCCAGCTCAGTTTGTTGGTCCGCTTCAGAACCCGCCTCAGGTTACTCATTCGCAGACAAACACTCAGTCGACGTTTACACTCTTTGCAGCGACGGCATCGGGTCAACCACTATCGACTCAGTCCCATCGTTCCAGCAGCCTCGTACTTCATCAAGATCGTGTTGTGAACGACGATGAGGTCATCATCGGGCATTTGGCGGTTGGTTCCAAAGCCGACAACCAACCCGTGGGAGCAGACACGTTTCGACTCAGCGATGACGTTTTGAGAATCCACTTCCGAGATACCAGTGCATCCAGTGGATTCCCCACGAATGACTGGCGAATCGTGGTCAATGATGAGTTCCTCAATGGCGACGCTCATTTCTCCATTGAAGACGTCGATGGCGGTCGCGTGCCGTTTCGCATCGAAGCGGGCGATACCGGAAATGCGCTTGTGATCGATGAATCCGGCAACGTTGGCTTCGGAACTGATCAGCCGGCGGCCAACCTTCAACTCGTCAGTGCTGATACGCCGACGATTCGACTCGAACAAACAGACGGAACTCCGCAAGTCTGGGATGTGGCTGGGAATGAAACGGGCTTCTTCGTCCGCGATGTGACTAGTGGCCAGATTCTGCCGTTTCGCATTCTCTCTACGGCTTCCGCAGATAGCCTGACAATCGGTTCCACGGGCAACGTGGGCGTCGGAACTCAAACCGCAGACGCCGCACTTCATATTTCGTCAACCGATGGAACGGCGAATCTGATCGTTGAAGAAACGAGCACCACAGTTTCGAATCGCGACTTGTTAGATCTCCAGAACACTGGTGCTGGGCGGATCGCGTTCTCGGACACTAGCACCGGAACGCAAGTTCGATCGGGACATGGCACCGACGGTTCCTACACGATCGACTTTGACGGCAACTCCAACCCAGAGTTTCAACTTGGTGACGACGACAGTCTCACGTTCACTTCAGCGACCGAAACGTTCGTACTCGATGCTAGTGGCAACTTAAGTTTGTCGGGGACCATCTCGACACCATCGTCCGTCACACTCAAAGAGAATTTCGTCCCTGTTAACACAGATGAACTTCTGCAGAAGGTCGATGACTTATCAATCTTACTTTGGAATTATATCTCCGACCCCGATACGACTCAGCACGTTAGTCCGATTGCGGAAGACTTCTATACAACGTTTCAACTCGGCGATGATCCCAAACACATTGCAACGGCCGACCTTGGTGGAATCGCTGTTGCAACGATTCAATCGCTCTATGAACAGATCGCAATTCAGAACGAGCAAATTGCCTACCTCACTTGGGTGACCGGGCTCGAGTATGAGGCCGTCACTCCATCATCACAAACGAGCAGCACATCGACGACGGTCTCGGTGCCGAATGACAAAACAGGCCCGTTGACGTTCGAAAGCTCGGCAACTCAACAGCCGTCGACGAGTCACGATCAAAATCTAGCATCGGACTGGCAACGACAATACGCGTTCGCTACGACTCCCTCGAACACGATTCAAAACGGTCAGCTAGTTCTCGCGAACGCCACGGTTGATGACTCGATTCTTCGAGAAAGTCTGATTGTCGGGGATACGAGCGTAAACGGAGTTAATCCCGGTTTCGATTCCATTCGAATTCAAGATGACGTCATCCGCGTTCTTTTCGAGGATACCAGCATACGGCCCGGGGATTCCTCAAACGATTGGCGGATTGTCATCAATGATGAAACGGCAGGAGGAGAAAGTCACTTTTCGATCGTCGACGTCGAATCAGGCGAAACACGATTCCGAATCGATGCAAACGCGCCGGAGTACGCGTTGCTCGTTGATGCCATCGGCCGGTTAGGGGTCGGTACTTCGACGCCGCAGCAGGACATTCACGTTAACAGTGGAGACACTCCAACAATACGCTTGGAACAGTCCGACCTGGGCGAATACGCATCGTCCTCCTGGGATATCGCAGCGAATGAAGTCAACTTCTTCATCCAGAACTCGACGACAGGAGAAACGGTTCCGTTTCGAGTTCATGCGACTGCCCCCACAGATAGCCTTTCGATATCGCAAGATGGTCGCATCGGGGTGGGTGTTCATGAAGCAGGCAGTACTGTTCACGTCACTCGGGATGATGGTACCGCTCAAGTTCTTATTACCGAACAATCTATAACTACGGCCCAACGCGAACTCATCGAGCTGCTGAATGCGGGTGGGTCTTCGATTGCAATAACCGACACCAGCGGCGTAGAGGATGTGACGTGGCGGACAGGCGTCACAGGATCTGACGAGTTCACAATCGACTTGGCTAGTACCACCGGTAGTGAGTTTACAATCGACGCCAACGGTCAAGTTACAATTGGCCCAGACGGTGCGGCGAACTTCGTGTTGGACACGAATGGAAACCTGACAATTGCAGGAACACTCAGTCAGGGATCTTCTTATACCCTCAAAGAGAACTTCTCACATTTGAACTCGGCGAGTGTTCTCGATCGGTTGATCGATCTGCCAATCTATCGCTGGAACTATACGGACGACGGACCCGACGTACAGCATCTTGGACCGACGGCCGAAGACTTCTATGCCGCATTCGGATTAGGAGAAGACGCTCAACATCTCGCTGCCTCCGACTTGGTCACCGTTGCCCTCTCTGGTTTACAGGGACTCATGCAAGTCGCGGCGCATCAAGGTCAGCAACTCGAAGCGATCACACAAACACTCGGCCAGAACTGGACCACATTAGCCACTTGGGACACGCCTCGTGTTCCGGTTCCTAGCACGATTGATGACGAATCGACTAGCAGTTCATCAGCCGATACCACAACGCAATCGGTGCAGAGCTTCCAGGCCGTGAATCCGACGGTAACAACAGTCGAGACAACCTCTACGTTGGTCATTCACAGTATGCAGGATGGTGAGGAAGCACACGAGGACTCTCACAACTTGTTTCTTGCGGAAACTGGTAGCAATGCATATTTCGCATGGCAAGATCAGGACCTCACCACGCCAGACATCACCGAGATTTACTATGACTTCCGCAATGAAGACGGCTATTCAAACAACATTACAGATGCACAGCAATCAATCGCGATAGCCGCTTTGGATTCGTGGGAGGATGCAGCCGGTGGAAGTATTCAGTTTGTCCGCAACACAACAGTCGATCGTTCGCAAATCATCAACTTAGGGCTTGGTCAGTTAGAAGCGTTTGGATTTCAAGGTGGCGAAGGCGGTACATTGGCCGTCGGCGGTGGCATTGTTAGTTCCGGCGATGCCTATACGATCACCAATGGCGTCGTGTGGTTAGATCAACTCGAAAACTGGGACGAAGTCGTCGGCAACGGAGATGTCGAAGGAACATACGATCTTGCAACTGTGTTTCTGCACGAACTCGGACACGCATTAGGACTTGGCCATACCGACCACGTTCAAGGACAAGACGTGATGGACGGTGCTTACCGAGGTGAGCACACCACGTTCTCGAATCTTGATATCGCCTTGATTCAGACACTCTATGCGAACGCAACGAGTGATCCCATTCCCGACGATGGCGAGCTTGTCCTCTTAGAAGATCGAGTCCTCAATGGCAATCAGACATTCGTTGGCAATCTCGGCGTTGGCGTTGATAGTTCCAATGGCATGTACTTCGGAACAGACACGATCCGAATCTCCGAAAACAATAATCGTATTGGTTTTCATGACACGAGTACCGATGGGTCACCAGGGGCTGATTGGCAACTTACAGCGAACAGTTCGAAGAATGGCGGTCAATCGTATTTCTCGTTCGATCAACAATCGACAGTCGGGGCTTCAGACGGGAGTCCTAAGTTCCGTATTATCGCCGGTGCGCGACAAGACGCCTTTGTAATCGACTCCACAAACCGTATCGGCTTAGGAACACGATCGCCTGAAAAAGATCTCCATTTAATCGACTCAAGTACGCCGACTGTCCGCCTCGGTCAAGACACGACTTCCGGTTTTGCTTCCGCATTCTGGGACTTTGGCGGCGACGAGAACGGCTTCTATATTCAGAATGTCGATAACAACCAGTATGCCTTCCAAGTTGCTACTGGGTCGCAGGCTGATAGCTTGGTTATCGGAGACCAAGGTTACATCGGGGTTGGACATGCAACGCCTTCTGGTCGTTTTCATATTCAACGCAACGATGGCTCCACTCAACTCCGTGTGGAAGAAACCTCGACGGGCACCGCTGACCGAGACCTAGTCGTTCTCAAAAACAACGGCGGCGCTCTGATTCGTATGAGCAATCTCGCACCAAGCTCAGCGATGACGCCAACCGCGAACAATCCTCATATCGGGGTTGCCCACTCTGTCGATGTGGCTGGTAGTCAAGTGACCTTCGACCTTTTCGTCGAAAACCTCGGCGAGGAGGCTCTCACGAATATCGAGTTGCCGATCGATCTCGATAGCGTTTTCGGTGAATTCAACTATAGGATGACTCAATCGCCCGTAATCGTTGCGGGACCAAGCTCGATACTTCTCGATGCAACGTTTGATGGCAGTGATAATCTGAGTTTGTTCGACCCGGGCACGATTGAAGGAACTGACGGGCGGACGGGAAATAGCGACCCTGGCAGCACGCTAGCCGTCGCGGAGTCCGCTCATATTCGATTCGTGGTCGTGGTCGACAAGCTCGATGATCTCGGATTCGGTGCTGGGACTTATCGTTCGCAGGTGACAGTGTCCGCGCGGGATTCTGTAGGTGGGACCGTAACGGATCTCTCCGATCATGGAACCGATCCCGATCCGAATGGTAACGGTGATCCGTCAGAAAGCGGCGAAGACGATCTCACCGAGTTCTCCGTCGCCGAGAACCCTGTGATTGGGCTTGCGACTCAATTCATCATTACCGACGAGACAACGGCATTCATCAACAAAGGTGGATCAAACTCGACCGAATCAGGCACGCGAGTCGTCTTAACTTGGACAGTCGAGAACCTTGGCAACGTCGATCTTTCTAACATTACCCTATCAGACGATCTTACGAACGTCTTCGGAGCCGGAAACTTTGGTACCTATCAATCGAGTCTATTGCCCGAAACGACAATCGTCGGTGGCGGGAGTCTGTCTGTTGACACAAACTTCAATGGATCGTCGCAAACCGCGTTGATCACGAACGGCACTCTCAGCCCAGGTGCCATTGCAACGATTACGACCGAGTTACTAGTGACAACTGTCGCCGACGTGGGACAGGGCATTGGCGTTTACTCGCATCAAGCAAGCATTTCCGCAGTCGGGCCCGATTCCTCCGTGACAACGGATCTTTCCGACGCCGGACGAGTTGCGGATTCGAACTTTAATGGTGACCCGACAGAAACGGGCGAAGACGATCCAACGACATTCGCAATCGGCTCACACTTAGGTGTCGCGTTGACAGCAGAGGTCACAGGTAATCAAGTGACATTGAGTCACTACCTAGAATCGTTCGGAAACGAAGACCTCAGTGAAATATCGCTCATTGACAACCTAGATTCTGTCTTCGGTGTCGGAAACTATACAATCACAAGTGGACCAACACTCGTAGACGACCCGGGAACTTTGTCACTTAATCCAGAGTTTGATGGAAGTTCCAACAATCAATTACTAGAACCAACTAGCACCTTATCGGCCCTTGATACAGCGCAAATCTCATATACGGTTACGGTCCATACACTTCAGAACAATGGAAGCGGTCTCGGACAGTACGAACACCAAGTCGAAGTCTTGGCTTCGACGCCCTACGGGGCAACGGTGAGTGACCTCTCGGAGAGTGGCACTAATCCCGACCCCAATGATGACTCGACTCCAGGTTCTGCTGGTGAAGACACCGCCACATCATTCCAGGTTGTCTCCGATGCAACGATCGGTGTGGCAAGCGAAGTCTCCGTGAGTGATTCACAAATCACGATTGACTTGTACCTCGAGAACTTTGGCACCTCAACTGGCCAAAGTGTAAGTCTCACCGATGACCTAGACGCTGTATTCGGTCAGGGCAAGTACACAATCTCGCTTGCTCCCCAGTTCATTGACGACCCGGGAACTCTTGTTCTGAACAATGGTTTCGACGGCAGTGGCGATACTGAGATCCTGGGTGCTGGCAGCACTTTAGCTGCGGGAGATACTGCGCAGATCCGTTTTGTGGTCAATGTGATTGAACTTACCGATCCCGCTAATCTCGGGCTGGGCGTCTATCGACACCAAGCTATTGTGACGAGTGTCGATTCGAAGAATCTACGAACAATCGATCTCTCAGATGCAAACTCCGATCCAGACAACTTCGACAACAATCAAGACCCGACATTCCCCGGACTTCAGGACCCGCCTGTTGACGGGGAAGACGATCCAAACTTCTTTCTGATTGGAAACGTGGCCCTCGGGGCTGCCTTGAATACCTATGTGAATGGCACCGAAGTCACACTCGACTATACGATCGAGAATCTCGGCGACCACACCATCACGGGAATCAGTGCGTCTCATGTTCTGTTTAGTGTGATTGGCTTTGCGAACTATAGTACGGTCACCCAGCCAACACTAATCAGTGGACCGGACACGGTAACTCTCAACGCGAGCTTTGATGGCACATTCGTGACCGCTTTGCTGTCAAATTCGTCGCTTGCGGCCGGAGAGAAAGCTCGTATTCGCTACGTCATCAATGTTGACAATGTGACCGATCAAGGCCAAGGATTTGGAGTATACACGACGAGTTTTAACGTCGTTGGAACGGGACCGACCGGAGAGGGTGTTTCGGACCAGTCCGACGCAGGGATCCTTTCCGATTCCGATGCCGACGGCGATCCCACCGAAACTGGCGAGAACGACTCGACGCCATTCGTGATCGGTGAAGAACCATCCATCGGAGTTGCCACCACAGCCACAGTCAATGGGCAACAAGTTACGATTGATTATTATCTCGAGAATCTCGGCAATCAAACCCTCACGAATCTTGCTCTGCCACAAGACCTCGATGCCGTCTTTGGAACTAGTAACTACACGATCTTGACGCAACCGGCTTTTATTGATGACCCCGGTACCGTCACAATTAACTCGCTGTTCGATGGCAGTTCAGACACCGCATTGTTTGATGCCAACAGTAGTCTTGCAGCGGGCGATACCATCCAGATCCGCATGCTTCTCGATATTGGCACGTTAGCCGATCGTGGCTTCGGAGTGGGCACCTATCATGTTCAAACATACGTAACCGCAGACACTCCTTCTGGTGGCGCAACAGGCGACTATTCCACAGATGGCACCGATCCCGATCCCAATGGAAACGCGAATCCCGCAGATGTTGGCGAAAGCACGGCTACGACATTCACCGTCGTCAACTCTCAACTTGGGGTTGCACTCGACGCTAGTGTCGACGGCAAGTTCGTGACTCTGACCTATACCCTCGAAAATCTCGGCAACACATCGCTAGACCAGTTCAGTCTCACCGAGAACTTAGACAGCCTCTTTGGAAGTGGCAACTACGAGTTGATTGGTTTGCCACAGCTGACTAGCACACGACCTGTGCTAGTTCTCAACTCGGACTTCAATGGCCGCACAGAGAATGAACTCATTCGCTCGGGCAGTCTCGGAGTTGGCTCATCCGACGTGTTTGAACTGATCGTACGCGTCGACCAGATTCTCCCGTCCACATCTGGCATCTATACGCATCAAGTCACCGCAACCGCCAAATCACCGAGCGACACAATGGTTTCGGACATTTCCGACGCCGGCATCATAACTGACGCAAACAACAACTCCGATGCGACGGAAAGCGGTGAAAACGATGCGACGACAATCGATTTCAACTTAGCCGAGTCCTTCGTTGTTACCACGTTGGTCGATGAAGATAACGGAACAGCGGACCCAATTTTCGGGACGGGAACAAGCCTCCGCGAAGCAATTGCACTCGCCAACAGTACACCCGGGCTAAACACAATCACGTTCGCCGACGAACTCGTTGGTCAATCAGTAAGTCTTAGCCAAGGCTGGGCAAGTCCTAGCGATGTCAACTCGCTAGTCATTGATGACGACCTTATTATCAACGGTCTGACTAGCGGAGCGGGTATTGTCCTGGCAATCGCACCGGCGACTCAGAAACGACACTTCAGTATCAACACTGGTGCTAGTCTGACGCTCAACAATCTCACGTTGAGTGGAGGAAACGTGATCGGGAATGGCGGTGCGATCGAGAATAACGGCTCACTCCTTCTCAATGGTTCGACCTTCACACAAAACTCGGCAAGCCACGGCGGAGCCGTATTCAGTGCTGCAGGCTCCACACAACTAGCGATCACAAATAGTACCTTTGCCGGGAACACGGCGACGGAGAGCGGAGGTGCAGTCTGGTCGGAAGCGTCGAGCACCTCCGTCATGGCGACCACGATCGTCGACAACATAACAGGGGGAAGCGGCGGAGCACTCGCACAGAGTCAGTCCAATGTGGAGCTCACGAACGTCATTCTGTCACGAAATAGCAATAACACCGGGACTAGTCCCAACTTTGAGGCGGTCAACGGTGGGTCGATCAGTCTATCGAGTAGCAACAACCTGATTGATGTTTCCGCAGACCAACTTCTCGTGGGAACTCTCGCCGACAATGGCGGCCCGACTCATACTGTGGCCTTGCTTAGCGACAGCCCGGCTATTGACAACGGACTAGCAATCGTCGACGTCGAGACAGACCAAACACTCAAGCCCAGATTAATCGGTCAAGCTACCGATATTGGCGCATCTGAGTTCATTCCAACAAATCTGGTCGTCACGGTTCTCGATAGCGACACAAACGACGACTACTCGAACAGCGACCTCTCGCTTTACGAAGCACTCAAACTCGCGGAAACTAATAACGATCCGACCACGATCACCTTTGATTCGAATCTGTTTACCGATCTCGATCAAACGATTTTACTTTCGAAAGAGTTTGCGGTCACTAACGAGCATGGTGTCTCTGCCTTCACGATCAATACCGACATTACAATTATTGGACCGACAGGCCCGAATGGAGTGACGTTGCAGAGTGACTTCATTGAGAGTGCCAATGATGAAGACACGTATCGAGCGTTTCTCGTTCAAAACGAAGGTCGCCTTTCTCTTGCAAATCTCACTCTGACGGGTTTTTCGGCACGCGACGTTGAGCAGAGCATGGGTGACCAAGACCGATCTCAGTCTGGGGGTGCCATCTACGTGAACGGGGGCGAACTCAAGTTGAACGCGGTTCTGCTCACTAACAATAGTGCCGTCGGTAGTTCGGCGATGGGTGGTGCGATCTACGTCAACAACGGATCGGCCAGTCTCATCAACAGCACACTCTCCGGTAACTCGGCGGTTGACGGGCTTCAACGTTCTCAAGGTGAAACCAGCGGTGGCGGGATCGCAATCGAGAACAGTCAGATCGACATCTTGAACTCGACAATTGCCAATAATACGGCTAGCAGTGGTGGTGCAGTTTATGTCCTCGCAGACGGTGCCACGTCCGAGCTAACGATGAACAACACCATCTTAGCAGACTCGACTGCCAGCTCGGACTATGCAGAATCCATCATCAACGGAGGTATCGTCTCCAAATCGGGAACACATAACCTGATCGAACTCGGTAGCCAACTGTTTGACGGTCTCAATACGATTGTCATCGATGCAGACTTACTAGCACTCGCGGATAATGGCGGACCCACACGCACTCATCGATCGCAACCGAACAGTCCGGTGATCGATGCGGGAAGCACTATGGCTGCGACTTCGCTTCTCACCGATCAACGGGGGCAAGCTCGGGTGGTTCGTGGCACGATCGATCTTGGTGCCGTCGAGGCTCAGCCGACGCTTTCGGTTGTAGCTGATAGTGCAAGTCAGTCGGAAGGCAACAATGGCGCTACCGAGTTTACGTTCACAGTCTCGCGAACGAATAGTGTCATCGGCGAAACATCCGTTGACTATACCGTTTCCGGAAGCGAAGTCACTGGCACTGATTTTGTTGGCGGGACGTTGCCGTCTGGTACGGTTATGTTCAACCACGGGGAATCGACAAAAACCATCACGGTTTTAGTAGCGAGCGATAACACCGTTGAAGCCGACGAAATGTTGACTGTCACTCTATCGAATGCGTCGGCCGAGACCATCATCGAGACGGCGACCGCGAACGCGACGATTCTTAACGATGACTCTGCCACAGTCGCCATCCAAGACGTGTCACAGGATGAAGACACGGGAATGATGACGTTTACAATATCACTCAGTCAACCTGTCGATTCGGATGTGCAAGTTACTTACACGACCGTGACCGACAGTGCGACTAGTTCCGATTTCATAGCGACGTCCGGGACAGCGACGATCGAAGCGGGTTCACTCAGCACGACAATTAATGTGCTAGTTGCATCTGATAGTATCGTTGAGCTTGACGAACGGTTCGAAGTTCAACTTTCGAATCTTCAGGCTAATAATCGAAACGTTGAGTTGGTTGATTCTCGCGCGTTCGGAACCATTCGCAACGATGAGATTGCCGTCGTGAGTGTTACGGATGTGTCGCAAGATGAAGACTCTGGCGACATAACGTTTACGATTTCGCTCGATCACCTAGTCGACGTGGATGTCCTAGTCGATTTCAACACTGTGACGAATACCGCAGGTCACAGTGATTTCGTTGCAAAGTCAGGAACCGCCGTGATTCCTGCCGGTTCGCGATCGACAATGGTGATAATTCCAGTCTTGTCAGACAATACGGTTGAACTCGACGAACGCTTCGAGTTACACCTCAGCAACGCTCGCGGTTCCGACCGGACGATTCAGTTTGACGATAGTCAGGCGGCTGGCACCATTCGAAATGACGATGCCGCAGTCATCTCCATTAGCGACGCCATCCAGAACGAAGATACCGGCGAGATCGTCTTTACGATCTCAATGGACCAACCTTTAGACACGGATGTCCAAGTTAGTTTCAGTACACATCCGGATTCCGCGACTAGTAATGACTTTAGTCCAAGTTCCGGGGTGGTAACTATCAGTGCAGGGACTTTGACAAGCACCTTCAAAGTACCTGTCGCTGTCGACAATCTTGTTGAACTTGATGAGCGGTTCTTCGTCAACCTTTCCAACGCCCAGGCGGCGGGTCGCAGCGTCTCAATCGGTAGAACGCAGGCTGAAGGAATCTTAGTCAACGATGATACCGCGCAAGTTGTGATCACAGACGCTTCAGCGAACGAAGATGCAGGAGAGATCACATTCACTATTGCGATGGACCGCGTCGTTGATACGGACGTGCATGTTGACTTCAACACACTTGTCGACACTGCTAGTCAGAATGACTTTGTAGCGACTTCCGGGATAGCCACAGTTGCAGCCGGCTCGTTGTCGACAACTGTGACGGTCCCAATTGTCATAGACTCAACGGTCGAGTTTGACGAGAGATTCCAAGTTCTTCTATCGAACCTACGATCCAATCAGCGTAATGTTCAGATTGGCGACAGCCGAGCATTTGGAACAATTCGGAATGACGATAGTTCGATGCTATCGGTGCTCGATGGGCAGTCGGATGAAGACACGGGTGAACTTGTCTTTACCGTCGTGTTGAGCCATGCGGCAGATGCAGATGTGCAATTCGATTTTAGCACGATGCACGATAGCACCACCGCCGATGACGTGACGCTGACTTCCGGCATGGCTACCGTGCCAGCAGGTCTTCTTTCAACGACAGTTAGAATCCCGGTGACTGTCGACTCGGTTGTTGAAAGAAACGAACAGTTCTTTATCGACCTGTCAAACTTGCGTTCCAATGGCCGAGCGGTTTCCTTCGGAGACCAGCGTGCAGTCGGCACGATTGTGAATGACGACGTTGCCGGAATTTCGATTGCAGATGTCGTGCAAGACGAAGATGCCGGCGAGATGATATTCACGATTACGATGGATCGGCTAGTTGAGACTGATGTTCAAGTCGACTTCAGCACACAAAGTGATAGTGCACGATCCGACGATTTCATGGCCAAATCGGGGACGGTCACCATTCCGGTGGGTGTTCTGTCGACGACAATTGCAATCCCAATTACGTCTGATAGCATCGTCGAACGCGATGAGCGATTTGAGGTTCGCCTGACAAATCCGCGTGCAAGTTCGCGAACCGTTGAGGTGAGAGATACTCGAGCGTTTGGGACGATTCGCAACGATGACGTCGCAAACATTTCGATTGCCGACGTCTCACTTGGCGAAGATGCGGGCGAGATGGTCTTCACGATCTCGCTCGATCGGATGGTCGATGAGAATGTACTCATCGATTTCAACACGGTTGCAGACATTGCTACCGCAAACGACTTTACCGAATTGAGCGGCACGGCGACGATCCCAGCGGGCCAACTGACAACAACGATTGGTGTGTCAATCATTGCAGATCTTAGTGTTGAACTCGATGAGCGATTCCAAGTTCAACTTGCGAATGCCAATGCGAGTGGACGCAAGGTTCAGTTCGACGATAGTCGTGCGTTCGGAACAATCCTCAACGATGATGCGGCGACTGTCTCGATTAGTAATGCAACCGCGACGGAAGATTCTGGATTCATCAGTTTCCTAGTATCACTCGATCAGCCGGTTGATACAGAGATTCTGATCGATTTTGATGTCCTCGCGGGCACGGCGGATGAAAGTGATTTAACATCGGTTCCTAGTTTTGCGTCGATTCCGGCCAATACGACGAACGCGAATCTTGTGATTGAACTTGCGGCGGATCGTGTTGTTGAACTCACTGAACGATTCCATCTCGAGCTAACAGAATTGTTCTCGGACCGCCGCGATGTGCGTTTCGATAACCGGTTTGCTAGTGGAATCATTCAAAACGACGATTTTGCAAGTTTGTCGGTGAGCAACGTCTCGATCCCAGAGGGGGATCAGGGTGAGCGAGAGCTAACATTTACAGTCACGCTCGACGCGGCAGTCGATGTTGGTGTTTCCGTCGATTTCGCCACGCAAGAAGGAACTGCAACAGCGAACGAGGACTACACTCCGCCTGAGAATCAAACTCTTAATTTCCTCGGCCTCGCGGGAGAAACGCGAACGGTATCGATTCGGATTCTTAGTGATGTCGATGTGGAAGATCATGAAACCCTGACGGCATTGCTTTCCAATCTGAATGCAACGGGTCGGAACGTGACGCTCGCGAATGCCGTTGGTACCGGGAAGATCGTGAATGACGATCTCGATACGAATACCGGTCAGCTGAAAACGGAGAGTGTTGCTAAGACGACGATCAACGTCACTTACTCGGAGATCGTGAGTGGCAATTTCGATGGGACGCCGGCACTCACTGAGGCTGATGCCGACGACCTCTTTTTCTGGAACCCGGTGACTGGTGACAATCGGATTGTCTTTGGGGATGGTTCGGTACAGACAAACGCCATTCCTACAAGTCTCATCAATGGCCGAGACTTCACGCACGTCTATGCTGGAAACTTGGACGAAGGGGGCGGGACCGATCTTTTCTTCTGGAACCCGCTTGATGGCCGGAATCGTTTAATTCACCTCAATGGTGAGACGGGTAATGTCGTTCCCGCGGTGCAGCACAATTTCGTCTCAGTCAGACAGATCAATGGGGGCGACTATTCCACGCTGACAATCGGCAACTTTGATGGCGGTGGCGCGGATGACTTCTTCTTCTGGGACCCCGTGAGTGGACGTAATCGGCTGTACCATTTGGCAGCTTCAAACCCCGGTTTCGCGTCGAACATTAGCAACGTGCAAACCGATGTAATCGACCGCACGATCATCAACGGCGAGTTTCAGGCGGTGCGAGTCGGGCAGTTCATCGCGGGTGGGATGGATGAGTTGCTGTTCATCGATCTCGAGACCGGGCGGAATCGAATTGTTTCGCTCTCGGGGACACGACCGGGAATCAGCTCGTCTCTAGCGACTTTCCAAACCGACGTGATTCCACAGAGCGTGTTTAACGGTCGCGAGTTTGATCAAATCGAGGTGGCCGACCTTAATGGCGACGGTCTCGATGATGTCTTCGCTTGGAACACCGTCACGGGTGTGAATCGTGTGTCGTTGACGGACCCAACCCCAGGGACAACGCCGAAGATTGTCAAAAACCTGTTCGGTTCGCGGGGAATCAACAACGATTATCGTCGCGTTGTACGACTGACCGACGAACTATTTAGTTCACCAGACTTCGACGAACTTTTCTTCTGGAATCCTGAAACCGGGCAAAACCGAGTGAGCCAAACATCTTAAAGGTTCTTTACGAACCAAAATACTAGGGACGGTGTTAGGAGAGGTTTGCTGCGATCGAACGCGAACTGTTCTAACTTGCAAGAATGTCTTGCACGGTTGGCAGCCACCAATCGCGAATCCAGTTTTCGTCTAAGGGGAGCACGCGGAAGTACGTCCAACCGTTGAGATCGAATTCACCACTCATCCAGGCAGCCCGCTCGGCATTACTGGTATGAATAATGACCGGTCGTACGTGTGATTGCGATGTGAGCCATTGAACGACGAAGTAGCCGTCGCCGGGGTCTGGCATGCCTTCGTCCGGAATCAGATCGTGATCCAATGAGATCAAATGTGTCCGAGGCAACAAGACGGGTGCCTCGGAAATCATACGGTGAGCATCGGCCCAAACTTGCAATGCTGGTGGGTCTTGCAAAGTTGCTAACGCACTTTGGAATTGCGTGACTCGCTCGTTATCGTCTTCGAGCATCAGCAACATCGACCGTGTGCTTTCGTGGTTACTGGGTGTACTCCGCCCACAACTCGTCGAGAGTTTTATTCGTTTCTTGATGGAAGATTTCGTCAGAGTAAGCACCGCGTCGCATGGCGACGTTGAGTTTCTTGACGATCCCTGGCGCCTGACCGGATTCCAGCCACAGGAAAAATCCGGCCGAAACGCGGTAGCTTTGGCGGTACCCCTGTTTGTCTTTGGGACGAGGAAACCACGCTTGTGGCTTCGCTTCGAAGATGCCCCATCGCAGGTAGTCGGCAATCCCCTCGGTGATCCACAATGGTTGACCGTTGGGGTAGGCTTGAATGACGTGCACGAGTTCATGGAACACTAAGCCGATATCCTCGGGATGTTTCTCCACCCACCCAGAAGATACCGTGATCGCTCGCCCCGAAGTTGCCGCAACTCCGCGGTTCGATTTGCGAATTCTCAGCTTGATTTCTCGTGCCGGTTCAAACTGTTGGGCCGGAATGAGATTGACGAGTCGAGGATGCCATTCCAAGATCAATGCTTTGGCGTCCTCACCCCATTGGTTGAGATGCGGAACTTCGCTGGTGTCCAATTCAACCGCTACCGGTTTTTCGTCGGCGACCGCCAGCATGCTTCCTGAAAGCACGATCCCGGCGAGCATCATCAGGATTTTGGGCATGGTCACGCATTTCCGTTGTGATGGTTGACGGCTTGTCTCGCATGACGGTTTATTGTTTACGGTTTGTCCGACTTGTTCATCAGCCAAACTAACAAACCCTTCGCGATATGCATGCGGTTTTCGGCTTGCGGGAATGCAAGACTTTGGGGACCGTCGATGACTTCATCCGTGACTTCCTCGCCACGGTGAGCGGGCAAGTCGTGCATGAACTTGGCATCAGCGGGGGCCAGGCTCATTAATTCTTGATTCACCTGAAACGGGCGAAACACCGCTTGTCGGGAATCGGATTCCGCTTCCTGCCCCATGCTTGCCCACACGTCGGTGTAGACCACATTCGCGGTTTCAACGGCCGCTTTGACATCATTCGTCACCGTCAGGTCGGCACCGGGATGTCGATCGCGGAGTGCTTTCAAGAAATCCGCATCGAGTTCGTAATCGGCGGGCGAGGCGAACGTCATCGGCATGCCTAACATCGATGTGGCGATCGCCAATGAAGCGGCAATGTTATTGCCATCGCCGACGTACACGATTCGCACACCTTCGAGTGTGCCGAAGGCTTCCTGAATCGTGAACAAGTCGGTCAATGCTTGGCAGGGGTGACGATCATCGGAGAGGGCATTGATGACCGGGCAACCCGACCACTCGGCGAATTCCTCGATCAACGCTTGCGAGAACGTCCGGAGAGCGATGGCGTCCGAGTAGGAACTCAACACGCGAGCCACATCGGCCAAACTTTCGCGACCGTTCAAGCCGGCTTCTTTGGACGACAGAAATATGCCGCGTCCGCCAAGTTGAGCCATCCCCGCCTCGAAACTCACGCGGGTTCGTAACGACGGTTTCTCGAAAACCAAAGACAACACGCGACCGGCCAACCGGTCCGAACGTGTCCCGCTTTGGACTTCCGATTTGATTTCGCCGGAGAGAGTCAGGATGTCTCGAATGTCATTAGCACTGAGGTCGTGCAAGCTGCGAAGGTGTTGCATAGTCGAATAGTCTGAAGTCTGCGGCGAACGCCGGATCGAATTCACCAAACCCCTATTCTAGGGACACTGCAAACCGAACGCACGCCCTCTGACATGAAGAATTCTTCCAATTTCGGAGACTCCTTGCAGCTGCGTTACGGCGTTTTTGACGGTTCATGGACGTGTTTTTCGACGATTTCCGCCATCTGATCGCAGGCGGCTTCCGTCAGAGCAGGG
The DNA here is from genome assembly GCF_984380535.1 of Thalassoroseus sp. Taxonomy (NCBI): domain Bacteria; kingdom Pseudomonadati; phylum Planctomycetota; class Planctomycetia; order Planctomycetales; family Planctomycetaceae; genus Thalassoroseus; species Thalassoroseus sp. Next base: position 90,443 of record NZ_CFHRBF010000005.1, read on the forward strand.
TAAAGCGGCAGGTAGACCAAGCGTTCGAGTAGTTCCCGACAGTGGCTCGCGTCGAGTTCAGGACGATCCACGGGAGCGTTCACAACACATAAACTCTCGCCCTGTGTGGAGTCGAAACCGGCGTTGCGAAGTGCTTCCATCAGCCCTTGGGGATCGGTCGGCGTCAAAGGAAATACCCAGAAGTTGTGCTCCGGGACACGACCACCGGGACATGCGACTTCGCTGCCAAGTCGCTGATGGATTCGCTGGCCCAACATCTGTTGACGTTGGATGCGTTCGACCGGCGGACTTGCAATACGACGCCGCAACAAACCAAGTAGCGGTGCGGACGGTTGCATGCGGAAGCGTTCGATCGGTGCTGCGGTGCCGAACCCTTTGACGGCTCCATTGAGGATCGCGTTGAAGTCCCGCCCGAGAATTCGACATCCCCGCACGAATAACCCGTAACATGGTCGCAGTGAAATGAATTTCAATCCCGAATATTTCCCAATACGTTTGGCGAACTTGACTCGTGATTGCACCGTATATTCCGCTTGGGTTCTTCGCATCGCATTGCGGACGGTTTCGTCGGCAATCTGCAGGACCGCACCCCCAAGAGCGGTCGCAGTTTTGATCGTACCGAAGCTAAACAGCACCGCATCACTGTCGGCATGGCCACGAAAATCGGGACCGGTGTAGGCCTGAGCGCAGTCTTCGACGAACATCAAATTGTGCGCGTGAGCGGCGGCGATGAGGTCGGAAAGATCATTCCGTGTGCCGAAGAGGTGGGCCACAAGCACGATGCGGGTGCGGTCCGTGAGAGCGTGTTCGAAGGTTTCGACTGTCGGCACGAGCGTATGTGGATCGAGATCCAAGGGCACTGGTACCAATCCATGCGCTTCCACGATTCGAGCCATATCGGGGATCGTCAACGCGGACATCAATACTTCGCTGCCGGGCGGTAAATTCAGTGTCGACAGAAACAAATCCCAGCCGCTGCGAACAGACAGACAAACCAGCGAATCACGTTTTTCCGACCACTGCTGTTCGATGGCTTCGTGTTGTCTCTCGCGGTTCCAACGGAACAGGCAACCGAGCAATCCGGCGGCGAGATCGGACCAACCAATGTCGAGGCGTTTACGAGACCACACGGAGAAACTCTTGTTGTCGGCTCAGGGAATGGGCGAGGGAAATTGGGGGGAAAGACGAAACGCAGTTTAGTCGGAATGGAACCGCGTCTTCAGTGTGGCGTATTCGTCCCGTAGCGGAGGCATGGCTCCTTGTTGCGAGGCGACCAACCCACCGACGGCATTCGCAAAAGCCGCCGATTCTTCGAGTGACCAACCGGCGAGTTGCGTTGTCACCAATGCCGCTGTGAAGGAATCCCCCGCACCGACGGAGTCGACCACGTTCACCGGTTGACCGGGCACGATGACCGTCTGCTCGCCCGACACCACCACACAACCTTCCGCACCTCGCGTAATGCATGCCAATCGCAAGCGGTGAATCTCGCAGACCCGCTTGGCGAATTCCGCCAGGCGGTTCGCGTCCTCGGTATCGGGCGATCCAATTTCGAGTATTGCCCCGAGCACGGCTGCTTCGTGTTCGTTGAGTTTCACCGCACTGGCCAACTCGAGCGACTGACGAATCCAATCGTGTCGGTAGTAATCCTGTCGCAAGTTAACATCGTAAACCCGCATGCAATCCCACTTCGTCGCCGCCAGGGCATCGTAAATGGTTTGCCGGGTGCCTTCGGATCGTTGTGCGAGTGTGCCGAAGCAAACGGCATCGGCGGACTGCATCAGTTCCCGTAGCGATTCGGTCGGTTCGAGGAAGTCCCAAGCCACCGGTTCGTGAATGATGAAATCCGGATGGCCCGGCAGACTCTCGTCAACGGTGGCCCAACCGGTCGCATGGAGCTCATCGCGTTGCAAGTAGTCGGTTGTCAGCCCTTGTTCGGTGAGGTAAGCCGCGAATTCGTCGCCCAGTTCATCGGTTCCGATTCTCGAAGCCACCACACCGGAGGCACCAAGCTGGTCGGCATGGAACGCCATGTTCGCGGGCGCTCCGCCGGGTCGGCGAAAGTCGCTGAAACAATCCCAGAGAACTTCCCCCAGCCCGACCACGATCGATTTGTTATCCGATGACATAACCACATACCCTGATCATCACGCTGTCCATGATGCTGTAGGATATCAAGAGTCGACTGCCTGCGATACACTTGCGACCATTCAAAGCGTTCGGCACGAGGAGTTCGAAGTGAGACGATTTTTGCTTCCATTTCTGTTCGGCGTTTGTCTGGCATCTGTCGACAGGTTGTGGGCGGTCGAACCATGTGAGATTCAGGTCGTCGATGCCGAGAACAACTGGCCGGTGCCGTTGGTGGAATTGCGGACGACGCATGGCGTGCGGTTCATCTCCGACAATGCCGGGCGGATCGCGTTCGACTTGCCGGAATTGATGAGCGTACCGACGTGGTTCACGGTCGCAGGGCACGGCTACAGCGTCCCGAAAGATGGCTTCGGGTTTCAAGGCGTGCGACTCGTCCCCAAGCCGGGCGGGAAACTGACCGTCGAAGTCTACCGCGAGTTACCCGCAAAACGGTTAGGGCGAATCACCGGGGGCGGGTTATTCGCGGAAAGTCAGAAACTGGGGTTGGAATCCGATTGGACGGAACAAAAAATCCTCGGTTGCGACAGCGTTCAGAACACGGTTCACAACGGAAAACTCTTTTGGGCCTGGGGCGATACCGTTCTGCCGGGTTACCCGCTGGGGCGGTTTCACATGATCGGTGCCACCACCTCACCAAAACCGCTTTCAAAATTCGAACCACCGATTCGCCTGCGATACGACTACTTCACGGACGACGCCGGCACGCCTCGTAACATTGCCGAGATGCCGGGCAGCGGACCCACGTGGCTATGGGGCTTCGCAAGTTTGCCGGATGAAAAAGGTCGCCACCGACTTGTAGCCGCCTACGAAAAAATTCGACCACCGCTCACCGCCTATGAAAAAGGGCTGTGCGTATGGAATGAAGGGGATGCTCGATTCGAAAAGCTGAAAACGATCTGGGAGAAATCCGCGGATACGCCACATCCGCCTTCCATGCCGATCGGTCATCCGGTGTTCTGGACGGACGAAGACAATCGCGAATGGGTGCTGTTCGGCGATCCGTTTCCGTCACTGCGTTGTCCGGCAACGTTCGAAGCCTGGGCAAATCCGCAAACTTGGGAGGAACTAACACCCCAAAAAGAAGTGGCCAGCCGGAGTGGCGACAAAAAAGTGAAACCGCATCGGGGGGCAATCGCCTGGAATGCCTACCGGAAAAAATGGGTGACAATCTTCACGCAATACGGCGGAGAGAAATCGTTCCTGGGAGAACTCTGGTACGCCGAATCCGACGCACCCACCGGGCCGTGGGGGAACGCAATCCAAGTCGTCACGCACGACAACTACACCTTTTACAATCCGCAGTTGCATCCCGGCATGACCGATAAAGACTCGCCGATACTGTTATTCGAAGCGACCTTCACCAAAGAATTTTCCAAGACCGCCGAACCCGCCCCACGACACAATTATAATCAAGTCCTGTACCGCTTGGACTTAAACGAACTCGATTCTGATTCCGATTGAACACGGTCCCGTCGAAGGAAATTGGCGGACGATTCGACGTCGTCTTCCCCGTGCATTTTTTGTGACTCCATGATAAGAATAGAGAAACGACCGAAGTCTTTATCGAGCGCGAACAATTATGAGCACCGAACCCAAGTTTGCCATCACACCCACGCAGGCCGAGTTGGATCAACTTGCACGGAATCTGAAATTCCACCCGGCAGATTCCTCAAAGGCGAAAACTCTATCGGCTGATCAGATCGAGCAGTTCAACACAGGCGGCTACTTGCGACCGCTCTCACTGTTCGACGAAACGGAAGCCGCCGAACTGCGAGAGTATTTCGATCGGCTATTGGAAGACGTGATCGCGGCGGGCGGCGACAGTTACTCGATCAGCACCGCTCATCTGAAGCATGGTCGCGTGTACGATTTGCTGACACATCCGCAGATCATCGCCGTCGTGAAGGATTTGCTCGGCGAAGATGTGGTCGCATGGGGTTCGCACTTCTTCTGTAAGATGCCACACGATGGCAAGCAAGTTGCGTGGCATCAAGACGCAAGTTATTGGCCGCTGAGTCCGTCGAAAGCCGTCACCGTTTGGTTAGCCATCGACGATGCCGACACCGAAAACGCCTGCATGCGGTTCATCAGCGGCAGTCATCATTATGGCCACATGACGTATCGCCCAGCGGATTCGTCGGAACACAGCGTGCTCGATCAGGTCATCGAAAACGTCGAACAATACGGCGAACCCGTCGATGATGAACTGAAAGCCGGTCAGTTCTCGGTGCACTCCGACTTGTTGCTGCACGGCTCCGAAGCGAATGAGTCGGACCGTCGTCGTTGTGGTCTCACTCTGCGTTATTGTGCTGCCGACGTGCGAGCAGGAATGGATTGGAACAAGAAGGGCGTTGTCGTCAGCGGCCACGACCCCAGCGGACACTGGGCCAACCCGCCACGACCGGGCAACCCGTAAGTTACGCGTCGAGCAATTGTCGCAAACGGCGGATGTGTGTCGGTGTCGTCCCGCAACATCCGCCGATGATCGTTGCTCCCGAATTCAACCATTCCTCCGCGAGTTCCACGTACACGTCTGCCTCAACCGCCACGGTATCACTCCAACCGGTGTCGGCGTCGTATCGGCCTGTGTTCGCGTACGCGCCGCAGGCGATTCCCGGAGCGGATTGTTGAATCTCTTTGAGCAATCCAGCAACCACATCCGCCGGTACGCAGTTCACAAGAATCGCGGAAGGACCGAACGGCAACACAGCAGTCACCGCATCCGTCAGGGATTCTCCCGACAATAGTTTGCTATCGATGCCACACACAAAACTCACAAGCGTCGGTAGTTGCGTTTCCGTCGCAGCCCGAGTCGCGGCGACGGCTTCGCGAATCGTCAGTTGTGTTTCGACGAGAATCCCGTCCACCCCGGATTCGTCAAGGTGCCCGGCCATCTGCCGATGCTCATCTAACAATACTTCCTCCGGCAACGTGAGTTCCGGCCGGTAACAGTCCTGCAGCGGTGCGATCGAACCCACGACGAACGCCCGATCCCCAGCGGCTTCGCGAGCGATCTCAACCGCCAAACGCGTCATGTCCCGCCCGTTCAAACCCTCATCCCGCACATTGCGATCATGCGTGCGAAACGTGTTTGCAGTGATAACGTCCGCACCCGCCTCGACATAACTTTCGTGAATCTCCCGCACGATCTCCGGATGCGACAACAACGACCGAGCCGACCACAATGGCGGAGTCAAATCCAACCCCCGCCGATCCAGTTCCGTCCCCGTGGCACCATCGAGAAGCAACGGTAGAGAAAAACGAAGTCGGTTGCGAAAAGAGGTATCCATGACAAGATCTCCGGCTCTGGCCCCTAGCCACTGGCCTCTTGCCCTACGAAGTCCGCAACAGCTTGCGGAATTGTTTCGGCGTTCGCGTGTTGGCGATGTGTTTCTTCTCCAGACCGGCGCGGCGGGCTTGGTAGACGCCGTATTTCATGGTGTTGAAACCGGCGGTGCTGTGGGCGTCGGTGTCGATGACGATCGGAATGCCCATGTCGGCGGCGGCTTGGGCTTGGACATCGCTGAGGTCCAAGCGTTCGGGGCTGGCGTTGATTTCCATCAGCACGCCATGATCGGCGGCAGCTTTGAGGATATCATGGAAGTCCATCTCCGCCCCCTGTCGCTTGAGCAACAACCGCCCCGTCGGATGACCAATGCAATGCACATACGGGTTCTGAATCGCCGCCAGCAAACGTTTGTTGATTTGATCCTTCGGTTGTTTCAATCCGTAATGTAAGACCGCGATGACCCAATCGGCCTCGGCTAACACATCATCGGGTAAATCGAGCGTGGCGTCTTCGAGGATGTCACACTCGATGCCCTTCCAAATCTCGATGCCGGAAATTTCGTCGTTGGCTTTGTCGATGTTTTTCCAATGTTCGCGGAGCCGTTTCGCATCGAGACCGTTGGCCATCGAGACGCGTTTGGAGTGGTCGGTGATCGCGATGTATTTGCGGCCGAGTTTCTTGGCGGCTTCGGCCATTTCGAGGATCGTGTTTTTGCCGTCACTCGCCGTCGTGTGCATGTGCAGATCGCCGCGAATGTCATCGACTTCGACTAACTCAGGCAGTTTGTTGTTCTCGGCCGCATCGAATTCGCAGCGGTCTTCGCGGAGTTCCGGTGGAATCCATGGTAAGTCGAGCAACTTGTAAACCGCTTCTTCAGTGCTCGCCGGTTTCGATTTTTCCTTGCCATCCGGGAACACGCCGTACTCGTTGAGTTTGAGTTTGCGTTCCTGGGCCCGTTTACGGAGGACGATGTTGTGCTCCTTCGAACCGGTGAAGTACACGAGTGCCGCTCCGTAAGATTCCTCCGGCACCACGCGGAGATCGAGTTCGATGCCCAAGTGCAGCTTGACCCGCATCTTCGTCGGTCCGCGTTGCAGCACTTTGGCGACGAGTTCGTGTTCGGCGAGATGGTTCATGGGCTCTTCAGAATCAGCCGCAATCGCGAGTACGTCGAGATCGCCCGCTGTCTCCTTGCGACGCCGTGAACTACCCGCCAAGTCCGCCTGTGTGACGCTTTTCAACTCCCGCAGTGACGCGACGATCGCTTCACCAGCGGTGATGGCCTCGCTGAGATAAAACCGCTGTTCGGCGGCAGCGACGGAATCGATGTTCTCGAGAATCGTCTGTTCGGTTTTCTTGCCGAAGCCTTTGAGCGCACTGATCTGTCCGTTCTCACCGGCGGCTCGCAAATCTTCCAGGGTTTGCACCTTGAGTTCGCGGAACATCACCGCGACTTTCTTCGGACCGATGCCCGGCAAATTCAACATCTGCACCACACCCGGGGGAATCTTCGATCTCAATTCTTCGAGTTGGGGCAGGGTGTTGGTTTCGAGAATCGTCTGGATCTTCTCTGCCAAATCCTTACCGATGCCGGGAAGATCGCTGAGCTTGCGATCGGGGTCTTCGATGATATCCGACAGCGATTCGGTCAGCCCCTCCACAGTGCGCGAGGCATTGCGGTAAGCTCGCACCCGGAACGGGTTGGCTTCCTGAATTTCCAGAAGGTCCGCCAGAGTTTCGAAGATACGGGCGACATCAGCGTTTTGCATGGGATTGTCGGATTGAGGATGAAACAACAAAAGAAGCCGTCGGCAAACACCGACGGCTTCTTACTATAAATACTATTGTGGCCTGACTGAATCCTGTTGTCCGGCTCCGGAGACCTGGGCGTTTACTTCTGCACCAATTGAGTTGGCGACGGTGCTGGAACCCAACCGTCATTTGCTAGCTGGACATGATGCACAACGGGTTTCCAGGCGTCCTGACCGCCGGCGATAAACCGGGCCGGTTGCAGAATCGGTCGACGAGCGATTTTGTCGTCCAAGTTCAATGCGGGAGCCGGCTCGGATTGCCATTCGCGTTCGATCGGCATTTGGAACCGGGGTTGGTGTCGGATGAGATTCTGCGGCTCTGGACGATTGGAGTTGTTGAAGGTCGGAGTGGGAGAAGAATCCCGCGGACCAAACCCGTCCGGTTGCATGGGCGATCCGGCTCCGGAATCCTGTCCATCGTAACTACGTTCGTAACGATCCCGAGAAAAACCAGGGTCATCTCGCGGTCGCGGTTCTTCCTCGGCAGGTTCGTCGATAAACGTACGAGGACGACCGCCATCGGCCGGGGTCGGGGTTGGATCGAACGACCGGTCCCGGGGGCCATCGTTCGGAACAGCCGGACTGTTACCGGAAACGCCACAGTCGCCAGAATAGCAATCTCCGCTGCTGCATCCGCTAGAGCAGTTTCCAGAGGCACAATCGCCGTATCCACAATCACCACAAGGAGATACGCCACAACCAGACACGCAACTATTACACGGGCTACACCCACCACACGTGTCGCAAGCCGATGGCACTGAGTAACTTACGCCACAACACTCGCTAGCGCCGTAGTAAGCCGAATAGGTTGGATACGAGGCGTACGAAGGTGCATAGTAAGAGCTGTAACCGTAACCCACTGCATAAGTTGGGGTGTAATTGGAGTAGTAGCTCGGGAACAGGCATGCTTGTGTTGACGACGGACCAAAAACGCTCGCCAACAGTCCGCACACCAGCACAATCGGGCCGGACAACGATTTCATAGAATTTCCTTCGGGTTGGAGCCGTCGACGTTCTTGGGGGAGCATGTTCCGTCTACTGGAATTACAGCCTTTCGCACTTTCGCCTTCACTGCTGCGACAAAAGACCACAACACTGTCTAATGTAGGCAAGCCAGTCAAAGCAGAGGGCCAGGTCCGGAATCATTCATGAACCTTACCCATTTGTACCGACCATTTGGAAGCGGTGTCAATGACCCTTTCACTATTCCGGTTACGGAAACGTCGCAAGTCGTTACTCAAGTTACAGCAACGACTTGAAAAATGCTTCGGTCGACTTTACCGGTTGTAACGATTAGGGAAACTTGACGCGACTTACGTGCTCTTGCTGCGGAAATGTCCTGTGTTCAAAGCGTTCGGAAAACGACTCAAACAGACACACGATACTATTCACGCGAACACATGCTACGGCGAGCTCGCGTTGACACGGTTGGGGTGCACCCTATAATTGCGGCGATTTGAAAAACAGGCATTTGGAAACCTATTGACAGCGATTGACCGAACGAAAATCGCTTTTCCTGCCCGATCACCTTTTCAACGAGAACGACGACCATGTCCGACGCCACATTGACCTTCACAGACGAGAACTTCGAGTCGGAAGTCTTGCAATCTGATCAACCGGTGTTGGTCGATTTCTGGGCTCCCTGGTGCGGACCGTGCAAACGCTTGGGTCCGACGATCGACGAATTGGCTGCCGACTACCAAGGCAAAGTCAAAGTCGGCAAAATGAACACCGACGAAAACATGCAAGTGCCCCAGTCGCTCGGCATCAGTGCCATCCCGACTGTTCTGCTGTTCAAGAACGGTGATATCGCCGACAACGGCCGTTTTGTCGGTCTCACACCCAAAGAGCAATTCGTGCAAGTCCTCGACGCATCAGCCGGTTGATCCTGGCAACTCCCCGGACGCTTGGTCAATGAGTGACCTGGGCGTCCGTGGTTCATTTCTTTTGCAACCTGGGAAAGGATTCCCACAATGAGCACAGCTCGCCCCACATCGGTTCCCAACCAACCGGGGGCTGACGCTGCGCCCGAACCGCATTTGAAGCTTGCTCCGCCCTCGAGACTGTCACCGGTTGTGAAACCGAAGTCCGGCAGTCCGCTGTCTTCGCTCGCCGACGAACGCGAAGCACTCCACGAAGCCACCCAAGTGGCGGAGAAACTCCAAAACCGTTTCGCGGAAGTCGAAACTGCCGAACAAGCGCTTCGCGAGCAAACCGAACTTTTCCACCGGGAACGGTCCGCATGGCTCGACGAGAAATCGCAAGCCGAAGAGCAGCTTCGCGAACGTGTCCAGTTGGCGGATGAACGAGATCGCGTACTGGATGCCCGTTTCCAAGAGTCCGAGCAACTCAACGAACAAATTGCGTTACGGGCTGACGAACTGGACCAAGCCCGAACCGCACTTCTGAACGAACGCGAGACGCTTCGCGAAAGTGTCTTGTCGGAATTTGCGACCGAACGCGAAGAGTTGGACCGAGCCAAGACGGAACTCACAACCGAACGCGGACGGTTCGCCCAGGAAGTTGACCAACACCGTCGCGATCACGAAGCGGCCTTGGAAGCGGTTGATCAACTTCTCGAGCAGGAACGAAAACAACTCGTGGCGGCGGTGCGGGTCGAACTCGATGCCGAACGAGCCAAGTTCCAAGAAGAGAAGGAAGCGTGGCAACGCGACTGCGACGCCGAACGCGATGAGATCCAACAACTCCGTGAACAAGGCGAACAAGAACTCGCGGAACTACGGACGCAACTCGAAACCGAGTTGGCCGAGAAACAAGCCGAGCATGAGGCGGATTTCCAACGTCGACAAGACGAATGGAACGAGAAATTTCACGCCCAATCCGAAGCGCTCGCCACGGAACAACGCGAGTTTGAAGCTCACCGTCGCGAAACCGAGGAACGCCATACGAACGCCGTCGAACACTTCCGGCAAGAGCAAGCCAATTTCGAGAACCGTCGACATTTCCAGGAAGAACACCTGAAGAAAAGCCGCGAGGAACTCAAAGCCGAAAAACTGGAAGCGCGACGCGAGCGTCAGAAACAACGGGCCCATTTGGTTTGGCAAGAGGACTTAATTCGCCGAGGACGGGAACAACTTCGGCAACACCGCAAACGACTCGCGGAAACTGAAGCGTCCATCGAACGTGAACGTGATGCTCTCGCTGAACAGCAGGAATTGATTCAAGCCGAACTCCAAGCTGACCGTGAGCAAGTCGCCGACGAACGCCGCCAATGGACCGAAGACCGTTCGGTGCAACAAGCGACACTCGATCAGCAATATGCGACCTTCGCCGAGTACGCCGCCGAGTTGGATCGTCGTCGCGAACGGTTCGATCAATTCCGAGCGGAACTCGAAGAAACACATCGGCAGTCACTCGAAACCCGTTTGGCTGTCGAGGAAGCATGGGCGAACTTCGCAAGTGCCGCGGGCACCGAGGAAGCAAATCAGCGGTTGGAAGCGGCTCGTCAGGCGGTCACAGCGTTCTTTGAACAGCTCCGCACCGGCGTCCAATCCGATCGCGAATCGTTGGCCCAAACGGAAGCCGTTATTCAGAATCAACAGGCCGAACTCGCCCGCGAACGGGAAACGTTGACGGCATGGTTCGGTGAACGGGAGTCGCTCCTCGACCAACGCGACGAGGAACTCGCTCGGCAAACAACGGACTTGGAAACTCGCGAAGCCGAGTGGCGAACGCTGCGAGATCGTTGGCAAGCCGAAAAACTCGAAGCCGAGCAGATCATCCGCGAATTGCTCGACCAGGTTCAGCATACCGAAATCCCAGAACCCGACCGGCAAGCTGCTTAGACCGATAAAAATCGCTCTGGACGATTTGGCCGCCAATCGGAATGATAACAGAGAGTCACTTCGTCGGAGGCAAGGTCATGGTTCGAAATCCGAGTTCTGTAAAACGACTGGCATTGGGTTTGTGTGTTTGCTGGGGAGCGGCGGGCGTTCAACCGACCGTCGGCTGGACGCAGGAACAACCCAGCCCGATCGCGAAACCACCTGCACCCGGAACCGACTACGACGCCACGGTGAACCCGAAAGTCGTATCACCAACTCCCACCAAACAGCCGCGGGCAGAGCAACTGCGTCCGCTGACGAGAACAGAACGGGAGCGGTTGCAACAGGCCAATCAAGCCGCGCTCACTTTGGTTCGTGAAAGCGAACAAGCGTTTGATTTGGGTTTGATGCCTTTACAGGATCATCTCTTGCACCTGCAGACCGCCGATGATGTGGTGCTCTCCGCGGCGGCAATGCAAAACGATCCCGCCGCCAGGCAACAAGTGTTGCAACATCGCGTCGAACGCTTGCGTACCGTTCAGGCGGGCTATGAAAGTCTGAATAACTATTGGCCGGTTGCTCCGGGTGATCAGGCTTTGGTCGAAACGCTGCTCTCGCAAACCGTTGCCGAGATGGCCACGTTGGAAGACGAACATCAAGTCGATCGGCGAGCCGCCGCGAGCGCCCGTGTCATCGATTGGACCGATCGACTTGTCGATGCCACCAAGTTGGAAGTCATCACCGGATCGGGTACGCCGGAAAAGGTGTTGCAAGCTCAACGCATTCGCTCCGGATTGCAAATTCCCACGGAAGACGTCGCAGCCATCCGCACCGCCATTCAGGATCAACGCAACGATCAAGCTGCCTTCGTTCGGCAACTCGAACAGTGGTCGCAAGTCGGTTCACCACTCGGACGGGCAGATCGACTCGCAGCAGCGCGATTTGAATTGGCTCGGCTGAATTACGATCTTGCTAACGTCGATGACAACAGCACCGCCCGGACGACGGCGTTCCGCGAGGGAATACAAGCCTCGTCGGAGTTGCACGCAGCGCTGACCGAATTTTATCAAATCGGCACGGCGTCCCTGTTCGATCTGGCCACCGCTTGGCAGCAGCGTCGCGGCATGGTCACTCAATACGTCGACGACACCGAAACAACGGTGGACGCGGTACAACAGGGACTGTTGCAAGACTTTCAGGAAATCCGACGAATCGCCGCGAGTACCCAGGACCGACGAGGACGAATCGCCGCTGATACACAATTCGTCGAAGTGCTCGGTGGTCGGGAAGTGATCGATCAAATCGCCACCGCTCGCGGAAACATACGCCGTTAGAGTACTCGGATTTTTTCAAAAATTGGGCGGCACTGACGCTGCCAGTGTTTCCCCGCATACCGGGGGCTCGGTGCCTCGCACTGCCGCTGCCAATGCAGGAAATTGCATGTACTAAAGACAATATTACGTGACATTCAATGCGGTTAACACTTGGGTGGCATGCCCACCGTTTGGGGTGGGCATGGGCCAGCGATGTTTGAATGTCCAATCATGCCCACGTAAAACCGTGGGCATGCCACCCACGACGCAAAATCGATGCAATTTCCTGCAGTGGCACATAAACGATCGAAGCGATTTCACTTCGCACGAGGAACGAATTCAGCATGGATGCGGAATCGACCGGCAACTCTGTCGCCGGGAACGTGCGATTGATCAGCGGGTTCACGTTTTTGAGTCGGATACTCGGCCTGGTTCGCGATGCGGGCATGGCAATGACGTTCGGCAACGGCCTGCTGATGGACGCTTTCACCATCGCGTTCCGTTTGCCGAACTTGGCTCGACGATTGTTCGGCGAAGGCGCACTCACTGCTGCGTTCTTGCCCGCATTCGTGGCGGAACAGGAACAGTCTGGTCCAGCTTCCGCCGCCCGTTTAGCTCGTGGTGTGTTGGTGACATTGTCGATCGTGTTGCTCCTCGTGACCGTGCTCGCGGAACTCGGGATTGGAGCCGTCGCGATTCTTACCGATCCAACACCCGCCAGCGAACTTCTGCTGCTGCTCACCGCGATCTTGTTGCCGTACTTGGGAGTGATTTGCCTGTCGGCCCAGCTGAGTGCGATTCTACACGGGCAAAATTCCTTCCTCGTGCCGGCGTTAGTGCCGATCGTATTGAATGTCGTGTGGATTGCCGGTCTCGTCGGTGTGACGATTGGCATCGACGATCCGCAAGTTCGCATGGTCGTGTTAGCCGCTTGTGTCGTCTTCGCGGGATTTCTGCAATTCGCGTTGCCGGCCGTGGTGCTCTGGCGAAACGGGTTTCCTCTGCTTGGCGATTGGCGAGAAGCGAGATCGCAAGTCGCCCATGTGTGGCGGGGCGTGTTGCCGATCTTGTTTGGCTTGGCGGTCACTCAACTGAACCCGTTGATTGACAGTTTCATCGCCTGGGCATTTTCGGCCGAAGGTGACGCGGCGACGACAAACACATTGGCCCAAGGAACCGCGTCTGCGTTGTATCTGGGACAGCGTTTGTTCCAATTCCCGATCGGCGTGTTCGGCGTGGCCTTGGGAACAGTGCTGTTTCCGCAACTCGCCCGGTCTGCCAGCCTGCACGATTATGCAGCGGTCCGTCGAGTCTTTGCGTTCGGACTGAGACTTGTCTCCTTCGTCACAATCCCCGCCACCGCCGGATTAATGTTGCTCGCCGACCCGTTAACGGATCTCCTTTTTCGACATGGCGCATTCGACTCCCAAGACGCCCAGCAAACATCCGCAATGATTTTCGCTTACGGTGCAGGCGTGTGGTCGGTGTGCGGGTTGCTGATCGTGAACCGTGCCTTCTACGCGCTCGGCAACCGCGAAACGCCGCTCCGGCTGGGGTTGATGGCGCTCGTAGTCAACGTCGTGTTGGACTTCCTGCTGATGTCGGTGTGCGGCGGAACAGGATTGGCGTGGGCAACGTCCGTCAGCTTGACGCTGCAGTTGGTCACTTCACTCATGTGCCTGCAACAGATTCTCGGCGGGTTCCTTGATCGTGACGTGTGGCGAACCATCGCGAAGTCGGTGTTAGCGACCACACTGATGACACTCGTCGTGATTGCAATCCTCGAAATGTTTCCGCCAACCGAGACAATGCTGCGTCGCTCAATCCGGGTCGGACTTCCGTTCCTGTCGGCCGTGCTGATTTACACCGTCGTCACATGGCAACTCCGCATGCCCGAACTTCGAGAACTCCTCGGTCGTGGCGAATCCTCGAAGTAGAAACTTCGTCTGACATCGGGTGTGCCACTGGCTTTGCCAGTGCTTTGCGAATTCAACTTCCACTTGTATTCACACTGGCGAGATGCCAGTGGCACACGAACATGAAATTCCGACCGAACGATCAATCCTCTTCTTCCTGGTGGTTAGCGGCGGCGATGACTTTTTGTTGTTCGTGGGCGGGCACGGTTTCGTAGTGACTCGGTTCGAGCGAATACGAACCCTGGCCGCCGGTCATGCTTGAGAGATCCCGAGCGTAAGTCATCACTTCCACAAGCGGCACTTTCGCCTTGATGGTGGTGAACCCACCGTCGGAATCCATGCCTTCGGGACGTCCGCGACGGGTGGAAAGATCACCGGAAATGTCGCCGACTTTGTCATCGGGCACGGTGATTTCGATATCCACGATCGGCTCCAACAACACCGGGTGCGCCTGCATGGCGATTTCGCGGAAGCCTCGGTCGGCAGCGGTTTTGAACGCGGTTTCGTTTGAATCCACCGGGTGATCCTTCCCGAAGAACAGTTCGCAAACCACGTCTTGCATTTGATAACCGGCCAGCACGCCCTTGGTCATCCGTTCTTTCACGCCTTTCTCGACAGCGGGAATGAACTGGTTCGGCACGCTCCCACCGCTAATGCGGTCGACAAATGCGAAGTTCAAAGTCGGATCGTAATGGTAGGTCCGTAGGTTCGGGAAGTTGCTTTTCGTGAAGTACTCTTCGGGGTCCACATCTCGCGGGCAGGCGGAAACACGCAAGTGCACCTCGGCGAACTGACCGGACCCGCCGCTTTGTTTCTTGTGCCGATAACTGCCTTCGGCGGCACCGGTGACGGCTTCGCGATAGGGAATTTTTGGTTGATGCGTGATGATGCTGACTTTGTCGCGATGAGCGAGACGTTCTTCCATCGTCTTGAGGTGCAACTCACTCATGCCATGCATCACCATCTCGTGCGTTTGTTCGTCCCGCGTGACGGTGAACGTGGGATCCTCTTCTTCAAGCTTATGCAGTGCCCCGGAAATCTTTTGCTGATCCGCGCGGCTTTTCGGTTCGACGGCCAATCCGATCATCGGAATCGGGAACGGAATTGCGGGCATGCGGTACGCACCCGCTGGGCTGAGCGTGTGATTGACGTGCAGTTCCTCCATCTTCACCGTCGCCACGATATCGCCAGGCCCCGCCGATTCTACGTTCTCGTGGCCGCCTCCTTGAAGTTCCATCATTTGATGAATCTTCATCGGTTTCGTGCTGCCATCGCCGGTCTGAATCGCCATGTCCTTTTTGAGTGTCCCTTGGAACACGCGAATCATGCTCATCTTGCCGAGGAACGGATCAATTCGCGTTTGAAACACTTGGCCGATGAAGTCTTTATCGGGATCGGCCACAACCGAAATTTGCTGATCGCCTTGGCTGGCGACGCGTTCGAGTTGTGCGGGGTTGAGTGCGTACGCGGCAAGGGCGTCCATCAGTTCCGACACCCCGACGTCTTTCTTCGCACTGCAACAGAAGATCGGAATCAACGTACCGGCGGCAATCGCTTTGGAAACGCCGGCGGCGATCTCTTCGGGCGGGATTTCTTCACCATCGAAGTACCGCATCATCAGGTCTTCGTCGGCCTCGACGATGGCGTCCATCAACGGGCCGGAGTACTCGTTCGGATCGACCACCACACCGTCCGGCACGGAATCGGGAACGTTCAACGTGCTGACGACGCCGCTGAAATTCGCTCCACTGCCGACCGGCACTTGCATCGGAATGCAGATCGCCCCAAAGGCTTCTTGAATGCGACCGACAAGGCCAGCGAAATCGATGTTGTCGGAATCCATACGATTGAGCACGATCATTCGGCCCAAACCGCTAGTGCTCGCTTTGCGGAACATCCGGCGGGTGTTGACTTCCAACCCGTGAGCAGCGTTCACCACGATCACCGCCGTCTCGACCGCCTGCAATGCCTCGATGGCTTGGCCGATGAAATCGGGATAACCGGGCGTGTCTAAGATGTGAATTTCTTGATCGTTGTGCTCGAAGTGAGCAATCGCGGAGTTGATGGAGTACTTGTGGAGTTTTTCGTCTTCGTCAAAGTCGAATAGACTCGTTCCGTCATCTACCGACCCGGCCCGCGTATTCATGCCGGCCTTGAATAACATGAGATCGGCCAGCGTCGTCTTGCCGCTGGCCCCGTGTCCAACCAGGGCCGTGTTCCTCACATGATCCACCGAGAATCCACACATCGGAGCGCCTTTCTGTGCGTACCGCACTCATGTCTGGCGGGTCCACTGCTAGAGACGCAAGTCACCAAACCTTCCGACCTGCGACAGCCCAACGAGAACTGCTCTAAGAGAGACCGTGATCGCTCGCACCGACCGGCGCGAACGCGCCAACAAAAAATCCCGAACGGGATCAGATGTTAAGATCCTACGAAGAACATTCGCGGATTGCTACTAAATTTGTGTTTGTTGATGCGATCGGGGCGGATGTAGAGGGTAGTGGGTGGAGCGTAGAGGGTAAAAAATACTCCCCATTCTCTACACTCAACTCTCCGCCTCTTCCTAAAACGGTGACGGCAACAGCAGGGCGTGATGTTGGAACAGCACCTGACGGCCTTCGGCTCCGACGTATTGCGTGAAGAAAAGCAGGAACACGTAAGCCGCCAAGATGGGGACGATGATCAATCGCCCGAGCCACTGCCAACCACGCCAAGTGGGGGTTTCACGACGTTCCGCTCGCGACACCGCCCATCCGGTCAGAATGCGAGCCGGGTACACACCGACGATGAACAATGGTGTGAGCAACCAAACTGCGTCTCGTGGCGGAAGGGCCACTTTCGCAAGATACAACGGCAACGCCAACACGTAGGTGACGACGATCGCGAACATCCATGCCAGCGGTGCGTTGCGGAAGAGTCGACGAGTTTCCTTCCAGCGGAACAACGTGCGGAATTCGTTGTTGGCGGCGAACCGGGCTTGCAACATCGGTAACCAACCGAAGACAAGCATCAACAACACACCACCGAGAATTGTGATCAACATTGTCGCGGGTCTGTTGGAGTCGGCCGCAGCGAACACCACCGTCGGCGGTACCAGCCAAATCATTCCGCCAATCAAACCACGTAGTCCGAGCCAGAATAGCTGACCCGGTTGTGTGGCTTTCAAACCGTTCGCCAACGTTTCGTCGGCTTTGAGATACGCGTTCCGTACCCCTTGCTCCCGAACCTGACCGATCAGCCATCTCAGATTCTTGAGCGGACGCAAGAAACATCCGAGAGTCCCGCCGCGTGCGAGTGCCAACGTCAGATGAACGCCGACCGCAATGCTGGCGATATTCAGCACCGTCGTCCATCGGCGTGCAACCGATCCGTCGGGATCGATCAACCGAGCGTCGGCCGCGAAACCGTTGATCAACAACAACGGACCTAGGAAGAGCAAAAAACCGATCGCGATGCTCCCTAGTCGTGGAGCGAAACCGAGCAGCGGAAATCCGTCACGGAACCGGCCGCTTCGCACGACTCGTCCTTCCGCTTCGAGAAAGTAACCGAGGACCAACAAATTGAGAACAGGAACGGCTGCCACAATCGCCAGCAACGCGATCAGTGTCGCCACACCAAACGCCATGCGAACGGTCCAACCGATGCAACGCAACGGATGTCGCCAAGGAACCGGAAACGGCGGCACCTCCGGCAATCCGGCGAGCGGTTCCGGAGGCGTCTCGGTCTCAGTTTCCGGCAATACGTCCGTGACCCAGACCGCTTCCGATTCAACTTGCGATGGCGAGGTGAGAGATGTCACAACACATCCTTTTGGAAACCTAGTGAATCACGAAAATCGATTTTGCGCGTGCCACGACTTCGGAAGCCGTGTGGATCGACAACCCCCACGAAAGCACGGCTTATAGAACCGTGGCACCCAGTCTGTGGGTTATTCGTCGAATCGGCACACGTATTACCCTTGCTCTGGCGAAATCGTTTCAGAAATTGAAACCGCAAGCGAGTCGGAAAGGTAAAATGTGGTGACGTCTATTCAGAATATCACTCGCAAGCCGAGTCGGTCGACATGAAACGCATTCGCATCCCAATTCTTCCAATCGCCATCGTCGCGGGGGTGATCTTTGCGGTGACATGGGCCGCACGTTCGTCGGTAAATCGTTCGATTCCGTTCGAGGTGCCGACCGAGAAGTCGGTTGCGGATGTTGTCAGCGAAGTCAATCAAAAGTTCGCGGATGACTGGTCCGAGTATGACCTCGAACCCAGCGCCATGGCCGACGAGTTGACCGTCTTCCGGCGGTTGTCACTTGCGTTGCATGGGACGATTCCGTCGCTGGAAGAAATCCGTCGCTTCGAATCGGATCAAAAACCCGATCGTCTCACCCGTTGGACATTGAATCGCCTACGTGATCGCCGTTTCGCCGACTATTTCGCGGAACGACTCGCCCGGAGTTTTGTCGGGACTGAGAACGGACAGTTCGTGCTGTACCGGCGTGATCGGTTTGTGGATTGGCTCAGTGAGCGGCTGCGGAGCAACAAACCGTACAACGAAATCGTGCAGCGACTGATCGCCACCGATGGCCTATGGACCGGCGATCCGGCGACCAACTTTCTGACGGCTGCGTTCAATAACGACGAGTTCGACGAAGAAAAACTCGCCAGCCGCACCGTACGGGCGTTTCTTGGGCAGTCGATGGATTGTGCCCAATGCCACGATCACCCGTTCGACAAATGGACGCAACCGCAGTTTCAAGGGTTGGCGTCGTTCTACGGACACACCCAACTTCGCTTCGATGGCGTTCGCGATTTCGGTTTCAACGATGGCAAACCGTTGGAGTACATGATCGAAGATCGCGAAACACTCGAACAGAAAACCATTTCGCCCGCCGTTCCGTTCGGTGAGGAATGGTTGCCAGCGGAGGGCAGTCGTCGTGATCGGTTGGCAGCGTGGATCACGCATCCCGACAACCGTCGTTTCGAACGGGCCATCGTCAATCGCGTTTGGGGGTTGGTCTTCGGGCGACCGCTTGTGCAACCCGTCGACGACATGCCCGACCCGCCCGACAAACCCGATCTACTGGACATACTCAGCGACGATTTTCGGGAGCACGATTACGACTTGCAACGACTGATCCTTGCGATGACTTCATCCAAGCCGTTCCGATTGGCGTCCACCCATCCGGAAACCGAACCGAATCGGTTTTGGACCCATGAAGAAAAGGGAGCGGTCTTTCCGGTGACTCGGTTGCGACCGGAACAGGTCATCGGGTCGATGTTGCAAGCGGCATCGGTGAAAACGATCGATCAACAATCGAATTTGCTTGTGCGGACGGTGCGGTTCTTCCGCGAACAAGATTTCGTCCGCGACTTCGGCGATGCAGAAGGCGATGAACTCGCTGACCGTGCGGGCACCGTGTCGCAGACGCTCTTGCGGATGAATGGCAACTTGCCACACGAACTCACCAAGGCCACTCCGTTCTCATCGGTGGGTCGCATCGCCCACTCCGCCGGCACAAACACGGAGTGCTTGGACGTGTTATTCCTCATCTGTCTGACACGTCGACCAACAGAAGCCGAACAAGCTGCAATGTTACCGCAACTCGAAGACCAATACGGACGCAACCGAGCGCGAGCCGCCGAAGACCTGGCATGGGCATTACTCAACTGCGAAGAGTTTTCCTGGAACCATTGACTGGAGAAGTGGGCTAGGGGCAAGAGACCAGGGGCCAGAGTCGGAAGATGTCCTAGGCTATTTTCCGGCTCTCGCCTCTCGGCCCTTGTCACCAGCCCCATAACCCAAAGGTACCGAATATGATTTCGTCACCCCATTTGACCCGACGCGATGCGTTGAAACTCGCTGCCGGCTTGGGACTGAGTTTTTCACTCCCGGCGATGGACCTGCGAGCGGCGAACAGTCGCGGTGCAGAACGGCCGAAGTCGCTGATTCTGCTGTGGATGGCGGGCGGTCCGAGTCAGTTAGAAACCTGGGACCCGCACCCCGGCACGAAAATCGGTGGTGATGCGAAAGCCATTTCGACTTCACTGCAGGGATTGAAAATCAGCGATCAGTTTCCGCGAATGGCGGAGCAGATGCAGCATTTGAACGTGATCCGTTCGCTTGTGTCCGAGGAGGGCGATCACGAACGCGGCACCTATCTGCTGAAGACCGGTTACCGCCCGGACGTCAAACTCACGCACCCGTCAATGGGGGCCGTGCTCGCCCACGAGTTGCCCACGCCGAAGTTGGAGATCCCGGACCACATTTCACTTGGCAGCAGTCAATGGCCTGGTCGCGGTGGATACTTGGGTGATCAGCTTGACGCATTCAAAGTGTACGACCCCGGTCGCAGTTTGCCGAACTTGCGAGCACGCGTGACCGACGAACGACAACAACGCCGTCTGGCTGCGCTCGACGTTCTTTCCAACACGTTCGCTGCCCGCCGACCGCTCGTCAGTGGTCGTACACTCCATCGACATACGACCGAGCAAGCCCTCACGATGATGCAGTCCGAACAACTTGCAGCATTCTCGATCGAGGACGAACCCGAAGCCGTTCAAAAATCGTATGGCGATACCCAGTTCGGTCGTGGCTGTTTAGTTGCGCGACGATTGGTCGAGCAGGGGGTGCGGGCGATCGAAGTCAACTTGAACGGCTTCGATAGTCACGCCAACAACCATGAAATTCACAACACGCGAGCCGCCGAGTTGGACCCTGCATTCGCCGCTTTGGTGAACGATCTCGTCGAACGCGACCTACTCGCTTCGGCGCTCATCTTGTGTATTGGTGAATTCGGACGCACACCGAAAATCAATCCACTCGCTGGTCGTGATCACTGGCCGACGGGCTTTTCGTGCGTGATTGGCGGCGGCGGGCTGGGTTCCGGGGTCGTCATCGGTGCGACCGACCCTACCGGCGAAAAGAAAGATCCGACCGACCCCGTTAGTGTGGCCGACTTGTTCGCGACGGTCTTTCACACGATGGGGCTTGATCCTGAGGAAGAGTTTCTCACACCGATCGGCCGTCCGATGGCCATCAGTTCGGGTTCACCGCTGACGCGTCTCCAACGCTCGTAATCAATCGCCAGTCGCTTGGGCTTTGCGACTTGATCTGCGTACACTCGTCGCATGGATCAAACGTCGTCCCCATCATCGTCATTTCTCTCCGGTCGAGCACCGGCGATGTCGGTCGCGTTTGCCCTGATCGTGGGCATCTTGGCTGATCGCGTTGTGGCTTTGTCGTTGATGCCATGGTGGTCGGCGGGGTGTGTTGCGGTCGTCATTTCGCTAGGCGCGGTCTGTGGGCATCGCTGGAGAATCGCCGGCGTTGGTGTACTCGTAGGATTCGCGTGTGTCGGCGGGGCAATACACCATCGGAGTTGGTCTACGCGAGCGGCAAACGATTTGGCTCGCTTCGCTGACGAGGAATCCCGCTTGGTGCGAGTTGAGGGAATCTTGCGATCACGACCTGTCATCCGATCGCGAAACGACAGCCCGATGCCGGCGGCATTCCCGCAAGTGGAAGACTCAGTCACGGTATTGGAATGCGAAACCCTGGCGACGGTGGACGGGCC
The DNA here is from genome assembly GCF_984380535.1 of Thalassoroseus sp. Classification (NCBI taxonomy): domain Bacteria; kingdom Pseudomonadati; phylum Planctomycetota; class Planctomycetia; order Planctomycetales; family Planctomycetaceae; genus Thalassoroseus; species Thalassoroseus sp. The sequence goes on from NZ_CFHRBF010000005.1 coordinate 112,276, forward strand.
AATCGCAATCGTGGGGAAAGTCCAACTACGAGTTTCCGGGCATCTCGCACATTGCACCGTGGGCGATCGTGTTCGTGTGCTCGGCTGGTTAGCGGTGCCAACGCCTCCCAAGAATCCAGGCGAGTTCGACTACGCCGCATACCTGCGTCGACAGGGCATCGGTGCGATTCTGCGAACTGGGCATCCCGATGCTGTGCAGCTTTTAGGAACGGCCGACCACACCGGGTTCGCGAGATTGTTGAATCAGATCCAGACGGAGGCAGAAACCTATTTGACGCACCGACTCGGTCCGGAACACGGTGCAATCGCGGCGGCGTTGTTGATCGGTCAACGAGCGGAACTCCCGAAAGCCCTTCGTGATCAATTCGCGAACACCGGCATGATGCACTTGCTCGCCATCTCCGGATTGCATGTGGCAATCTTCGCGGGTTTCGTCTGGATTGCTTGCCGATTGCTGCTACTAACTCCGCGAACAACGGGCGTTGTCATGCTGATGGCCATTTGGCTGTTAGCGGTTGTTTCGGGTTTGCGTCCACCGATTCTGCGAGCCAGTATCTTTCTGACGATTGCAATCGTCGGCCAACTTTCCGCTCGTCCGACACGATTGTTGAATACGTTGGGCGTAACGGTCACGATTCTGCTGCTGCATGATCCGTTGATGTTGTTCGATGTCGGTGCCCAACTTTCGTTACTGTCGGTCGTGGGAATCTTTTGGTCGCAGTCGTGGCCAAGTTGGAAACGCGAGCAAACGTTTGCCGATGAAACTCGTCTGCCAACGCCTTGGCGAGACGCACTCAATTCGCTGAAAAGTTTTGTATTTCAAAGTGCGCGGGTGATGCTCGGAATTTGGCTTCTAGCCGCTCCGCTGATTGCGTTGTCGTTCCAACTTGTCTCGCCGATTGGTCTGCTGTTGAATTTGATACTCGTGCCGCTGGCGACACCGATCCTAGGATTCGGATATGCGTTGTTGCTTTTCGGTCCTGCGTGGTCTTGGTTGGGGTGGGTCTTTGGATTTCTCTTCGATAGGTTATTGTCACTGCTATTGTTGGTCGTCGATTTCGCAGCCACCGTTCCGGCGGGACATCTCGCTGTTTCCTCCGTGCCGACGTGGTGGCTAGCCGGTTATTATCTCGGACTGATCGGTGTTCTCTGGCAATCGCGGTCCCGTGTGCGATCTGTTCGGCCAATTGTTTTTGGCGGTTTGATTTGGTTGGCAGTCGGTTTGGTGACAACAACCTTTCCATCGCGAACGACAGAATTGCGATGCACGTTCTTGGCAGTCGGGCATGGTGTGGCGGTCCTCATCGAAACGCCGAACGGGGGAACAATTCTGTACGATGCCGGTGCGATTGACGATCCGGCTCGCCCCGCGCGAGTAGTCACGGGTGCACTCACGCAGGCCAATCGGTCGGCCTTGAATGGTCTGATCGTTTCGCACGCGGACATCGACCACTTCAACGGTGTGCCAAGTTTGCTCGATGATGTGCCGGTGGCGGGCGTGTATGTCGCACAGAGTTTACTGGACTTTCAGCAGTCTGGGGTGGAGGTGCTTTGTGAATCGGCCAGCCGCCATCGCGTGCCGATCCGCCTGATCGGTGCCGGTGATCGTCTCAAGCTCGATCCTCAAGTCACGTTGACGGTGTTGGCACCGGAACCGGGGAAACGCCACGAAACCGACAATGCCAACAGCGTGGTATTGCTCTTGGAATACGCGGGACGTTCGATCCTACTGACGGGGGATTTGGAAGCAAACGGCTTGATCGACCTGACGCGGTCCGCCCGCAATGTCGATGTCTTGATGATTCCGCATCATGGCAGCTTGCGGACGGATCATGAATCGCTGGGTCACTGGGCGAACGCGCAAGCTGCCATTGCGAGCAGCGGACAACCCGGTCTTGTGGAGAAACTCATCGGCATGTACCCGGCTTCGACTCAACTGTTTTCGACGGCTGACCACGGGGCAGTCACGGTGACAATTTCCGCAACCGGCCGGCTTGTCATTTCGCCAACTTTCGCGCGGTAGGCTCAACGATTTCGCCAGAGCGTGTTTAGGGGAATGCCAAGTTCTTCCTGTTGCTTGGCGATGGCTTGGCGAAAGCGTTTGGCATCTTGCGGGTAACCCTTTGTCGGTTTTAACTCTGGGAGATGTTGCTGCCAAAACCGGTTGAATAACTCCATCGCGGTCTCACGGAGATACTTCGAGATCAACGATGCCACCGCAACCGGAAAGGCGGCTTCCGCCTTAGTTCGAAAGTGAAGTTCGGATCGCCCAACGCGATAACGGCTAAGATGCCGACCTTCATCGAGTCGCATGACCATCTCGCCATCGAGGATCTCAGCCAACAGTTCGTCGTACCGATTCCGTCCGCCGTGCTTGTCAATCACAATGAAACAGTCGCCGCCATCGACCGACCAATTCGCCTGGAGCAGCTTCAAACAATTTCGCGAATGAGCCAGCGCCTTGTTGTTCGCTTCATCGACCAAACGGTTCCAACGTGCCGTCAGGACGACATCACTTTGTATCGCTCGACAACACACGCCATGTGTTTCGCAGCATGTTCGCCAACGATCGACCGACTCCGAGAGGGTTTGCGGATCGATCACCAGTGGCAATGGAAGATCGGTGTTGTACCACGGTTCGGCAGCTGCGAATTCACGCCAGTTGCCCCCTAACATTTCGACCAACTCGGCGAGTGTCTGTGGCAACCGTTCAAAGCATAACCCCATCACCGCAAATACCGAGCGTTCAAGTTCAGCCATGCCTTTCGCGGGCGAATAGACTTCTTTCGAGTCGCCGATATGAAGTTTCTGAGGGTCGTACTTGTTCGCAGCGACATCCGCGAAACAGTCCCACAGATCGCACGCTCGTGGATCGTCGGGCACGTCCCATGCTGTCACGGTGACCACCAACGGCCCCAAGTTCGGCCCGTAACCGGCCTCGTCCATTCCAATCAAAGTTCCCATGTCACGGTCTTACCGCAACATCGGCTGACTCGCAACTTGGTGGGAATGAATTTCACCGTCCCACGGTCTAGGCTGTCGTCACACGACGGTTGGTTCCTAGGCGAGGAATCCAGAAGAACAGTCCGTCAGGCCGCATGGGAGCCGTGGCTTCGATGGTGGCAAAACGTCCGTTCGCGGCCCCGTTGATCGCGGCCGGTGGAATCCGCTGATCCAAAAGTTCGAACAGACTCTCGCTGGCGTCGTCGTTGCGAAGGAACACTCGGTTTCGCCCTGTGAGCGGGTCGCCGAAGAACAGATCGTCAAAGCCGTTGCCATCATAGTCACCGACCTGAATCTGAGGAAACGCATTCCCGTTGATTGCCGCCGGTGCGATGACATTCGAGACGATATCCAACAACTGAAGTTCATCGCGAGTGTCGGAATCGACGATGTCGATCCGGCGATTCACGCCGTTCTGCAAGTTCACGAATAACAGGCTCGTGCCGATGCCGGCGAAATTCCCCGTTCGCACCGTTTGGTAGGCATTGTCGTTCACCGCAGCTGGCGGAATGACGTTCGTTTGAATGCTATGAATTCCCGCCGGAGAATGGCTGGTGACCGATCGTAACTCGACAATGCGATTCCGTCCCGTCGCGGGATTCCAAAAGAACAGCGATTCGTAGATGTGTCCATCAAAATGCCCAGAAATCGCCTGAGTGAAATCGGAGTTGATCGCTGATGGATCGATCACGTTCGTCGTGACATAGCCTCGCAATGTGGGTAGGTGAAAAATAGTTGCAAACCGATTTCGCCCGGTCGTGGGATTCCAAAAGAACAAGCTATCTTGGTTCACACGATCGTATCGGCCGCTGACGAGCGTGGTGAAATCGTTGCCGTTGATCAACGTGGGGGCAAAGAAATTCGTCAGGACCCTGCCGTCACCGAGCAAGAACCGGTTCTGTCCACTCGCCGGATCCCAATAGAACTGATCATCGAGGCCGACGCCATCGAAGTTGCCGGTGACAAGATGCGTGTACTCTCCGTTGACGGTGCTCGGACTGATGGCGGCATTCGTCACTTGAGCAAGCGGGTCGGCAACGCCGGTCGTGGTGAAAGTTGCAGTCAGAGTTAAACCGGTGTGCGGCGTGGCTACGGTGTGTGTTCGCGAGCCGTTGTCGGACCACCCAGCGAATGTCAGCGACATACCATTGGCGACCTGGTTCTGCGGTGTGGAAACTTCAAATTCCATTCCTGGGATGACCCGGATTTCGGCCGGTGCAGCCTGCGTTTGACCGTTGAAGGTCACGTCCAATCCTGCGGGGTCTGTGATGATTCTCAAGCTCCTCAAATTCGGTTCGATCACCATTTGCTCGACACTCCGAAGCCCAGCCGAGTCCTCGACGGTCAACGTGATGGCATAAGCGACATCATTGAGCGTATACGGACTGACCGTTGCTGGCGTGAATTGACTCGAAGCTACGCCGCCAATGTCTGCAGAATTCAGGAACGGTCGTGTGATCCCCGGCAAACCGTCGTTGTCGGCGTCGCCGGCGTCGATCGTGGTGAGGTAATCCACCCGCCATTGGAAGCTTGCGGGATCAAGTTCCCCATCCGCCGAGTCGGTGGCTTCCCCTCGAAACGTAATCTCATCGCCTGCTATGAACATTCCGTCTCGAAGCCCCGATTCCACGGTGATTGTGGCGATGGGTGGTTCGTTCTCTGTCACGGTCAGCGTAGCCGACTCGCTGATCGTTATGCGATCCAAATCGTCCGTCACGATCACGCGGAATTGATCGCCGTCGTCCGCGTTTTGAACGTTGTCGAGAGTCAATGTTGTGATGATCTCGCCGGTGATGTTCTGCCAATTCGTGGTGCCACTTTCCGCACGCTGCCATTGAAACGAGAGGGCCGAATCTCCGCTGGCTGTCACGCGAAATGTGGCATCAAAACCAATCGTCACCGTTTGCGAGTCCGGCTGGTCGGTGATTGTCGGCGGTTGACTGCCGAAGGAAATGCGACGGACTTGCCCACGATTCCGGGACAGAACATACAAGTTTCCTGCATCGTCGATTTTCAAATCGACTGGGCTACCGAGATCGGAGGCAAACAGTTCCACCTCGCGTGTGTCGACATCGATCCGCCAAAGCGTGCTGTCACAGAAATCCGCAAAGAAGTAATCACCCGCGAATTCGCCAGGGAACTGCAACGTCTCCGGGTTATAGAACACACCGCCGGTAATCGCGCAACCGTTCGGCGGGTTGCCTCCTTGATCGTACGCAAAGAACGGTTCGGTGAAATCAGGAAACTGAGACGTCGAAAAATTCCCCTCCGTTGCAGGCCAACCGTAATTCAAACCGGCTCCGCCTTCGTTGATTTCTTCGAAGCTATTCTGACCGACATCGTTGATAAAGATGCGACCGGTTCCCGGTTGGACGGCGAACGTAAACGGATTTCGTAAACCGACCGCCCAAATCGCCCGATTCACGCCGCTGGGTGTCCCACTGATGCCAGGAAAAGTCGTGGGGTTGTCGGCCGGAATACGGAAGTTCTGCCCGTCGTCGTTCGGGAAATCGTCTCCTCGGACATCGACTCGCAGTATCTTGCCATGTCGGTTAGCGAGTGACTGTGCGTTCGCCGATTGAGCATTGTCGCCGGTTGCGATGTACAATAGGCCGTCGCTACCAAAGTGCATCGCTCCGCCGTTGTGGTTCCCAGCCGAGTGCGGATCGAGTTCCATAATGACTTGCTCGCTCCCCGCGAGTGCCAAGTCTCCGGCGGCGTTTGCAGTGAATCGACTCACGCGGTTATGGTTGTCCGCCGCGGTGGTTGTGTAATAGAGGTACACGAACCGATTGTTCTCGTAGTCGGGATCAAACGCGATTCCCAGCAGGCCGCGTTCGCTGAAGGTTTGTGTGCTGATCGGCGAGTTCTCGAGGAAGTTCTCTTGGACACGAGTATCTCCGTCCCAAACCTCGATCGTTCCGCTGTCTTCGAGAACGAAGAGTTTTCCATCGGGCGAGAACTGCATGGCCGATGGCGTGGTCAATGAATCGATCACCACCGTTTCACTAAACCCGCTCGGCACGACATCGGTTAGGGCGGTCGGTGAGTCGGGGCTGTCCGACGTGTCGCCCAAACTCATCCCGGAGAGCAAACACCGCGTTTCCAACACTTCGATAGATCGCTCCACGTGCGACCGTTTCGTGCGACGTCGTGCGACCACACGGCGGGGTTCAGAGTTTCGTCGGTGCAGAAAAGCGTTGAGTCGGCCAAACATCGGAAGTCCTGTTGATTGTCGCGTGAGGGTATCGCTATCCGGAATTTCTGGCCCGGTTCTACAATGATGATTCAGACCGGAAAGTGAAACCCGAAAAAGATGATTTCAGAACAAAACTCGACATCTCAGAGAAGTGACCTCTCGCGATATTCCAAAGCGTGCGTCGGGAGTCGTGTAGGCGTCGTGAAAATTTGAATGAACAAGCTATTCAGATGCATCGACAGTGGGTAGCATGATATTGTGAAGTTGGCCAACTCGCGCCGACATTCCGCCCGCCCATTTTGATCCCTCAGGGGAGAACCTGCCATGACTCTTGCCAGTCGCTTATCGTTGTGTATGGCGTTGTTCATTGTCGTTTCCAACGTTTCTGCCGCGGACCCGCCCGAGAAAAAAGGGCCGAACAAAGGCACTTTGGAAATCACCGTGAATATCGACGATCGAGAAAAATCGTACGATTCCCCCATCCGAGCCATGACCGAACTTCGTCGCGCGGAATCGAAATTTCAGCGGCTGAAGTCGGGTGAATCGATGACGTTTTCCTGCATCGTCAATCTCAACGAAACCGAATACGAGTTCAACGAACCGCCGGCCGCTCGCGAGGCTTGTCAGGCGTTGATGATGGCTTCGCGACGGTTGTCTGCCATTCGGAAAGGGCTGGGCGATGTCGGCACGATTCCGGAATATGATGCCGAAGCCGAGAAAAACCCCGACGATGCCGACGCCACCCCCCAGGTGAGCCCGGCACAAGCGATTGCAATCGTGCGACAGCGAATCAACATCGCGTTGTATCAACAGTTGATGCCACGAAACAGCGGTAACGGCGGTCGACCATCCCAACCGTCCCCGCCAAGTCCGCAGCAGATTCAGAGCATCATCAATCAAGAAGTGCAAAAAGCGCAGAATGAGGGGTTGCTGCCGTCATCGAATACGGCCCTCAATCCGCTGCAAGCGGGCGACCCTGTCGAAAACGAAATGGAAGCCGTCAAGCAGATGCTCTCTTATGTCTTCAGCAAATCGGAGTCACCCGCCGAAAAAGCGGATGAGGAAACCGAGAGCGAAGACAAAACATCCGACGAATAAGCTCCGCGACAATCCTCATCGTCCGGTTTCGCAACTTGGGAATTCCCTTGATAGCCAACGCGAAACCGGACAAGCATTTCTGCCGATTCTCGAATCTTCCAATCACTGACGAATTCCGTTCTCGATATTGTGACCAACGGAAGTTCCTGCATCGTTGCTTTGGAACAAGCTGCCGTTGCGATTACAATTGTTGACCCGTTGTGACAACCACACGCTCAACTGAATCGAGACACGCGCATGTCCCCGAGAATCGCCCTGATATTGTTGCTACTGATATTCCTCGCAGGTCCCGCGAGTGCGGAAGACTTCGAACCCTTCGGCATCTACGCCAAGACCGCCCCGCGAGCGAAATCAACGGAACCCATTAAGACCGAACTTCCGTTAAAGCTCAATCCGGGCGACCGCATTGCATTCATCGGCAACACCTTGCTCGAACGTTCGCAAGAGTTCGGGCACTTCGAAGCGATGCTGCATCAAACGTTTCCGCAGCACCAACTCGTTACACGGACGCTAGCATGGTCAGCGGATGAAATCGACCTGCAGCCACGCCCCGATAACTTCGCTGACACCGAACAACATCTCACGCACGAACAAGCCGACGTCATCTTCGCCGCCTACGGTTTTAACGAATCATTCGCCGGCGAAGCGGGTCTCCCCGAGTTCAAAAAGAAACTTACTGACTACATCGCAAACCTGAAATCGAAAGCCTTCAACGGAGAATCCGCCCCGCGGATCGTGCTGATCTCACCGATCGCAAATGAAGACATCAAGAACGTCGACGCCGGTTCGCGAAACAACGAGCGTATTCAACAATACGTCGCCGCAATGAAAGAAGTGGCCCACGAACAACAAGTCGGCTTCGCGGATGTGTACCAGACAACCCGTCAGGAGATGGCAAGTCTCGGCTCCGATCTCACCATCAACGGGATTCACCTCGGTGAAGAAGGGAACCGAGTCTTCTCCGCGGCACTCTTCGAGCAAGTCTTCAAGACCGACGCACCGACGGTCAATGAAACTCTTCGCAACGCGATCGTCGAGAAAAACCAGGAGTACTTTCGACGGTTTCGCCCGGTCAATACGTTCTACTACACCGGTGGCCGCAACAAGACTTACGGTTATCTCGACTTTCTTCCGGCTATGAAGAATTTCGACATCATGACGCGGAATCGGGATCAGTACATCTGGGATCTCGCCCAAGGCAAGCCGTCTGCCGACGGACCCGACGATTCCAACGTCCCACCATTGCCGAAGTCGATCGAAAGTCGCGGTGCGAACGAATGGATGTCCGCCGCAGACGAACAAAAAGCATTCCGCATGGACCCACGGTTTGAGGTCAATCTCTTCGCTGGCGAGGAGGAATTCCCCGATATCGCGAACCCCATCCAAATGCGTTGGGACGCTCGCGGACGGTTGTGGGTCAGTTGCTCGACGACATACCCACACGTCTATCCCGGTAATCAGCCGGACGACAAACTCGTGATTCTCGAAGACACTGATGGCGACGGCAAAGCCGACAAGTCGACCGTGTTCGCCGATGATCTTCACATCCCGCTGTCTTTTGAATTTGGTGATGGCGGCGTCTATGTTTCTGAGCAACCGAATCTGAGTTTTCTCAAGGACACCGACGGCGACGATCGCGCCGATGTGCACCAGACGATTCTCTCGGGGTTCGGAACCGAAGACTCCCATCACGCCCTACATGACTTCGCGTGGACACCTGACGGCGACTTAGTTTTTCGCGAATCGATCTTTCATCACTCGCAAGTCGAAACCCCATACGGACCAGTCCGGCAACAAAATAGTGGTTGGTTCCGCTTTGAACCGAAAACGCATCGATTGACGAGTTTCGGCACGTATCGCAGCACGAATCCTTGGGGTGTGACTTTCGATGATTGGGGGCAGCACGTTGCCAGTCACCCGGTCTATGCAGCCGCCTTTCATTCCTTAGACCCACCCTATCCACAACAACATCCTGCGCCCAAGGGTCTGCAGGCGTACTCCGGTGTGTGCGGGCATGAGTTCGTCGACTTCTCGACCTTTCCGGACGAGTTGCAAGGCGGGTTCATCAAGGTCCGTTATAAGCCTACGAACCGCGTTGAAATTCACAAGTGGATCGAGACGTCATCTGGCTATAACGAAGAATACGTCGGCGACCTTTTGTTCTCGACGAATCTCAGCTTCATTCCGGTTGACTTGCGATTCGGACCGCGAGGGGCCATGTATGTCTGCGATTGGTACAACCCCGTCAAAGGACATATGCAATATTCGCTGCGTGATGAACGACGCGATCGTCATTCCGGACGCATCTGGCGAATCACCACCAAAGGCAAACCCACCCAAGAGCCACCAAAAATTGCTGACGCCTCGATCGAAGAACTCATCGAGCTACTCGCACGCCCGGAATACCGAATTCGTTATTGGGCGAAACGCGAACTTCGCGAACGAAAGTCGGAAGACGTTGCGAAAGCACTCGATCAATGGGTGAAGAATCTCGATCCGACGGATACGAGATATCGACATCACCAACTCGAAGCCGTCTGGACATACCGAGGCATCGACGTTGCCCGACCGAAACTTCTTGAAGAACTGCTCGTCTGCGAAAACCATCATGCAAGAGCAGCCGCGACCGAACAACTTCGGTACTGGCATCCTCATCTACCAAATGCCATCCGACTGTTAAACCGAGCCGCGAACGATCCCAACGCGATTGTTCGGATGCAAGCGGCGATTGCAGCCAGCTACATCGGCACACACGATGCTTTCACAGCCATGCTGGATGTTTTCAAGTACCCCCGCAAAGGTCATGTGGCCTACGCCATCACCTGCGCTCTCGGCTCTCATACCCTCCGCAAACATTGGGAACATGATCCGAAGTACGGCATCGCCGAAATACTGAAGAAAGCGGCCAAAGAACAAGTCATCAAAGAGCCGACACCGACAGCATCGCAGGCACAATTTGATAGTCAGGAAAACCTTAAGTCTGTAGCCATTGCATGCGTGCCCGAACGGATGCTGTTTACGGTCAAAGATTTCACAGCCCAACCCGGACAACCGGTCAAAATCGTCTTCACCAATGCAGACGCGACCGACCACAACCTAGTCTTCGTTCAACCGGATGCCTTAGCCGAAGTGGGTATGGCTGCAAACGAGATGGCCAAAGATCCTCGCAATGCAAGCTCCGATTTTATTCCACCGCAGAAACGTGAATTGATTCTACACGCTTCGCCGATGATCGGCCCCAGTCGGACCTCGCGTGTGCATGTTCTGCGTTTTGAAGCGCCGAGTGAACCGGGAATTTATCCTTATGTCTGCACGTTTCCTGGACACTGGGTGGTCATGAATGGTGTGATGGTCGTGGCGAAAGACGAATCCTCCGCTCGAGAATTACTCGCTGCGAGTCGGCCGCAAGTCGTCAAGAAATGGACGATGCAAGACTTTGAAAACTTCGAAAAACTAGCTCGCCAACATGACGAAAAAACTGTCACACGCGGCATGACAGCATTCGTGAAAGCACGTTGTAATCAGTGTCATGTGGTCGCTGGTCACGGTGTGAACTTAGGACCAGACCTGACCGAATCGGTCAAGACGCTTAAAGGCGTCGAACTTCTCCGACAAATGATCGAACCCTCATCGAAGATTCACGAGAAGTTTCAGAACTATCAATTCGTGACTAGCGAAGGCCGCGTTGTTACCGGAGTGATTGTCAAAGAGGACAAGAAAAACTATCAGGTGGCGACGAACCTACTGACCCCCAACACCCTCACAACGATTCGTAAGAAGGATGTCGACTTAAAGATTGAATCGAAGACCTCGCCCATGCCGTTAGGGTTGTTGGACGTTCTTACCAAAGACGAGATTCTCGATCTGCATGCGTTTGTGGAATCCGGGGGCTTCAAACTCCCGAAACACTTGCAGCATCATCACAATCATCAGTCGAAGTAAATCGAACGGCGCCGGCGATTCGTCACCGGCGCTAGTTCCGTTCTGCGGGACTTAAGAATCGAAAATCCGCCGAAGACATAGAGGACAGTTCGACGAACTAGGGCGTTACAACATCATTGGAACGCGATCCGGGAACGGTCTTGGCTGGTGTCGTGTTCCAGAGGATGTCGAAAATTGCATCCCAGCTACGTCGGCTGACTTGCTCGCGGGCGTAGTCTCCCATCATGCGGGCCATCTTCGGATCAGCAGCGAGTTTTTTCATCGCTTGGGCCAACGGTTCGGTTTGCTCGACGGAAACCACGTAGCCGGAACGTCCGTCGGAAACGATCTCGCTAGGCCCGCCTTTGTCAGAAACGATTGCCGGCAACCCGGATGCATGAGCTTCCAAGATGACGTTGCCAAAAGTGTCGGTCGTGCTAGGGAACACGAACGCATTGGCACTCGCGTACGCAGCACTGAGTTCTTCGCCGTGTAGATAACCGGTGAACGCAATCCGCGGATGGGCGAATTCACTTTCCAAAACTTCACGACCAGGGCCATCCCCCACAATCGCTAGTTGCACGTTCGGATCTTCTTCCGCCAACACCGAGAACGCTTCGAGCAACCGCCGAACGTTCTTCTCGCGGGAGATGCGACCAACATAGAGGAACTGAAAACCGTTGCCGAGACCGAACTTCTCGAAGAAATCGGCTTGCCGATGTTCGGGTGAGAAGCGATCCATCTCGATCCCGCGTGGCATGTGCTTCAGCTTGCTGGAATTGAAACCGTTTTCGGTCAACGCTCGCATGTAAAACTGGCTGGGGACGTACACGGTTTCGAGCGGTCCAAAGAACCACCGCATGTACTGCCAAGTCCAATTTTCCAAGTTCACATGCCCGGTGAGTAATCGCACGTACCGTGGGAAGTCGGTGTGGTAAATTCCGCTGACTTTCAGCCCCAGCCATTGTCCCGCCATCCGGGCTGCCAAACCGAGCGGACCTGGCGTGGAAATGATGACTTCGGAAAACTCCTCGCGTTCCATGTACTCCATCAGTTCTAAGAGACAGGGTACACTCAGGACGATCTCGGGATATTCCGGCAACGGGCACCGCGACACGGGCACGAAGTTTTTGACGCGGACGTCCAGGTTCGGCGTTTTGGGCAAGCAAGTCGCGAGCGTGAGATGCTCGCCCCGTTTTCGGGCGACCGCTGCAACTGCTTGTACGGTGCGGGCGACGCCATTGACGTCGGCCACCGTGTCAGACACCCACAGCTTCTTGTTGCTGCGATGTTTCATGTGACGAGCAGCCGGGAAGTGATCCGCGACGGCTTGCAGAAAACGTTCGTCTTTGTGCTGTGTCTTAAAGGATGCCAAATACGGCCAATGGGCAATCGCCGTGGCGGCAGCCAGAGGCAAACTTTGCAAGCATTCCAAGAATTGCCCCCCCGAGACCGACTTTGCCAGGTCTGTGAGGAACAACGATGAAATGCGGCGATTGACTCGGCGTGCGGTCGCGAAGGTTTGCTGCTCACGTGCTTCTCGGCTATTGAGTACCGCGTTATCAGGATGCGGCCCGTCCCAAACTCCCGAGGTATTGGATTCCGGCTCTTCGTCGATCCGTTCCGCCATCCGGTTGATCAGCCGAGTCTCCAAGGCTTCGAAGGCCCGTTTGCTGCTCATTTGCAGTACCGGTGTGATCAAGAGTTTAGCCTTCGTCAGCCAATCGTAATCGCGATTGGTGTCCTCACCCAATAACCGGCGGAAGAGCCAGTCCATCATATCATCGCGGGTGGAATCGTTTGAACGGAACCGTTCCCGGTAACTTTCTCGGGCAATCGCCACAAAACTGTGAGCCAATTGCAAACTCGAACCGTGTTCGCCGGCAGCTACGTGATCGCCGTTGCGAAGGTGGTTTAGAAACTCGTCGACAGTCGCCGCATATGGCGTTTCGGTCCAGGCACTGGCGATGAAAGACCCGCCATGGTCATCGCTGCCGGCAGTGAAAATTTTCTTCCACGGCGTTTCCGACCAGGCCTGCATGCCTTGTCGGTTTTCCATTTCGGTGATGTGTTCCGGTGTGAGTGTGGTCCAAATCGCATGGACCATCTCTGCAGCTCGCGGGTGACGCGCTCCGTTGATGGCTTCAAACCGGTCGAACAACAGCAACAACTTTTCGACATGGTCGACCGTCATTTGATCGTTGACTTGATACAACGGATGCGCGACCGAGTAAATGATGTCTTCGTCGGCGAGATACTGACGGAAGTCGTAAATGTTCTCGCGGAGACGATCGATTTCGGCGAACTGCGTCTCTGTAATTCCGGTCACAAGACAATGCAGGCGACAACCGTCTTCCGGGAATGTCGTGGTGACTTCGGTCGAAATGAAGGTGCCCGGCAAATGGGCAATTTCGAGGGCTCCGTTGATGCAGTCGTGATCGGACAGCGTCACGAAATCCATGCCGGCAGCTTTGGCGCGTTTGTAGACGTCGAGCGGTTCCGTGTAGCTTTCGGCGGAACCTAGCAGCTTGATGTAGAAGTCGGTCGGTTTGTTCGAATGCTTGCTGTGGACATGCAAGTCGGCTTTGCTAGCCATGACAAACTGTTCCCTAGGTAAGGAAGGATTTTTGACGGGAACGCGGACGTCTCGTCGCGATTGGAACACTAGAGCAATTTATCTCTATTGGTAAAGGTTCTTGGCTCGTGGAGGCCGGAAAACATCGGCTTATCCGCAGGCACCACGGGCACAGAAAACCGTATTACGGTCTAGACCATGTCTAGTTTTCGTATGGCAGGTGACGCTGTGTGTTTTCTGGATTACACCATCTGTATGAACGCGACATATCAACTAAATGCGTTCTAAACTCGTTAACGATTCGGAATCGATTTCATTGAGGGTGGGGTCTTGTGTGGTCGAGGGAGCGGCAAAACGGGCCATTTTCTTCTTGTTCGCCGGGACGCGACCGCAGAAGTAGTCGCAAGCCCGGTAATACTTGAGATCCGTCCGCCACAACCGTGTCCACTCTTGATCGCCGATCAATCGCGCTGAAGTCCGTAGCGGCTGACTGAAAAAGTCCAAAAATGGACCAGTCAATTCCGATGGGTCACGGAAACATTCCCAGTCGCAATCAGTGCAATCAGCGGTCTTATTAATCTTGCCGGTATCGAGTTCCCAGAACTTGCCGAGATCCTCGGTGCCACGGTAGCCACAAGGATAGGTGTTACCGTTCTTGGAATCCATAAAGAAAAAGTCGATTCCGCCACGACAACCGTAGCGAGACTTCTCCCCGTCCTGATATTGCTTGATCAACGCCTTGAGCGAGACCAATGGCGTGAAAATCCGGATGTTCGAGCGATGCTGCGGGACCGTGTCGTAGACGGCTTGGAACAGCGGAATCTTCTCATCGGGACGGAATCGCACGATGCGATCGGACGCGGTCGCCGAATAAACCGCAGCCAAAGAATCCCCTTGATCGGGGTCGACACTCATCGGATAACACATATTAACGATCGTAAATCCGAGGTTGGTCGCCTTGCGGTAGAAACGATCGAACCCGTCGCGGAAGTAGTCGTAAATGCGGCGGGGGTCTTCTTCGTCAGCGGGCACTTCCGGGAGCAGTTTGTGGTAATCGCCGCCTGCATTCCGATTGATCCCCAAGTTGGCCGACGGATAGATGCCATACTCGTGGAAGATCGGTAACGCTTTTTCGATGCCCTTAATCACACCGGGCAGCCCACGCATTTGCTCGTGGACTTCGGTGTCGGCGGAGTCGATGCTGATCCAAAATGTGTACAAGTTCGTCTCAGCCAACCGTTCGGCGAAGCGACGCACTTTGGTTTCGAAGTTCGGTTTATCCGAACCACAGAACATGAAACCGTTCGTGCCGGTGCGGATATACGGAATCCCGGCTTTCGACGCACGACCGATCAGGTGGACAATCTCATCCTGATACAGAAACGGTTCGCCACCGGTGAATGAAACCGATTGCACACCCTTTTCAGCAGCAGCGTCGATGGCTTTCTCGACGGAGGCAACATCGAGTGTCGACCGATCATACTTGTTCTGCACCCGCATTTCGCATTGTGGGCAACGGGCGTTACAGCGATCACTGAATTGAATGATCAACTGTCCCGGTATACGCCCCCGAATCAAGCTTTTGATGTTCTGCCAAGAGAACGGACCCGGTTTATGGGGCATGTCGAGAGTCCCCGCCTTTCGAGAGTGTCGATCAAGATTGCTGCGTGTTTGTCTCATGCAGTGAACGTAGTATCGCATAACGATTTGGATTTGTTAAGAAAAAGATGAATCCTTCAAGAAGACATACCGTTTTTCCCTGAATTTGGGCCCCGGAAATTACCGAGATCACCCGCAGGGCTGTTTTGGGTCGTGCGGTGATCGTCGATCGTCCAAGCTTGGCAGCGAGTCTAGGAAGATTTGTTGCTCAACCGTTCACCGCGAAAAAACTCCTCACCGAGCGAGTCCGGTTTTCCTGACTGGTTGCGAAGTTCGAGCCGCTTCAACATTGGTTGGATTCTTACCGCCTGCCCGATACACTCGGAGATAGTTCCGCGCTCTTACCTGCGTCCTTTGGCAGGTTGGTCCCGATGACGGCGTGGCTGTTCCGAAACGGCTTCGAAACGGCAAGCTGAAATGAGTGATACGACTTTGAATCCACCAACTTTCGAGCCGAGCCAATGTGCCGACTTACTTCGAGCTTGGCTCGCTCGGCAAGCGTCCGCCGATGCTCTCACCTGGCTGGAGGAACGCACCGAGAAAATTGCCGCCGGCGAGCAACGCACGTTGTTTCTCTCCTTCGGAATGGCACCTCGGAAAGTGGGCAAAGCCGACTTGCAGCTCTCTGACGACGACTTGAAACAAGCCGAAGCCGCGCGACCCGGTTGGCAACCGAACGACTGGACCCTCGACCAAACCGCTCGTACCTTGCTGTTGCTGTCGTATCCGTCGACCGATCAGGAACGCTTCGTCGAGACGCTCGACCAACTCTTCGCGGCTGGCGAAGTCGGCGAGTTGGTCGCGTTGTATCAGGCGATTCCCGTACTGCCACACCCCAATGTCCACGTCTTGAGAGCTGCCGAAGGCCTGCGGACGAACATTCCCGCCGTCTTCCGGTCAATCGCTCATGGCAACCCGTATCCCGCGGAACGTTTGGAGGAGGGGCGTTGGAATCAGATGGTGCTCAAGGCGTTGTTCATTGACTTGCAACTCGACCCAATCGTGGGTCTCGACCAACGTGCCAATACCACGCTGATGCGAATGCTGATCGACTACGCCCATGAACGCTGGGCCGCCGGTCGGAACGTGAGCCCGGAACTTTGGCGGTGTGTCGGTCCATTCGCGAACGAAACGGCCATCAAAGATTTGACACGGGTCTTGGAGAAAGGCCAACCGCTCGAACAGCAAGCCGCCGCGCTGGCATTGTCCCAATGTCGTCAATCATCCGCCGCCGAAGCCCTTCGCACCAACCCGGACCTCGAACGCCAAGTCCGCGACGGCAAACTCACGTGGCACGTTATCGCCGAAAACATGAATCCGCACTAGCAGCCAATACAGAAGCAAAACGGGCATGCGACGAACATTGGTCTTGAGCGCGAAAGTCCTTTTCTACACTGGTTTGGCTTTTGAGCTTCTCCTCGATCTCGCACTTTTCAATCTCTGCTGGAAACATTCGTCGACTATCGAACAATTAACAGTCATCGATGCAAGGTTGGTGAGTCAAAAGCGGGCATGGTATGAACAATTCAAGAGAGGCGGTCGCTTTCCCGGGCGCGTTCTAACGAAACCTCCGTCCCACGTTGAACCGATCTCACCTGGGTTAGTGCTTGATTCGAAGCTGGAAACAAAACGAAAGTTATTGAAAAACGATCAAGAACTGTTAGACGTCAAGATTCATGCTGCAAGACGCATTCGTTGGAACGGACGAATTCTCGTAGTCGCTTCATTTGTCGTTTTCTTCATCGACTATTGCTTGAAACGATCATGGCAGCCCCGAATGGAGTCTCTCAGTGACGAAGAAATCTGGCAGGAGTTGGATCGGCTTTGGGAACAACAAACGCAGAAACCATCTGAGTGACCATATACCGATCTGAAACAACGACAATTTGAACTTTGATTGGAAGCCGGAATGCGAATTATCGATCCTCACATCCACGTGACATCCCGTTCGACTGACGATTACGAAGCGATGGCCGCCGCCGGGGTGGTGGCGATTATCGAACCGGCGTTTTGGCTGGGTCAGCCACGGACGAAAGTCGGAAGTTTTCTCGATTACTATTCCAGCCTGGTCGGCTTCGAGCGTTTTCGGGCGGCTCAGTTCGGGATTCGCCATTACTGCTGTATCGGGCTGAATTCCAAGGAAGCCAACAATGTGCCGTTGGCTGAGGAAGTCATGGAGGCGTTGCCGTTGTTCTTGGCGAAAGAGGGCGTGGTCGCGGTCGGTGAGATCGGTTTCGACGACCAAACCGCCGCCGAGGAACGCTTCTTCCACGAGCAAGTCGAACTCGCCAACGAAGTCGATTTGCCGATCATGATCCACACGCCGCACCGTAATAAAAAGGTCGGCACGAGTCGTAGTATGGATCTGCTCGAAGAGCATGGTGTCTCGCCGAGTCGCGTGGTGATCGACCACAACAACGAAGAAACCGTGAAAGAAGTGCTCGACCGCGGCTACTGGGCCGCGTTCACGATTTACCCGAAAACCAAGATGGGCAACGAGCGGATGGTGGAAGTCGTCCGGCAATACGGTTCGGAACGGATCATCGTCGATTCCGCCGCCGATTGGGGCGTGTCCGATCCGCTCGCTGTTCCGAAGACTGCGAAACTTATGCTCGAACGTGGCATTCCTGAATCGCAAGTCGAAGACGTCGTCTACCACAACGCCCTTGCTGCCTATGGTCAAAGCGGGCAGATGAACGAAGAGGATTGGCTCAAACCGCAGCCGATCGATCAACGCAATCTCTTCGCCGGCAACAGCGTCCTCCGAGGCGGACAAGAACCCCGCGTCGATAAACCAAACGACAAATCGACCATTATCGAATAAGTACCCGAAAGTGTGGCATGCCCACGGCTTTGCGTGGGCATGATTAAGATATCGGATCTTATTGGTAACATGCCCACCCCAAGCTGTGGGCATGCCACACCCCAGATGACCATTTCAAAGCGTTTAATCTTGCCAACGTTCTAACACCGTCGCGCCCAAGTGCCCGCCGAAACCGAGCGAAAGTTTCAACAGCCGTTTCAATTTGGGTATTGCATGGGGTTGGTTCGTGAGATTCAACGGGCACGCGGGGTCGGGGTCGTCACAGTTGACAGTGCCGGGAAGAATTCGGTCACGCAACGCAAGCAGACTGATCGCAACTTCCACACTCCCCGCCGCACCGAGCAAATGCCCTAAACTCCCTTTAACGCCGCAACACGGAATCGCTTTTTGATTTGCGTCGAACACATTGCGAACTGCTCGGGACTCGTGCACGTCGTTGATTTTGGTCGCAGTGCCGTGAAGTTGGATGGCGTCGATGTCAGACGGTGATAGTTCCCCCTGAGCACAAACCGTTTGGATCAATTGCGTGAGAGACTCCGCAGATGGGTCGAGCGAGGTGAGCCCATCCGCATCGGCCGCTAACCCGCCCACTCGCCAAATGGCCCACGGCTTGACGCCACGTTGTCGTGCTGTCGATTCGCGTTCCAGCACCACGACGGCGGCTCCCTCGCCAAGTGCGAAACCCGAGCGATGACGATCGAACGGTCGGCATGCCGTCGCCGGATCGCTGCCGTCGGTGACTTTCGCGAGGACGCCCATCCGCTGATAGGCTGCGTACAACATCGGCACCAGCGACGCATCCCCGCTGCCCGCGAGCACAATGTCACAGTCGCCCTGCAGGATGAGTTCATACCCTCGTTGTAAACACGCCAGCCCCGTTGTGCAGGCAGCCACCGGGGACAACGCCGCTCCCCGTAAATCGAATTCGCGTGCGATTTCCCGCGCCGGAGTCGAGGGCAAAAGCTGTGTCCAAATCGAAGCCGGATCGTCTGCTGCCTGCGACAACACCGCGAGCGATCCCTTGCTGGTCCCAATCACACAACCGAGTCGATCGCGACGTTGATCCACTTCGGAAAACCGGGCGTCCGTGGCAGCTTCATAAGCGGCTTGCCGAATCAATCGGGTGAGCGGATTCGGTGCGGTTGCGTCCGGTTCCCGAAGCAATTCCGCCGGAGCGGCTAACACGTCCGACGGCCAATTCCCGGTGGCATCACGTTGCTTGAGTTCCGCGGGACCGATTCGACGCACACCGGAACGACCAGCGAGCAAGTTCCGCCATGTCGTTTCTCGATCGATTCCCAGCGTCGTCGTCAGCCCGACGCCACTGATGACAACCGGGTTGTCCCACTTCGCATCAGACACGACGACTCGACTTGCAAACCGCGAACAAGGCCAACCCAGCGAGTCCGCCGACGATCGCATACTCGACGAGAAAACTTTGCGACTGCACCACCTGAGTGGTGGGCGTCGGGGTGCTCGGGGCGGGTGCGTTGTTGGCTCCGTCGTTCGTTTGGGCAGTCACGGGGCGTACGAGCAGGCAGCCCAGAACCAATGTGACAGCCCAACAAACCCGACGGATCATGATTGAATTCCCCAAACGCAACATCACTTTACAACATTTTCGCAACCGGCAACCGCAGCTCACGGAATATCCGTCGCGGGAGCGTTACGGTGCCCCAACTCGTCGAGCGTGGCCGCATCGCGGTGGCAAACTCGTCCACACTCACGCCATAGAAAGCATACGTTTCCTCACGATACCGCACAACCGAGGCATTGTCGAACTCGGTTTGCTCGTAGTCGCCCAGGATTTGGTATGCAAAGACCAACCAGGCCCGAAATTCGTCACCAAACACCCGTTGCCAATGGAGCAGACTCTGAATGTCATCCTCCGTCGCCCAGTTCTCCCATTTCGATTTTCCGGCGGTGGGGAACTGGCGACCTTTCACATCAACAAGCAAATTCGGACCGGTTTCCGAATAGACGATGAAATCGAACGACTTCAGCGACGCATCCTCGATGAGGGCCCGTCGTTGTTCGTCGACGGCCACATACGGAATGCATCCGGCCCGCAAGAACTCCTCGAAGGCGGCATCGTAATGGTTGCTCCGACGGACCATGTGATGTCTCCATTCCATGCCCATTGATCCATACAGATGTTAACCGTCCTAGAGCAAGCAGGCAAGTGGAGACGTACGAATGTCAACTCACTTCTTGTTTGATGTGAGTTGGTTCCGGGTGTTCTTGCGGAAGTTGAGTGGCGTTAATTCGTCGCGGACAGGGGCCAGTTGTTTCCCTTTGAGTCGGTCGAGATTCTTCGCCATTTCGAACCACTTGTCGGCCATTTGCTGGACGCGTTTGGGGTGTTGCTCTGCGAGATCATGGATTTCGGTCCGATCTTCAGCGAGGTTGTAAAGTTCCCAGCGTCCGCGTTTAGCCGAGACAAGTTTCCAATCGCCTTGTCGCAACGCACGGTCCGTACTGAAGTGAAAATACAACGACTCGTGCGGCTCACGTGTGTTGCCTTGGAAGATGGGTAACAACGACTTGCCCTGCAGCGGATCGATCTTGCGGTTGCCGACTTCTGTCGGGTATTGGGCATCGGCGACATCGAGAAACGTCGCCATGAAATCAATGAGATGCCCCGGTTGACGACTGATCGAACCCGGCTCGGTTTTCAATCCGTTCGGCCAATGAGCGATCAAGGGTGAGGAGATTCCGCCCTCGTGCTGGTTCTGCTTATACAACCGAAACGGCGTGTTGCCGACGTGAGCCCAGCTGGCATCGTAGGTCCAGTACGACTTGGGATTCCACGGTTTCAGGTTCCGTCCGCGTGTGCGTTCGAAGGGGCATGCACCATTGTCGGAACAGAACAGAAACAACGTGTTGTCGAGCGCGTTCTTCTGCTTCAAGTCGTCCACGATGCGTCCGACATTTTGATCGAGCACATCGACCATGGCCGCAAAGACCTCCATGCGGTCGGCTTCCCATTGTTGTTCGTCGTCGGGAAGTTCCTCCCACGCCGGAATGTGTTCCGGCCGCGGGCTGAGTTTCCACTTCGCGGGCAATAAACCGGTTTCGATTTGCTTTTTGTGTCGCTGACGACGGACTTCGTCCCAACCGGCATCGTAGACACCGTCGTACTTTTTCACCGCGTCTTGCGGAGCTTGCAACGGATAATGCGGCGCATTGAACGCCACGTACAACAAAAACGGTTGGTCGCTCTCCGCAGCTTCATCGAGGAATTTCAACGCGAAATCCCCGATGGCGTGAGTCGTGTAAAACGGTTGGCCATTGAGTGTTTCGGGAACGTCCCACTTCTCGCCGTTCAAGCGAAAGGTGTTGTCGCCCGTGAAGAAGTTTGTTGCACCAGAGAGGTGCCCCCAGTAGCGATCGAAACCGAAATCTGTCGGCTGTTTGCTGAGATGCCATTTGCCAACCATCGCGGTGAAGTAACCGGCTTTCTTCAGCGCTTCGGCAATCGTCGCCCCGCGACTAAGCGACTCGCTCCCGGCTTGATCGCAATACACACCGGTGAGTAAAGACACCCGCGATGAGTGACACTTCGCCGTATTGTAGAACTGTGAGAGCCGCAACCCGTTCGCTGCGAGTTTGTCGAGATTCGGCGTGTGAATCTCCGAACCATAACACCCGAGATCCGCGAACCCGAGATCGTCCGCCATAATCAGCACAATGTTCGGACGCCCCGGTTCATCTGCGGCACAGCTGGGCTTGGGCAGACCGAGCGACAAGAAAAACGTTGCCACAAGCAATATCACGGTCGCAGGCATTAGCGAAACTCCAATCGAGCGGTTCGGTTCGCAAGAAAAGTCGTCCCCAGTATGCCAGTGACCGTTCCCAGTGGTCAACTTCGACGCACGGGCGTGCGTTCACACCGTCTTCCGTTTGCGACGGCCACCGACGAAGCTGTCGACGACCATATTGCCGAGATCGTTCGCATTGCAGTATGCCGCCACTCCACCGGAGACTTGGCCCATTTGCTCGACGAAGTTCACCAGCCCGAGATAAAAGTAATCTTCAATCAAGGCGAAGCTCGACATCTGAATGCCTTCGTTGGCACAGCGTTTGACTTCGGTCAGCGTGATTTGCCGAGTCTTTTCAGCAGGCGGGTAAATCAACACGATTTCGCGACCTTCGATGTGCGCGGTCGGTTCGCCATCGGTGATCGTGATGATCTGCTTGTTCTGTGCCGGTTGGCGTTTGAGCACTCGCCGGGCGAATTGCAGTCCGGCTTGGATATTCGTGAAGTGCTCGGGGACGAATCCGGGCGGGTTGTCGATCGGAACTCGCATCCGCACGCGTGGATCGTAAATGCTCACCGGTTTCGGGGCGCACTGTAATAACTGACGTTCGGTGAGTGGAGTCGCGTAGGTGTAGAACCCGACGACTTGCAGGAAATCGCCCTGATACCGCCCCCGCACGAGCGCTTGCAATGCCATCGCGACTTTCTTCGCTCCCGCAAATTTGCCGTAGCGGGCCATGCTGCCGGACATGTCGAGCAGAACCACCGTCGCACAGGACGTTTGGTACTCCGTGTCGTGCACGACGAGATCGTCTTCTTGCAGGTGAATCGGCGAACCGCCACCTTGTCGATGGAGCGCGTTCTTCAGCGACTCGTGCATGTTCAAGTTGGAAACCGGATCGCCGTACTCGTACGGCTTGGACTCTTCGTGAATCGTTTGGCCGGCACCACGAAATTCGGTGTCGTGTTTGCCGAGCTTGTCCTTGCGGGCGATTGTAAACAAGTCTTCGAGGGCCTTGTTCTCGACGCGACGAATGCCTTGCGGCGTGATCATATAGTTGCCGTCTTTGTCCTTCTCGACGAAACCGCGTTTGATGAGCATTTCGATCAATTCCGGGTGTTCATCTTCCAAGTCCGGAAGTTGGTCGAGAATCTCCTCGCCATATTGCAGCATGTATTCGCTAATCTGGTCGAACAACTGATCTGCCGATTGCGGCTGAAATTGTTCGGACTCATCGAAGCGGGAATATTCGAAATTCGGCATGGTCGGCGAGTTCCTCAAAAAACTCGGGTGCCACGACTCGGAGAGCCGTGTTTTTCCGTGTTCATCGCTCGGCACGGCTCACAGAACCGTGA
Source organism: Thalassoroseus sp. (assembly GCF_984380535.1). Lineage (NCBI taxonomy): Bacteria > Pseudomonadati > Planctomycetota > Planctomycetia > Planctomycetales > Planctomycetaceae > Thalassoroseus > Thalassoroseus sp. The sequence continues at coordinate 135,671 of NZ_CFHRBF010000005.1, forward strand.
CGCACTTGTGTTTAGGATAGCGCGTTCTCTGGCGAGGACGAGTCCGAAGATGTCGGAGTGTCTCCGGATTCTTCGATTTTGGCTTCTCGCACGACTTTCCGCCAATACGAACGCACACCCCACGCAAGCAAAATGCCCGCGACAATTCCGATCGCGGTGCCGACGAGAATGAAGTTCCGCCAGCGAATAATCGCGGCGACTTCCGGCACATCGGCTCCGCGAATCGTGCGGTCGATGAGTCCGACAATCACCCCCAGAGCGGCACCGTACAGTCCGGTACGGCGGATGATCGGTGCCCAGGGTGGTGGATGTTCGGTCGAAATTTCCGGCATGATCTTTCTCGATCGTTCAGCGTGCGTCGCGGGTCCCGTTCAATTCTAGGACGTTGCGACGGGAAAAATCGAGAGTGCACGGACCAAAGGGGATGGTCAACGCTGGTAGATCGGCAGCAACTGATAAGCCGGGGTCAATGCCAGAACGGCGAGCGAGGTGGAATATGCCGACCCGAAATTCTTTTCCGTGCCGGTTCCCGGTGGCCAACTGCCGTCGTCTTGTTGCTCTTCGATGAGATTCCGTGCGATCTGCGGGAAAATTTCGTTCCAAGTATCCCCGCCGACTTGAGCCATCGCTTGGCTGCTGTAATACGTCGCCAAATAAAAATAACCGGTCTGCCAGGGACGTGGATAATCCTTCTCGCGAAACCAATTGACCCCCACCGCAAGCCCTTTGTGTTCGAGCCGCCCACCGAGAATCAGGGTGAGCATGGCCGACGCCGTGTTCGCATGCGTGATCTGCGGGTTCTCACCCGGTGCGGACTCTAACGGCCGATACCGGAAGACGCCTTTCTCCTGATCTTTCGGGTCTTCCACATAACACCGTTCGACGTAATCCAACCCTTCGTCGAAGTATTGTTTAGGCACGTTGAATTCCGCATTCCGAGCCGACCGCAAGAACATCAACGCCCATCCGGTGACCGATAAATCCGACGAGGCATTCGGTCCTTCCGGGAAACCGTATCGCCAACCGCCATTGTCTGAAGCGTATTTCTTCTGCCGGGTTTGCACCTCGCGGTGGTAAATCAACGCACGGGCCAGGGCTTCTTCGATTTGTTTCGAACGCTCCGAAGACGTCATCCCGTAGACTTCGCCAAGCATCATCCCGGCAATCGCATGGTTGTACGTGACCGTTTGCGATGGCGTGAGGTGATTTGAAGGCGGTGTGACAGGCAACAGCGAAAAATACCCGCGACGCCGCTGCGTCGAGAGCACAAAATCGATCGCTTTTGAAATCGTTTTTCCATACGGTCCTTGATCGGGCACGTGTCCGCGAGACAGAAATGCCATGATCGCCATCGACGTCACCGCCGGTTGCCCGATTTCATCGCTGGGGAACCGTCCGTCATCCGCTTGCTGTTTCGCCAACCACGCAAGACCTGCATCGATCGAGGATTCCACCCGCGTCCATTCGCCCGGCGGCAATGCACCGCTGAGATTCGTCGTCCGGGAGATCAACGGTTTTTCCGTCAGCTCTCCCTGCCCGAACGTCGTGTTCCCAAGACCGACACACATGATGACGAGCAGAAACAAGCGAAAGACCGAGATCTGCGTGGCATGCCCACAGCTTTGTGTGGGCATGATTAAACTCTTGAGCGTCATTGGCCCATGCTCACCCCGAGCGGTGAGCATGCCACCCAAGCCATTGCCAGAGGTACTCAGCGTGCCTTTTCGGTCTCGTCGCTCGGCACGGCTCACAGAGCCGTGGCACACGTATGTTTGTAAACCACGCACGTTCATGAACTATTCACCTCCCACGGGGGTGGTCGACATCAACTCTCGCAGACGGTCTTGGTATTGTTCGATCGCTCGACGATACTCTTCCGGCGGCTGCGTGCCCCGGACTTGCCATAGACCGTCTTCGAGTGTGGACATCAACTTGTTCCATTGTTCGTCGGGAATGCGTTCGCCGTTCGCGAGTGCCTTCAGCATCTCGGCTGCCTGGTCTTGCTCGACAATCTTGTCCCACTCTTCCGCGGAAGTGGCGTTCTCGTCGAGTTGCTGTCGAACCCGTTCGAGATTCTGCTTCATCTGTTCCAGTCTTCGTTTTTCGGCGGGCGGTGTCTTCGGGTCTTTGAGTTTATCCTCGATAGCCGCCATCGACTTGGCCAACGTCTCCTGCATTCGCTTGGCCTTTTCCATTTTCTCTTTCTCTTCGGGCGTCATCTCACCGGATTTCTGATTCTCTTGTTCGTCCTCTTTGCCGTTTCGATTTCTGTCCCGCGCCATTTTCATGGCATTCTTCGCCCGGCTTTCGGCCGCCTCGGAGGAACTCTGCAACATGCCAGACTCGGCCTGAAAGAGATTATCAGCCCGAATCCGTAAGTTGGTCGGGCGACGCGGAATACCCAGCTGGGCTTGGATATTCGGTTCGCGTTCCAAGTTCGCCAAGAACTGATCGAGTGTCGGGTCACGTAGATTCGCGATATTCGGATCGTCGATTTCATACTGATCCAACTCGGCGATGACCGCCCGACGAATCTTGTCGAACAAGTCTTCGGCCAACGCCAAATTCTTGACGGCTTCGGCTTGTTGCTCCTCAGCGAACTCACCGCGATCACGTTTCAGGGCGAACGTTGCGGCGGACTGGTTGAACGTAATCGTTTCCATCAGTCGGTGAAGTTGACGAATCATGTCGACGATCTCGCCCGGGATATCGCTGTTGGCTTGCTGTTGGAACTGGCCTTGCAATTCGTCTTCGAATTCCAGCATGTCTACCCGCAATAGTTCGGTCGTCGTATTGAGTTGCCATTGGTCAAGTTCATTCAAACCATAATACGATCGGGCCTGGATCGCCTTCGCGATTTGCTCCCAGCGTTCGGCTTGATCGGCGACACTGCGACTCTCCCGCAATCGGGAATTCACATAAGTGGCAGTGTCCTCATCACCTTCGTTTTCGACGATCAACTGATCGAGAGCCGCATCCAAATCGTTGAAGCTGGCCGTCAGTTGCCGAGTTCTGCCAAGTGCCTCTTGTAACTGCGGATCGTCCGGGGTCGCGGTGAGGAACAACTCAGCATCGAAGGCAATCTCTTGGGCCAGCTGAGCCATCCGATCGGTCTCGGCAAGCACCCGCGCCGCCACCGGATGCGATGGTTCCAACGTAAGTGGCAATTGCTTGTGAACTCGCTCGGCGAGAGCGGCGGATTCCTTCGCCAATTCCTCGGCGGCCAACAGTCGCATTTCGATGACGATCGTCCACACGTCGACCCGGCCCGCTTCATCGACCGACTGCCAACCGGCCAGTTCGTAAGCGACTTCTTCCTGTCGTTCGGACAAATCCGAAAGTTGATCCCTTAGCGACTTATTTCGTCGTTTGAGCAAGTCCATGTAACGGGCGAGCAACCGCGGATCGTCCGAGAGCATTCGTCCAAACTCCCGCATCATTTCCCGACGGAGCGTGATGACTTCGGCGAGCCGATCGAGATAATCTTGATCGACTTCGATGACGGCCATCGCGCGTTTGAGCGGGTTCTTGTTTTGCCGACGCTCCCGCATCAGCTTTTGCATTTTTTCGACGTACACTTCGTAGATTTCAGCCGTTTCCTCAATGGATTCGGCGAGTTTCTTCTCCTGAGCGACTTTGTCGTATTGAGCGAGCAGGGCCGCTAGCATTTCACGGGCACGGGTGATGTGCCCGGTCGCGGCCTTCGTATGGCCTTCTGCACCGGCAGCATCACGAATCGCCCGGAACACACGGTCCCGAGCCGGTGTGACGTAGGTCCGCGTGATATCGACCATCTGCAACCCGATAAACGCGAACTCGCCTTCTGCGGTTTCTTCTCGCAACTCTGACACGTAGGTTTCGACGTCGCCCAAACGATCGTCGATTTCTTGGAAAGCCGGACGATGCTCGGAATCGGGAATTTCGCGGTTCAGTATCTGCGTCAGTCGCGTTTGCACCTCGGCAAGCATGACATCAATCGCCACAACCTTTTCCCGAATGCCAATACGCTCGTCTTCTTTCCGCTCGGCATCCGACTTGGCAACACTTGCCAGACGCTTCGTGATTTTGAGTTGGCGTTTGTTAGTTTCCGTGTTCTGTCCACTCTCCGACTGCTGAGCCATCAACCTGACGTCCACGGGAATCGGCGGTTCAGATTCGGATGGGGACCGACGTTTCCGCGACTTCGCACTACCAGTCGCGGTCGGTTTTGCGTTGGCAATCTTTGGCGTCTTGTCGGGTGAAGATTCCTCAGGATTCGCATCCTCGGACTCGGTTTTCTCCGCTGTTTGAGGATCGTCATTCGGCATCGGCTGATCGTCGGCACTGTCCGATTGAGCGACGGACGGCGTTTTCGCATCTCGCGGTTGACCTGCTAAGTTGTTACCGGCATCCGAAGTCTTCGAGTCGTCCTCGGACATTGGCGTCTTGGATTCTGCGTCGGCGACGGTGTTGTTTTCGTCCGACGTTTTGGAGTCATCGGTCAGCTTCCCGTCCGACGGATCTGCCTGAGCCACCGTCGGCATTTCCGAATCGGCGGTTGATTTGCCCGTGTCGTTGTCGGCGTCCGCCGGCTTGTTCTCGTTATCGGCCATCGGTGGATTGGCGTCCGCTGCCGCGACTTTCTCGGAGTCGTCGACCTCGGATTCGGGATCGCCGTCAGTCTTCTTAGTTGAGTTCCGGGCAACTTTGACGTTTTCGCTCTCGGTACTCTTTGGTTCCGAGTTCGGTTGATCTGATGGTGACGCCTTGCCATCGTCGGCGACGGTTTCCGCGTCTTTGTCCGCGTTCTCCGTTGCTGTATCCGCTTGCTCGCTGCCGGTTTTCGGTTTCATATTCTCAGCCGAAGCGACCTGCGTCGGGTCCTCGGCGGATGGATCGGCTTCGCTCTCTTCAGAAGTCTTGCTTGAACTCGATTTCGCATCGGCGTTCTTACGAGTTCCGTTTTCCTCATCATCCATTTTGCCTGGCGTTTCCGCCTGGGCGAGATTCTCTGTGTTCTCTTCTGATGTCGATTTCTCCCCTGGCTTCGCGTCTGATTTCTTGTCGGAGGTGTCCGACTGGGCAACCGTCGTCTGCGAGTCGGTCGCGGGTTCATCGATGGAATTCGGTTCCGCAGTCGTGTCGTTTTTCATCGCCTCCGACGGTTCGGCCATCGCCAATTCGCGGTCGGTATTCTCCGACTTAGAGGCCTGTTTGGATTCGCTTTTTGTGTCCGCTGATTCTTCGTCTGGCTGTGTGTCGGTCGCTGCCAACATCATCTCCGGATCGATCTCCACTTTGCGGTTGTCGGTCACACGGACCGAATAACTGATCTTCGCGCCTTCGGGCAGATTCAGTTCTTTGAGGTCCAACTTCGTGCTGGCCTTCACGTGTTGTTGGTCCTGTTGATCTCCTAACGGGATTTCGCGAACCTCGAGAATCTTCGGTTCTTCGCCTTCCTCGGTCGCGGTTTCATCGTAGATGACCAACTCCGCCGTTTTGACGCCATGATCGTCATGGGCTTCGAATTCAATTTCGATTTCCTCGTCGTCCGCCACGGCCAACTCAGCATCGGAATTGATGATGCGAGCCACCGGTGCCCGATCGACGATGACTTCAATATGACAGACCCGCTTGTCTTCGTTCTCCAATCCGAACACGTTCCTAAGCGTGGGTCGGAACGACACATCACTCAGCAGTTGCGTGCGGAACCGATACCACCCCTGTTTGTTGGGACGCAAACTGACGGACTTGCGTTGCGGTTCGCCTTCGACACTCGGGATTTCCAGGTCGATCGTGAGCGATTCCAAATCGGTCGAGGGCTTCATTGCCACTTCCAAAACGCTGCCTTGCGGCACACGCAGTCGGCTGGGAATGAGCGTTTTCTCGATTGCCGGCTGATCGATGTACGACGGCGGCGTCACTTGGAACTGCACTTCCTCCAGCGTGGGATGATCGATGACCGTCACGCGATGCCATTCCGTGCGGGCATCGCCGGAGGTCACTTGATACCGCAACGAATCGTCCGCCCGCATCGCATGTGCGAAGCGTTTCGTATCGTCGGAATCGCCGGGCACTTCGAGCACATCGATCACACCGGATTCATGTTCGATCGCCAACGTGACTGACTCTCGCACGATACCCGTGGCACTCGCGACGATATCGAACATCTCGCCGCGTGGGATGATGATGTCGCCCGACTCGCTGACGAGTTGCGTCGCCGTGATCGGAGCCGTCGGCGATAGAAACCGCTTCACCAGGACGGTCGTGCGTGGCAAATCGATCAGCAGAAACCCGGCAAGTAACAACACACACGCCCCAAGCCACATCGCCGGTCGTTTTAACGACGCCGGACGCACGACGATCGACGGGCGAACCAATCGCTGCATCGCGACCGCTTCGCTGTTGACCTGGTCGAGCATGCGTTGTGACATCGGCGAATCCGGTTTCTCACCGGAGTTCGCGAACGACGCTACTGTCGTCCAACGTTCTTCGAGTTGCGGAATGGCGGCGTCGGCATCGGCGGCGGGTTGTGTCCGGCCAAACGTGCGACGCAACGGCGAAACCACATTGACGGCAAACGCCATGAGAGACAACACGACAGCCAACCCCGTCAACGCAACACGCACGGTCGCGCTGAAGATCGTGAAGACCCAGTCGATCGTCATCGCCAAGACCATCGCCGCGACAAACACCGCGATCGCAATCGCCAGTCCGCGGAGGAGAATCAACCCGGTTTGCCGCAATCGAATGGATCGCAACTTCCGCTGAATGACGGACGGCACGGCATTATTGTGTGTCTGAATCATCGGTCATCCTCGTTCTGTTGAGCGGAGGGCTGAGCGCGGAGTGCGGAGAGCCAAAGTCCGAGCGATTGATGCATGTCGCTCAGACTCGTTTCTTCGACAACCAATTCAGGCTCCGAGACGGAAGCACATCGTTGCATGTCGCGAAGTTCTGAGAGCTTCTGGCTCTCCGCGCTCCGCTCTTGGCTCTCTGCCTTCATGACAGTCCCTTCCATTTGCGGACGATCCACTCGGTTTGCAGGCAGCCGAAGACGATCCACAGGTATTTCCATTCCAACCACAGCGGTTTTCGCTGGATGGTTTCCGTGACGATGGGTTCGAGATCCGTCAATGCTAACACTTCTTCGACGGTAGTCGGTGGCAGAACTTGCCCGCCGGACAGGTCTGCAATTTGCCCAGCTAATGCCAAGTCGCAACGAGTGTCGACCATCTCACGAGGCAAATCCGCTTGCACCGTGATGCTGGCAACTGCCGGTTCCAGACTGTCTTGTTGAAGCTCTTTGATCCTCGGCCCAACGGGTTCGAGTCGGTACACACCGGGCGGCAGCGAACGAATCTCGGCTTGATACTGGCCGGGCACTGTCGGCTGTGCTTTTAACGCCACCGTGCGAATGTCCTCGCCGGAAGTGATTTGAATTTCCAACTTGTCCGCTGTGACGGGTTCACCATCGGCATCGCTGAGTTCCACCGTCGCCAGGATTTCGTCACGCGTTTGGTAACGAGATTTGTTCGTGCGAAGACGGACGAACTGTGTGCCGGTCGACAAATCCGCCGCGATCGCCCAGCGGAGCAACTGCCCCCAGAACCGGTAATGCAAACTGTCGCCGCGGAGTAACCGCAAACGGTATGTCTCAGGACCGGCGAGATACACGATCCGCCCGCGACCGATCGGTTGCCAACATAGGAACGCATTGCTGGCGGCGTCTTGGGCGAGATTCGGTTGGTCCCGGCGGACGGCGGCGATTAGTGTTTCCGCTGATGGCAACGGATGCCGCCATCCCGACACCTCATGCAATGGCGAAAATCGATTGACAAAGTCCCAAGCGGTGCGGGTAGCGGCCTCGGTTTCGCCGATCATCAGAGCATCGTGACTCAAGCCATCCTCGGTCACACGGAAGGCAAACCGCGTCGATTCCGCGTCTGGCGAATCGATCGGTCGTACCGGAAGAATCTCTTCGAGCGGCTGATTGACATACGCCTGCGGCATCGCGTTTCGACCGGCAATCAAGATCAATGTGCCGCCGCGATCATGCAGATATTCTTGCAACGACTGCTGCGCGACCGTCGAAAAATACTCGGGTGACAAATCGCCCAACAGCACAACATCGTATTGGTCCCACTCGTCGACTGTCGTCGGCAAAGTTCGCGTGGCTTTTCGGCGTCCGGTGGCGATCAATCGCGGACGGAAGAGAAGTTCGTCGCACTCGACTTTCGCGTCCCGCCGGAACAGTTGCGTGAGATACCGATACTCCCAACGGGGCAACTCGTCGGTCAGCAACACTTTAATATCGCTGCGAGTCACGTTGACTTCGACCTCGTCGTAATTGTTTTGGTCCGTCGATTCGCGATCGAGTGGAGACACCGCGATTTGGAATACTTGCCGACCGATCTCGGGCACGCGTTGTTCGAATCGCACACTCCGCGTGGCGAAATCGGAATCGAGGATGACATCGCGGAAGTCGATCACCATGCCGTCTTGCAAGAGTTCGACATGGCAAACCTCGCCGGCACAATCGTGGGCTTCGAGATTCGCTTCGATGACGACATCATCGTTCCGCATCGCGACGGCCGGGGCGGAAACGGATTGCAAAATCACGTCCCGCACATACCGCGTGTTACCGATCGGCACGACATAAACCGGCGTATTGTCCAACCGACGGGCAACATCCTGTGGAGTGCCGGCACCGGTCTGATTTTGAGCCGCATCGGTGAACAGAAACGTCGCCGCGAGCGGTTGTTCCTGGCCGCGTCGTTGCACCTGTTCCAAAGCCATCGCCAAGTCAGTTCCCAAAGCCGAATCTTGTGGTTCGTCGTCGGTTTTCTTCACTTTCGGTTTTGGTGGCGTGCTGGACCAATTCACCGCTTGCGCGAATTCTGCGAACCGCACGTCGGCAGTGTCTTCAATGGTTTTCAACGTAGCCGATTGCAGATGCCCGATGCGGTTTCGCACCCGTTCGCCACGCGATTGTTGCGAGAGTTTCGCCAACTGTGGTTTGATCGATTCGTCGGGTTGAGATTGTACATCCACCGCCACTTGCCGAGCGAGTTCCCGCAGCGAACGGACAGCACCAGCGATGCGGTATTCCAAGTCCGGCAGACTTTCCCGCCAACCTTTTTCCGTCGGCGTGCGGCCTTTTTCCAGGGCGTTGGTGACGGATTGAAACGATTGAAACTCCGCATCATCGAGCGCCGTAAGTTGCCGATCGATCGCCACCTTGGTTGCGGAGCTCACCGGGGCCTCGCTGAGTCGTTGGAGGTGAGACCGTACGCGTTCGAGGGCCCGTCCGGTCGTTGTCATCTCTTTCACGAAGACGGCTTCGGGTTGGTAATGTTTCAGGGCATCAACAGCGGCGAGCAAATGTTGTCGAGCCAAACCCATTGCAACGACCGCTTTGTCGCCGGATTGGATGGGTGAGGAATCTTCGTCGCTTAAACTGATGGCCCACCGCAGTTCGTCGGCAGTACCGACCGGATCGATGGTCTGCATGCTGCCGGTGGTGTCGTGAACGACTGCGATCGCCCGACGCGTTCGCGATGTTTCCACACGACGTTGAGCCGGTGCAAGCAGCATCCACAACACCGTCGCGATGGCCGCCGTCCGTAGACACCAGAAGATCACGGTTTGCTTCGGCCCGAGGATTTTGCGTTCTCGCCACAACGCCCACGCGAACACCAACAACGCACCCAACCCGACCAAAACCGCCGCCGTTAGCGAAATCGGCCCGTCGAGGGTCAGCTGTTCTGAGATGTTCGTGGTCGTGGGATTCATACGAGAGTTATTTTTCCAAATGGTTCTCTGTATTAGACGCGTGTCGCGTGCTCATCACGCTTTGTTCGAGGTTCAATTTCGGAATTTTCAGCCCCATGCCGAGTCTTAGGCATACCACTCACGGAAGTGGTTCCATGATCGACCGGCGGTGGAAATCCGAAACTTTGATTCATCGGTTCAGTGGTTTCGGCGATTGGATCGCTGCCGAAGCGTTCGCGAGAGATCATGCCGGAAAGCAACAATTCCGCCGCAATCACCGCGATCAATCCGATCAACAAGAACGGCCACAGCGGTTCCGTGCCGACTTCGATGATCTCGCCGGCTTCGGTTGCTTTCGGTTCGATGTCCGTCAGGGACTGCACCGACTCAAGCTGCTCGCCGACCAATGCTGCTAAGTTGGATTCGGACGAATCGCGAACGACGTGAAATGGAATCGCCGCGGTTTCTTGTCCCGTCTCTAACCGGTAATCGCCGGGCAACGCCGTCCGACTGGTGCGGAAGACAGCCCCGCCATCGGACGATTCCGCCGTGAGTTCGATTTCATTCCCGTGCGGCGTTTCCAGCGTCGCGGTTTTCAATTCACTATCCGGTAGCCGGATCGCGAGTTGCTCGCCCGGTACGAGGTTGTGCTGCGTTGATAACGGTTGCGTCAGGTAGTCGAGCCAATCGTGCACGATGACCACAAACGACTGCGAACGAGCAAGATCACTCCATTGCAATCGCAACGGAATCGCCTGCACGACAACTCGACCACGACCAAAATAGTTCTCGACGGCCAACGATTCGCCGTTCGTCAAACTGAGGAGCACGGAGATATCTTCCCCCGGTGGTGCGGATTCGAACCGGAATCGCCGGGCCACCGCGACATCGGCGAGATCGAGTTGATCGGTATCCGAAAGCGACGCCGTCGCCGGGTGTCCTTTCATAAAGGGATTGATCTTTGTGCGGTCGGTCGATTCCTCGGAATCCGCCGAGTCGACGATGCGGTCCACTCGCAAGGGAGCCAAGCCATTGCCGTCGGAGTACAGCCGTTGATTGAAGGCATCGACATCGGTTCGCGGACCGAGTGCGATCCACAGACCACCGCCGGATTGCACGAACTCGGACAGCCGCGCGACGCTGGTTTCGCTGAGTTCCGTTAAGTTCGGAACAACGACAGCGTGGAACTCGGCGAGGTCGAGATGTTCCAAGCGATCCGGTTCCACCGCGGTCGGTGCGTACACGGTGTTTGCCGACCCCGGCATGCCATCGATCCAACCGAGCGCCGTCTCCACAAAGAATGCATCGCGTTGCAATTCCGCTCCGCCGGGTGTTCCTTCGACGACCAACACCGGTAGTTGTCGGACGACTTCGATGACCAATGTCGCGGAGTTGTCTTCGGTGAGTTCGTCGTCGATGTCGAGTCCGCAGGAAATCGCATACACGCCCGGTTCGGAGAACGAGTGGGTCCATTCGGCCGTGTGAACCGCGTTGGCATCGAGATCGGGAATCTGACTTTCGTTGACCGATTCGCCCGCGATCGTCCATGTTGCTAACGATGGTGTCATGCCTGCGTCGGAATAGTTTTGAATCTCGGCGGTCAACGTAAATGGTCGGTCGACACCCACCGTCGTGCGATTCGCGGACAGAGAATTGACGGCGATATTTTTGCTCGGTTGCGTCTCACGGAGGTTGACGATTTCCAACTCCGTCGGGATCGGCGTGGAAGCGAGCACATCACGGAAGCGTTGCCAACTTTCCTCGACTTCAAGGTTCCAATCGGTTGCCTGATGATCGGTGAGCAATACGATGCGACGGCGTTGTTGCGTGGGTTGAACTTCCGCCTGCGTGGCTGCAAACAATGCCGCAAGCAAGTCACTTTGGCCTTGCGTTGGGCGAAGTTCGTCGAGTTCGTCGACGATGTGCGACTTCGCTTGCGAATCTGCTCGCAAACTTCCGGTCGTCGCCCAAGACGGATACGGCGACGAAAGCAACACGCGGACAAACTCCGTTGGTGGCATCTCGTCGAGTTCGCTCTTCACCTTGGCGATGGCTTGGTGGAACAGCGTTTCATCCTCGACCGAGCGCATCATGGACATGGAATTATCCACAATGAAAATCGTCTCGCCGCGATCGGTCCCTGTGAACCAATTGCCCGGCAACAGCGGACGAGCGAGTGCGAAGACCAACGCCAAGACAGCCAATGTTCGCAGCAGCAGCAACAACCATTGCTTCAGTTTACGAGCGCTCGTCCGGCGGGTGACGGCTTCCTGCAAAAACTGCATCGCTCCCCATTCGATGACGACATTACGACGCCGATCAAACAAGTGCAGCAGCACCGGCGCTAAGGCCAATGGCAACGCTGAAAGGAAGGCAATGCTGAGGAAGCTCACGGATGTTTTCGGGGTTAGGGGGTTCGTTGTCGGGTGCGTCGCATACGATTTCGCATTTGTCAGCGTTTACGGTTGCCAATGCTGGCGTCAATGGGTGCCACTGCTGGCTTGTCCAGCAGTGTTTTCAGCGACTCCCGAACCGCTGGTCACTCGCACTGCTAGGCAAGCTAGCAGTGACACACAACTTCCGTCTTTGTAATAGTTTGTGTTCCTTGCCATCTCACATGTTCGCAATCGTATGCGACGCACCTTATAGGCTTTGGGATCTAAGAATGATCTTTCCATTGCAAATACGCTGCGTACTTCGCCGGGAGTGGGGCCGTGCCGCCGGCTTTGACACCGGCTTGCCAACCTTCGACCCACCCGCGAATCGCGTGCAAATTTTGATCACTGGGATTCGTCGGACAAACCGCGTGCAAACCGTTCGCCCAGCTGAAGCCGTCACGATACGAATTCAGATACTGCGTTTCTAACTTCGGTTTTGCACTGAAGGGTGTTTCGTCAGGAATGGGAACGGCGTTCCATTGTTCTAGCAGGCTTAGTTCCGGCTTCGGTTCCTCGCTGAACATCGTTTGTGACAGCAGCACAGTCGCCAACGGTAGAAACCAAAGAATATTGCGATTCATGGGGTAGTCCATTGGAGCTTGCGGCAAGAATTCGTCTTCCGATTTCATGCGCGAGCCATCCGGTTACGAAGAAACCATCCAAGTGTATTCGCCAGATCGTGATTGGTCGTCATGCGGATGTAATCCCCGCCCAATCCGGTGACAAGTTCTTCCAATCGTTCGAGAAAGATTCGCACTCGTCGCACGTATTCATCGCGAACCGCTGCCGGGTCGAGGTTCAACTTCTGACCGGCGACTTCCAATGATTGAAACGACGAAAACCGCCGAAAGTTGAAATGAATCTCCTCTGGAGCTAGGACGTGCATCACGACAACATCATGCCCACGAGCCCGCACAATTCGCAGCGATTTTCCAAGATCGTCCAAATCGCCGAAACAATCGGAAAACAGCACGAACAATCCCCGTCGTTTGAACCGCGGAATGTTCGCCTGAATTTGATGTCCCAAGTTCCCGCCATCCTGTGGCTTGGCCGCATGCAACGCGGAAAGTAACGCCTGCAGATGAGCGGCATGTTGCTTCGGTGGCACGAACAACGGCTTCGATTCGTTGAGCACAATCGCACCAACCGCGTCGCGTTGCCGAAGCAACAATCGAGCGACACACGCGGCGGCTTGTTTGGCGTAATCGAGTTTCGAAATCGTCGAATGACCAAACTTCATGGAACCACTGGTGTCGATCGCCAGGATTCCGTGGAGGTTCGTTTCCTCCTCGAACTGCCGAATGAAGTAACGATCATTGCGGGCGTAAACTTGCCAATCGATTTGACGAATTTCGTCACCCGGCGCGTATTGCCGATGTTGGGCGAACTCACAACAACCGCCCTTCGTCGTCGAGCGATGTTTCCCCGCCAACAGTCCATCGACAACCGTCCTCGACAGCAGTTCCAAATGCCCAATCTGATCCATCACCCGCGGATCCACCAAATCCGCCGGCAGTTGGTAACCGGTGCGGTTCGGTTCCGTTGGTGCGGCTGAAGTTGATTTCGAGCGGAACAGTTTGAACATTGTTTTCGGTCAAGAAGCCAGGGTTTTCGTAGGGTGCGTCGTGACGCACCGTTCGTTACAGGTTCCATTTTTGCGGTGCGTTGTAACGCACCCTACGGCTTTGCTTTCTCGGGTTGTTTCCTCAGGGACTTGGTCGCTTCGATGATCTTCGTCAGTACCGAGTCGGCATCGACACCGGCAGCTTCGGCGTTGAACGTGAGGATGATGCGATGTCGCAAGACCGGATGCGCAACCGCGATCAAGTCCGCAGTCGTCGCGTGACACCGGCGGTTGATCAGGGCACGGGCTTTGGCGGCCATGAGAAGGGCAATCGTTGCCCGCGGACCAGCTCCCCATTGGACCATCCCGCGAAGTTCATCGGGCAGGGCGTCTTCATCGGGACGAGTGCCCCGCACGAGATCGAGAGCCGCATCGTAAACGTGATCAGCCACGATCACGTTCCGCACGAGCGATTGCATACGTTCGATGTCTTCCGCATGCAGCACGGTTTTGGTTTCGAAGCGGTAATCGGTCGTTTGCCGACGCGCGATTTCCAATTCCTCCGCGCGGCTGGGGTATTGGACGTGAATCTTGAGCAAGAATCGGTCGAGCTGCGCTTCCGGTAGCGGATACGTTCCTTCCGTCTCGACCGGGTTCTGCGTAGCGAGCACGAAAAACGGACTCGGCAATTGATACGTCTTCCCGCACACGGTCAGTTGCTGTTCCTGCATCGCTTCGAGCAGAGCACTTTGCGTCTTCGGCGGCGTGCGGTTGATTTCATCGGCGAGAATCACGTTCCCGAACAACGGGCCTTCGACGAAGCGAAAAATCCGTTTGCCGGTGGTGTGGTCTTCTTCGAGCACCTCCGTCCCGGTGATGTCGCCGGGCATCAAGTCGGGCGTGAACTGCACGCGGCGGAATGACAAGTCGATCAGCGACGCGAGCGTCGAAATCAACGTGGTTTTCGCGAGCCCCGGCATCCCTTGCAGAATGCAATGCCCGCGACAGAGCAGGGCAATCAGCAATTGCTCAGAGACTTCGTGTTGCCCGACAATCACGCCGCCCAGTTGCTCTCGCAAGACGCGAAATTGGTCATGGATTTTATCGACCGTCTCCGCGACATTAATGTCCATTTCGGGAGCCGTCGCGACGTGGCCGTTTTTGTGAGCTTCAACATTCATGACAGGATCTGTTTCAAATCGATTCATGGGATGCACGCGAATCAGTGAGTGTACCACGGATGGAAATCACTTCGACTCCGCCTCCGCCGGGGGGTTCTGGTCTTGTTCGAATTTGTTCGCTTCGTCCGCACTGACAAGTTCGTCGGAGTCGGCATCCAAATCGGCAAATTGTTCATCGGTTCCCGGGAATTCGCCGCGAGTCAGGTCGCCGTCTTTATTGCGGTCCATACGTCGGAACCACTCTGGTCCAGAGACGGACGGTGTGGAATCGGCGAGTGTCATGGACCGAATACCGGCCAACTCTTGGTGCACTCCTGGTCCGAGTCCAAAACACACGCGGATCGTCGACTGCGTTTCACCTGCGGTGATTTCGCCATCGCCGTTCCGGTCAAAAGGTTGGAGACGTTCCCGTAAGCCGCGAAGTTCCCGGATCGTAAAGCGACCGTCGCTGTTCGGATCAATCGCGGGCAAAATCGGATAACCGTCTTGTACCACGCCGATCGAGATTTGGTCACTCGCACCAAGTTGCAACGCGGAGAATTCCAGTCGTGATTGTGAGGTCGACACCATGAGCGTGGAACCGACCGCTTGCAATTGCGATTCGCTTGCGACATCGCCAATGGCAACATTAGTGATGGTCAACGCCGATTGGTTGGGTGCGGTGGTGTCGAAATTCAATTCCAGGCGGACATGCGGAGCCGTTTCGCTCACACTTTCATCAACCGTATCGCCGTAACGGGCCTTCAAATCACGGATCGTTTGGCGATCCAAGGAATTCCCGGCGAGGTGAATCAATTCCACGCCGTGTTTCGGCAGTTGTTTTCGGAGCCTTGGGTCGGCGGCGACTTCGTCGAGTTCGAGATACGTCACGATTTGATCGCGGTTGAGGTCGCACTCTTCGAAACTCTTGACGCACTCGTCGAGTTCCTTGGCAGAGATGATGTTGTCACGGTCGCGGTCGAGAATGTCGAACACCGGGCGTTTGCCGGCGCGGAAGCGTTGGAAGTTCGAATTGAGTTCCAACAGAATCGGCCCATCAACACGATTGATGAGCAACCAATGCACTTCATCCCGGCTGACTTCCGGCCCGATCGCCGTGACGTATCGGCGTAGTAATTCGGTGGCGTTCTCTGCGAGCGAATAGGGCGGCACCGTTGGTGGCGTCACGTACTTCTGCTGCATTTCGCCTTCAGCCGGTGGTTTCTCCGCGATGGCGGGCGGTTTGACTTTTGGTTCGGTCGGCTCTGGGATGGGGCGTGTCGCGTCGGTCAACATTTGCTCGACCCGCCGTTCACGCACCATGCCAAACGGTTGACCGTCGATCGTCACCGTGGCTTCGATCAGTAGTGGTTGGTCGGGCAGGGTGAGCAGGTATCGCAACTTGGGATTTTGAATCGCTTCGAGGGTGGGAATCTCTTTGCGACTGTAATCGAGTTGATATTGCGGCAACCGTCCATCGGGCATAGTTGGAGCTGCGGGAGCACCCACTCCGGGATTGATCATCATCGACATCGATTCCGAGGAATCCGGCGTGCTGACGGACTGCACTTTTACCGGCACTGAAACCGGTAATGTTTCTTCGGCGGCCGTCATCGATGTGAGGAACCATCCGAATGCCAGTGGTTGGAAGACTGGGGCGAGTTTCATGCCAACACCGCCTCGATGGGATAGCCATCGGTCAAAGGAATCGGACGTCCGCTGGGAGCCATGCTGGAGGCGTCGCCGACTCCGAGTGCATGACACAACGTGGCGAGCAAATCGGGAGCGGTGGTTTTGCCTTCGATGACTTCTGTGCCGTCTTCGCTGGTTTGTCCGTAGGCTTGACCGCCTGCGATTCCACCACCGGCCAACACGGCTGACCACGCATTCGGGAAGTGATCGCGACCGACGGTGCCGTTGATTTGCGGCGTGCGACCGAATTCGCCCATCCACAGAATCGTGGTGGATTCGAGCAACCCGCGTTGTTTCAAGTCTTCCATCAGCGTTGCCCAACCGGCGTCGAGATCGTTCGAGAGCCGCTCGACCGCGTTGAAGTTGTTGACGTGGGTGTCCCAACCGACTCCGCCGCTGGTAAGTCCCAATGAGACTTCGACAAAGGCCACCCCGCGTTCGATCAACCGCCGAGCGAGCAAACAACCTTGCCCGAACACAGTGCGACCGTAGGCTTCACGGAGTTCGTCGGATTCTTTCGACAGGTCAAAC
Organism: Thalassoroseus sp.; assembly: GCF_984380535.1. NCBI lineage: Bacteria > Pseudomonadati > Planctomycetota > Planctomycetia > Planctomycetales > Planctomycetaceae > Thalassoroseus > Thalassoroseus sp. Next base: position 152,809 of record NZ_CFHRBF010000005.1, read on the forward strand.
GCCTCCGCGTCTTTGCTGTTCATGAGTTGGACGGCTCCGCTATACACCATGTTATGCGACTTCGCAGCCCCCGCACGGTGTTTCGCGAGAAAGTCCGCTTGCAGATTCCTCCAGAGTTCCAATCGCTTGGTCATTCGGGTTTCGCTGACGTCTTGCGGACGGTCGAGCGATTGCACCTTGAGTTCCGGGAACGGTGGCTGGTTGTTATTGCGACCTCCGCCTCCACCATTACCCGCCGGTGCAGCGGCTGGAATATCAGATGCCCCTACAAACAGCGGCCCATACTTCGGTCCCAGAAAACCTGGGCCGAACGCGTCTTGATTAAAGGCCCGATAGCTGCCGACACTTACGCAATTCGGCAATGTGGAATCGTCTTCGCCCAGATGTTTTGCGAGTGACGACCCGATGCTGGGATACATCATCGGCCCCATTGGAACATGCCCGGTTCGCATCAGATAGGTGCCACGACCGTGGTCGCCTTCCTTCGTGCTAAGCCCCCGCATGACCGCGAGTTGATCACCGAACTTCGCCAACTTCGGAAGATGTTCGCTGAAACGCAACCCGGGAGCGGCTGTTTGAATCTCAGAGAATTCGCCGCCGTTCTCGTGATTGGGTTTCATGTCGAAGGTGTCGGTCTGCGTCGGCCCGCCACTCATCCACAGCAGAATGCAATGCCGTTTGCGACTCTTGTTGGAAGCCAGTTCGTTCGCCAACGCCGGAAACCAACCGCTGGCACTCAAACCGCCCATTCCCACCGCGAGCGAAGAAAGAAAATTGCGTCGATTCATGGTTCGTTGTCCGTTGGGAATCAGGGGTTGGAGATTAGGATTTAGGGATTAGGGCAGAATTGAAAACCAGATTCTTGGGTCAGGAGATTTTCCTAACCCCCAAATCCTAACCCCTCGTTCCTACTAATGATTCATCGTGAACTCAGCACTATTCAATAGCACCCAGAGGATGTCGGCCAGGCCGTCTTTGCGTTCCTGACCGGTGGCATCGGCGGGTACGTAGTCTTCGAGGAATGTCCATTCCGTCTCGGTGGGTTGTCGAGACAACGTTGCGAGGTAGAGAACTTCGATTCGCTGCTTGTTCGTAAAGAACGGTGCATCCAAACTTGCGAGCAACCCACTACGAGCCAGACTTGTGGCACCTTCGATGAGTGTGCCATTCATCAGTGTCAGCGCTTGTGGAATGCCGGCTTGGTATTCCGTTGAACGTCCTGCGGGGGTGCGGAACTGTTCGAGGAACAGTTCCCGTTCGCTGTTGTTGAACCGCAGTACGTTGAAGTCGTACGGATTTTGTACCGGTGCCGACTCCAGCAAGGTCGCCACGCTGATACAGTCATAAACTTGCTCGGCGGTGAGCATCTTGACGTTCATCTGAGCAAACCACTCGAGACGGTCTTCATCGACATCACCGGCTCCACTCGAGAGACGATACGGTCGCGACAGGGCCATCACGCGGAACAGTTCCCGCAGATCAAACCCAGACCCCACGAAGTGACTGGCGAGCAAGTCGAGCAGTTCCTTCGACTTCGGCGGGTGTTGGGTGCCGAAGTCGTCCATTGGGTCCACGATTCCTTTGCCGAACAGGTGCCCCCACACACGGTTGGCCGTCGCTCGGGCGAAGTACGGGTTCTCAGGTCGAGTCAACCAGTCGGCGAGTTGTTGCCGACGCGGCGGCGTGGATTTCTCGTCGCCGGTCGCCATCGGTTCGTTGTCGAGGAACTTCGGCGGAATCACAGTTTCAAAAATCGGCAACTGCACTTCGCCGTGATCGACGTCGGCAACCCGCATCACACTGGAAACGGTCTCCAACTCGGCGTTCGGTCGGGAAATCTGCGCGAAGAACGCTGCAAACCCCCAGAAGTCTTCTTGTGACCACGGCTCGAACGGATGGTCATGACACTGAGCACATTCCAACCGCATGCCTAGGAACACGCGAGCGGTACGGGAGGCGAGTTCTTCGGGGTTGAGTTTCACCGCCGAGTAGAACAACAGCGGACCGGATTTCGACAACCGACCCTCGGCGAGCAACAAGTCTCGCACGATTTGATCGTAGGAATCACCACTCTCGAACCGCTCGGCGAGCCATTTGTCGAAGGCCTGCACACCGCCGAAGGCGGACAAGTCTACACCCTCGGGGATCAGGAACGTCCGCCAGACGGCCGCCATATGTGAGGCGTGATCGGGGCTGGCAAGCAGCCGATCGACAAGTTGCTCGTAGCGATTCGGTGAGGTGTCTTTCAAGTACGCTCGCACTTCGTGCACACTCGGCGTGCGACCGGCGAGATCGAGATACACTCGTCGGAGCATCTCTTCATCGGTGGCCGCCGCGACGGGTTTTACATCTTGTGACTGCCACAGTTCCGCCATTCGAGAATTGAGGCGAGCAACGACTTGCGTGGTCGATTCACTCCGCGAGGGCACAGCCCCCCATTTCGCAGGGTCGGCCTGACTCCAATCGATGGCAGCCAATGCTTCGGCTTGCGGTTTGGTCAAGGTCGGTGTTGTCACAGGGAGAGCTGCCGTGTTCTCAGCGGTCTTGGTGAGGTTGTCATTCTCGACGACCGTCACATCATCTCGCTGAGCCACCGCAACCGGCCGAACTTCATCCACATCGACAACCGGCAAATCGGCAGGGAATTCCTGTTTGCGGATGTCAGCGACAGCTCGTGACGAATAATTGACCGTGGCAGACCCACTCGGGACTCGATCGGAATCAAGGCGGTAGCGAAGCGGCAGATACGTCTCGGAATCGAGTTCCAACCGCAGTTCCGTATTGGTGGCAGCGACCGTGTTGAATTCGACGAACAGCACGAGCATGTCATTCGAAGTCTCGCAACGCTCACTCACGATTTGCGGTCGTGGTTCGTCCGAGGCGATATTCCCCAGGAAGAAACTCGCCGCCAGATCGCCGGAAGTCATTTCAATATTCAGCGGAGCCCGTTGAATCTGGTTCGTCCCACGTTGTCGGTACAAGAGGACTTGGTTTTGGGCGTCCCAAACCTGAGTGACCTGAGCCGTACGTTCGCCGAGTTCGCGTTCGGACAGCGACATCCATCGCACACCGTCAGCCGTTTCGATTTCCACCACTTCGCCATTGGAGAGTGCTTCAAGCATCTTCGCCCAGGCAGACGGTGTCGAACCGGTAATCGTCAACACACCGATGGCGATCACCATCGCCGCCGCCGTTGCCAATGGTGCAAACCGCAACCATTTAGGACGTGACGCGAACCGCTCACGCAGCCGACTCGTTCGGCTTTCCACCAAACGTGGGGACTCGCCCCATTCGGCTTTCACGGTTTGATCGATGCGTTTGAGCAAACTCCGTGGAACCGGAGGAGCCGAGTACGAATCGTCCAGCAACTGTTCCAATTCCGGATCAGCCAATTCGGCGGCATCGAAGTCTGAGGGGTCGTATGACATGACCGTTGCTGACTGTGAAAAGAACCAAAGAAAGAAACGTAAGCGATTGATCTGGTGAGCCGACATCGTCGTCGGCCCGTCGGTGCGCGGGGACGCGCCCTACGTCACTTCATTCACGGACTCGGTTTGTTCATGACTCGACGGTTCACGCTCGTCACGCGACCGCCGGAAACGACGACTCGTTTCGTCGTCATCATCATTGGGTTTCAATTTGGCCCGAAGTTCGCGGCGAGCTCGAAACAAAATCGATTCGGCCGCCTTCTCAGTCACATCCAAGCGTTGGGCAATCTCACGGACACTCAACTTTTCGATGTATTTCCATTCCATCGCCAACCGGTGCTGTTCGGGCAGTTCGTCCATGGCCCGCCGGACTTCCATCCGCTTTTCGACAAGCACCTCCTGAGCGACCGCGTCTTCGTCTTCCACATGTGTTCCCGTTTGCCGAGCTTCCTCGATCAAGTGTTGAACACGAGCGGCAGCCCGGAAATGATCGTTCACCTTATTAACAGCCACCGTCCGCAACCAAGCCGACGGACTGTGAATTTCCGTCCCCTTGGCGGCGGCTCGCATGATCGCGAGAACGGCCTCACTGACAATATCCTCCGCGAGGTGACGATCACCATGGACCCGGAAATACACGAACCGCCAGACAGACGGTACGTATGTTTCGGTTAGGTGGTGGATCGCCGCCGGTTCGCGTCGACGGAGCGCTGCGACGAATTCGATATCGTTCAAGACCGGCCTCGTTTTCTGTTCAGGTTGGCTGGCACAAAATAAGTCGCATCGGTAACACAGAACACGTATGCCTTTCGGAAACTTTTTTGTAACAACCTTCAGGAAGAGAACGTAACCAATTGATATAACACAACTTATTGTGTTTGAATTTCTTTCGGCCGAGTTACTCCGGCGATGATCTTACCGTTTTCAGAAATAGTTTACGTGAAAACACGTACTCGTTGAGTCAATCAGTAGGGAGATTTCAAAACGTGAACACTGAAAAGCGCTACCCCTTCTTGCGATTCACTTTCCACGCCTGGGGTCTGTTGATCGTTATCCTGAGTTTTGAATCGCTCTTGGGGGGCGTCGCAAACGCCGAAGACCCCAGCGACTTGGCCGCGATGGCGGAGTTGTTCGGTGATGAGAACCTCGAAAACAGTTTTGAACTCCATGTTCGCACGGCGTCGTTGCCGCCGCGAGAGAAATATCCGCTGCTGCGAGAGGCCGTCTTTCCGCCGAAGCGATCCAAGATTCGCGTGGAAGTCGATTTTGCCCCCACCGACCATGTGACATCCGATGCGACAGAACCGCTCGGTTCGCATCTCGATCGACAGCTCATCGCTCCAGTCCGTGAACTGGTGGAATGTGCCCGCGAGTTAAACCGCTTGGACGAAATCGAGGAACTTGTCGATGCCCGTCTAAAAGCCGATCCGTCGCAATCCGGCGAAGCGCTCGCCGTGCGGATTCTCATCGGGATTGCCCGTGAGGACTACGAACCGACCCAGGACTTACTGGTCACATTCTACAATCACGTTTCCGCCACCCCCGTGACCGTCGCCGAACGCGGCCCGGAAACCGTTGTGCTCTGGACTGCGGCCCGCGTGCCGGAACTGCGGGTGAACATTGCCGACTTGGTGTTTCAGGTCTACGAACAAACCCGGAATGGCGAAGGACCGCGTAGCGAACGGTGGCATCGCCAGGTTTACGCGTTGAAGTACCTATTACAGTGGTATCTGCAAGACGAGAAGGATCTCACAGCCGGTGATTCGTCAGACGCGATGCTCAGCGACGCCTGGATTCCGGTATCCCGTGCGATCGCCGGCACTGTCGCCAAAGGATTTCCCGAACCGAATTGGATTCGCCGACGCGGGTTGATCGCCCATGTCTCGGGACACGACCGCGACTACTTGTGTTACCGCACGCCGCTTCTCGGAGATTTCGTCGTCGAAGCCGACGTCAGTGCCTTCAACTACCGCGACACGCGACTCGGCTACGGCGGAACGTGGGCCGGGCCTGGGTACGATCACAAGGGCATCCTCAACGGCCATTTCGACGACGACGATCCTAGTGTCCTGCTGGCACGACCACTCGATGAGGTCAGCGAACCAATGCGGGTGCGGTTGGTGGTCCGAGATGGCGTGCGGATCACCGAAATCAACGGTCGTGAAGTGTTCCGAGCCGACGTCTCCACGAGCAACCCGTGGGTGACCATCATGAGTTATTGGTACACCCACGGTTGGGTCAAGAATCTGCGAATCATCGGCGAACCCACGATTCCCGAGGAAATCGAACTTCTCAGCGATGAGCGATTACTCGGTTGGCTGTCGTACTACGACGAGTCCATCGGCAAAAGTGACAGCGATTGGCGGTTGGTCGACGCCAGCAAGTTCGACGAGACCGGCAGCAAAATCTTGCAAGGCGATTGCGATCCCGAGAACCTCGGTTCGTACCGAGAAAGTTTGATTCGGTATCATCGGCCGATGATCGAAGACGGCTCGATCTCTTACGAATTCTATTACGAGGCCGATCGGTTCGACATTCACCCGGCTCTCGGTCGCACGGCGTTTCTGATTCGTCCCAAGGGCGTGTCTCTGCACACGATCGGTGATTGGCCCTACGACCGCACCGGTCTCGATCCTACAAATGTGACATGGGTCACAGGTCGCGAGAACATCACTGGTTCGTTGCCATTGAAATCGAAGGAGTGGAACCGCGTGGATTTCACGATCACGGGCAATGTGGTCACGATCCGCCTGAACGCACAGACGGTTTTCCAGCATACTCTTGCGGAGTCGAATCAGCGAACTTTCGGACTGTTCCACTACGCCGACCAAACCGAAGCCCGCGTCCGGAACATTCGCTGGCAAGGCGATTGGCCCCGGAAACTTCCCGCACCGCTCCAGCAACAATTGGCCGACGACCGCGTTGAAACGCTACTGGCGGGTCTCGAACTGCCAATGTCCTTCGAGCACAATTTCGCCAACGGTCTGCCGCCGGAACGGTTTCTGATGCAAGGTGAAGGCTGGCAGAGAAACTCGAAACAATTGGAAGACGGTCTTCAACTGACCCGACCTGGACGTGACTACTACGTGCGATACGAAATCATTCCGCAACTCCAATTACAGGGAGACTTCGATATCATCGCGGAATTCGAAGGATTCGAATCTTCGATTGCCGAGGGCGGCGACGGGAACATCCAGTTGTTCGTCGGTTTCGAAGACCTCACCGAATGCCGATTCTATCGCAAGTTCTCCCGATTCGACAAAAAAGAACTCGGTCAGCAAATTATCCAAGCGGCGTACTTCTACGTCCGGAATGGCGAACGACAATACGAATTCCCGAAAAAAACCAGCGAAGCCAGCCCAGCCGGGAAACTTCGATTCGTTCGCAAGGATGATCAAGTTCACTACCTGTTTGCTGCCGAGAATTCCGAAAACTACCGGCTGCTATACACGCAAACTGCCCCGACTGACCACACCCGCGCGTCCGACTTTCGCTTGATCATCGAGACCACAAAACTCGGAAATGCTAAAGTCGTCTGGAAGTCGCTGAGTGTCCGTGCGGAAAAAATGACAGGGACGGCGATCGAATCGATTCCGAACATCGCTGAACTCGATGAACACCGGAAATCCCTGAAGGCAACGCACACACTCGATCTCAGTGATGCCAAAACAGTGAGCCGAATTCCTCGTTGGGGTTCACCCGGAACGTACCAAGTTGGCCCAGATGGCTTGACCCTGACGCAACCAGGATTTAGTAGCTGGCGGGGTTCCGGTTTGGTGCTGCCGTTTGCCGTTTATGGAGACTTTGATTACACCGTCGAACTCGATGTGCAAAAAATTCAGGCAGCACAATCGGGCGGTGAATGTACGGCGTATTTGGAAGTCGTTATGTCAGACCCCGTCGCCACACTTGTTCAGTCGAAGTTCGCGATTTCGAGTGTGGGATACAAAGCCGGGGAACTTCAGCTCCGGCGTCCGAATGGTAACGGGCATGAATACGAAGAGCTTGCAAGTGTGCCGTTTGAACAGGTTCATCGATTGCGAATCGTGCGACGTAACGACATCGCGTATTTCATTCTCCAAGAAACACCCGAAACTGAGCCGGTGCTGATGGGCTTGCTCAAAGTTCCCCTTCATCCGGTGCGGTTCGGTGATCTTCGCACGATTGTGCACACCGGCGGACCGAATCGGGAAACCGTCGTGTTGTACAAGTCCATCACGCTCGCTGCAGATCGACTGGAAAGCACGGTTTTCCCAAACCCCTAACATCGTTGAAGCCCGGTAAGAGTTTAGAACGGGATTGAACCCATGCGACTCGGGAGTGAGTATTCCATGCTTCGAATTTTCAACTCTGTCGCTTTGGGTCTGGGATTGTTTTACGCGTCTTGCGGGCTTGCAGACGAACCGACAACCGATCCGTCATCGGATGCGTATGCTCTGCGTGTGATGTTTGGCAACGATGTGCTCGCGGCAAACATTCAGCACGTTCAGGTGCAAGCGGCCGAACAGTCGTCGGAAGAGCGGTGGAAGTTCCTGAGAGAATATGTGTTGCCAACTGGCCAGCCGCAGAAATTCCGTGTGATCGGTCGATTCCTGACCACTCACCCGGCTGGTGAGCAAGATTCTCCCCATGACTCCCGCGCGAGTTTGTGGAAACCGGCGACCGACAGCGAACCGGTGCGTGAGGATCGTGGTGGTGTGGTGGTTTCGCCGGTGTTGGACCTCCTGGAAACCGCCCGCGAATTGGGTCGGCTTCAGGAACTTGAACGCGACATCAAATCCCGTTCCGCCCAAACGGGCGACGAACACCGCGATCAACTGGCATTGCTGTTTCTGACAGCGATTGCCCGGGACGACGTGCCCGCCGCGACCGCCACGCTCGATGCGTTCATTCCCCACGCGGCTCAGGTGCCCGATGAACGCGGGGCGGACCGCTGGCCTGAAGTGTTGATCCTCCAACAAGGGTTGGCCAATCCGAAAACCCGGGCCATGGTCGGCGAATGGGCGAACAGCGAGTTTGCGAGTATTTTCGGTTACTCGCCCGACATCGGTTTGGATTCGATGAACGACCATATTCGGTCCCTGACCGGTATTTTCCGAGGTCTCAGACACGACGAAACCGCCTCGCCGCTCGCGAATTGGACGGTGGATTCGTTCGCCGATTCATCATCCCGCAGTCAAGGACGCCCGACCGGATGTTGGCAACAACGCGGACATGAACTGCATAAGTTGTCCGGTCATGAGATGGACTATTTGACCTATCGCGTGCCCCTGCGAGGCGACTTTCAAGTCGAATGCGATTACACCACCGGATCGGGTTTTCATGGCGGATTTGTGGTGGCGGGTCGTGTATTGGAGATGGATTTTCACCAATCCAAGTTGAAGACAGGCACGTATCGCAAACACCTCGGGTTGAATGACGTTTCGCCAAAACTCGGCAGCGACAATTGGGCACGGTTCCGAGCCGTTGTTCACGATCGGCAACTCCAAGCTTTCTTTAACGGGCAACTCGTCTACGAGGAAACCTTGCCGGCCGAGCATAACCCGTGGGTCACTTTTCGCTCGTGGCGACGATCGCATCCGACAATGCGGGATTTTCACATCACCGGCAATCCTGTCATCCCTGATAAGATCTTGTTGACCGCAGAACCCGATATGCCTGGTTGGGTCCCGTATTACGAGCACGGTTTCGGTGCGAATCAGGGGTTTTGGTCGGCAAAAGCCGACGAGACCGGCACTGTTGTGGTCCAAGGTTATCCCCGTGTCGATGTCCGCGGGGAAGGCATGGAAAAGTGGTTGCGATATCACCGCCCGATGGTCGAAGACGGAACGATCGAATACGAGTTTTTCTATCAGAAAGACCTCGTGGAAGTGCACCCCGCGATCGGACGGTTGGCGTTTCTATTGAAACCCGATGGCGTTCATACCCATTGGATTACCGACGGTCGTCACGAAACCAGCGGACTCGACCCCATGAACGCGGACTTTGATCCGACGTTTCAACGCGGTCCGGAAGAACTGCCACTTCGTGAAGACGCTTGGAATCGGTTGCAACTCTCACTTGAAGGACGAACCGTCCGATTGAAATTGAATGACGAGTTCATCTTCGAACGGCCTTTGGAAGTGACGAATCAACGCGAGTTCGGGCTCTTTCATTACGCGGATTGGACCGAAGCTCTTGTCAAGATTGTGGTATGGCAAGGCGGTTGGCCGAAATCGCTGCCAGAACAGGAACTAGTCGATCCGGTCATCGCGGAGCTTGACCGTTCGGTCAAAGAGTTACCGGCCGTCTGGCGACATGACTTCAAAACGGGCGCTCCCGCGGAATGGTTCGACGGCAACGGTGATTTATCCACGCTCGAACCGAGTGAATCGGGCGTTCTGATGCAACGGATCGGCAACGATGGTCTACACGATTTGCTAGCGTGTCTCGAGTTCGCGGGCGACTTCGACGTGACTGCTCGCTTTCAGGATTTCTCGGTTGTACAACCCGAAGGTGATAAGAAACGCGGTGCAATCGGTTTGAAGGCTAGCACCAATACCGCCAGTCAAGCGGCCGCGGTTGTGTTTCGCCGGTTCGATTGGGATGGCGACAAAGCCGCCTTCGCCAAGACGGAAACCAAACACGACGGACGCGTCCCTTGGACGACCGATCGTGTTGTGGAAGCTTCGTCATCCGGGCAACTTCGCTTGGCTCGACGAGGCGACCGCATTTACGCCTTGTATGCCGAAGGCGACTCGCCGAATTTCCGACTGATCGACAACGAACCGCTGCCCGCTGCTCCCATACGTGTGCAAGGCTTGAAGTGCTTGCTACAGGCGGATGGTCCTGACGTCCAGACTCGGGTGGTGTGGAACGAACTGATCGTTCGAGCCGAGAAAATCTACGGCGGCCCGACTGCCAACGAACTGCAACTCGCGACGCGTCTCAATGAACACCGAGACGCAGCCGACACGGAAGTTATCGAGTTCACCAAGCTGGACCAGTTTCCGCAGCCGACAGCGAATGATCCCAGTGTCATGGTCGTGACGACCCCGACAACCGATGGCCCACGATGGCAGGTGAAATCGATCGGCTACAGTTCTCGGCCGTTCCCCTTTCGAGGTCACAGCCTCCCCAACGGTACGACTGACGTGGAAATCGCGTTGGATGTGCATGACATCGAAACCTCGAACGGTTCCGGAGACCGGACGGAAGTCGGAGTGGAAATGATATTTCCGTACGAAGCGACAGACCTGCCCGGCGTTTCATGGCCGGTCGGAGCCATCGGCGAGCAATCGATCCAAACGAAGCCGTACAAAGTCACTTGGATTCTAAAACACAAGCCCAACGGCTTGCGTTGGTTGACGGCCCGCGTGGTCTGTCGTGATATCGCCGGTCGTCGGGTTTATCTGCCGATCCGGTCGATGCCCGTGAACTCACCGGATCGCTTGCGGTTCGTTGTCGATCGTGGAACGCTGTACTTCCTGTATTCCGAAGACGATTCCGACGACTGGCATGTGCAGGCGGGAATCAAAATCGATCGGGCTGATTTTTCATCGGGGCTTATCATGTCCTACGCCTACGCAACCACGCCGACTTGGTCGGTCGATGTGACTTGGAAAACACTGACGCTTGCAAAACGCAACGATCAACCGAAGCCAGAGGATCGAGATGAACCATAAATCACTTTGGCTGCAATGTTGGTGTTTCGTCGCGATTGTGTTGACGCATTGCAGCGTCGTGAATCCGTTGTTCGCCAGTGATGATTTGGCGATCAGCGAGATTTTCGCCGAACAACACACGACCGAATCGGCCTGGACGATTCATCACAAAGTCCAACAGTTACCCGCGAAAGATCGCTTTGAATTCCTGACGAATTGGATTCTTCCAAACTCCACGCATGCCGCTTGGCGATTGCAATTCGGGTTCACCCCGACGAACCCTCCCGAAACACTTTCCGCGGAAAACACCGCGACGATCGATGAACCAAACGCGACAGGCGGCGAGATGGTTTCTCCCGTCTACGATTGGCTGGAAACCGCTCGGGAACTCGGAGAATTGGATGCGGTCATTGCGAAAGTTCACGCAATACCAATCGAAGACGCCTCGGCAGATCGCGTGTCCCAACTGGCAATCTTGCTACTGGCGGAGTCGTACCGGGGCAACACGGAAACTTTCGAAAAACTATTGAGCCAGTTTATCGAAACGACACCGGTCAACGTGGAAGACGGACCGACAAACGCGGAATGGTTGGTCTACGAGTACTGTCTGCGACATCAACTTCAACGCAACGACATCGCTTATGCGGTGTATCGGTATTTCTCTTGGACGCGGCAGAATTATACACTGTCGATCGACCGGCAACATTGGGGCCGACTGATCGGGATCTCTCGCCGGACGATGGTGGAAACGCTCGACGAAGATCAACGCCCGAAAGTTCACACGCTGAAAAACTGGCAACCTGCCAGTCGCATGACGGCCCAATTTAACGGAGAAGGGCGACCAACCGCCGTCTGGGACATGCACGCCGGGTATGCCGAGAACCTGGTGAGTTACCAAGACGACTACCTGTATTATGCAATCCCGCTGCAAGGCACGTTTCGGATCGAATGGGAAGCCCAAGCGTTCGATTGGCGTGATACGCATTTGCTGGTTGGCAGACGTTGGGTGTATCCGTCGTATTTGCTCGACGAGTATGAGATCGGAAACTATCGCTTCCGATTTGATAACCGAAAGCTTTCGCGAAAGTTGACGAAAACTCGCGATTGGTTTTACATGCGGGTCGAAGTGGAAGACAACATCGTCACCACGTACGTCAACGGATTGTTGGCTCATCGTGAAGTCACCGACTACGAAATTTGCCCGTGGATCGGCATTCATAGCGATATTCGTCGCGACGGGGGCATTCGCAATTTACGAATTACCGGCAATCCCAGAGTTCCCGATGCGATTCCTCTGCTAACCGGTTCCGACCTGAGCAGTTGGTCGTCGTATTTTGGTATGCCGGTGGGGATGGCCGAGGGCGGATGGATTCAACGCGATGGCGTTTTGGAAACCGACATGGCGGCATTGCCCGATCATCATGTCGAACGCCTACTGCTCTATCAGCGTCCGCTGTTCGAAGATGGCGAAATCACCTACGAATTCTTCTACGAACCCGGTCAGTTTCACACGCACCCCGCCATCGGACGGTTGGCATTCTTAATGGAACCGGATGGCGTCAAGATCCATCGCGTGACTGACGGGCCCTTCGAACGCACCGATCTTGATCCCGCAAATGTCTCGGTGGAACCCGCGAACCAAATCGGCGGCGAGTTGCCTTTGGTTGCGAATGCGTGGAACCGTGTGCGGGTCACACTCGAAGGCGACACGATCACACTGAACCTGAACGACAAACCGATCTATCGTCATCAGTTGGCTGCAACGAACCCACGCACCTTCGGTTACTTCCAATTTATCGACCGGGCTCGAGTCAAAGTTCGGAACGTTGTTCACCGGGGAGCCTGGCTGCGGGAAGTGCCTCCCACCTCCATGCAGGAAATGGCGTTCGAGCAGTTCGATCCTTTCGATGGGAAGACCGAACACCTTGCTGATAAGTTCGCTTTCAATTTTGCGAATAATCCTCAATGGTATTCGAAATTCGAAATCCACCGTGGTAATGGCATCCGTGATACCAAAGTCACCAACCGAGGTTTGTTCACGACACAAACTTCCGAGAAGGGATATCGCGGGGTTTCGATTGCACCGAAACTCACCCTCAAAGGCGATTTCGATATTGTCGCAGACTTCGAAGACTACGAAGCCGACACAATCCCTGGTGGCAATTCGACTCTCTACCTCATCGTGTATTTCGAGACGCCGGATAACCAAGAGTATTCCATCACGCGGCGAAAAATTCACGATCAAACCGGCACCGTTCGTCATCAATGCCAATGTATTGTCGTGCAGAATGCGCCGGGACAAAATCGTCGAAATCATTTCTCGAATACTGCCATGGAAGAGCACGCCGGGAAACTGCGGCTCACACGCACGGGTAACACGCTTTCGTACTTCACGGCCCAGGGGGATTCGCAGTACTTCCAACTTCGCGGCCAGATCGAAACCCTGAACGATCGGGCCGACGTGCGTGAGATTCGCTTGGTCACACAGATCTTTCAAAAGGGCGAAGTGAGCGCAGTATGGAAGTCGCTGTCTATCCAAGCGGAAGAACTCACCGGTGAGGCATTGGAAACATCGACCACAAACGTCGCCGATCTCGATCAAAAACGCGAACAGTTAGCCGAGCGGTTCCAACACGATTTCACCAAGAACGCTCCAACACCGAACTTCGCGTTACGCTCGGGAACACCCGCATGGAACGCGAAGGACAAAGGCTGGAGAATCCCCGCGGTGGGTCAAAAAGATTGGTTTGCTACGGGGTTTCAATCACAAGTTTTGATCGACGGGAACTTCGATCTTTCCGCCGACTTCGAGGTGCTCAAAGTTCCCGAATATGAAAACAGTGACCTCAGCACGGTTTACTTGCAAGTCGAGATTCCGGATGACAACTACGACCAAATCAGCGCGCTCTACGAGAACAATAAAGATGGGGAGTCCGTTCGGGGACATCTCGGGATGCGTGCCGAGAACGGCCAACGAGAGTACGCGGAATTTGGCACCATTCCGGTGAAGGACATCACGGGTTTACGTGTCTGCCGATATGGTTCGCTGTTGACGCTTCTTGCGAAAACTAGGGACGGCGAATCCGATACGATTGTCACCGAAAAGGAAGTCGGCACCGGACCGCTACCGCCAAGATTCATTCGCTTCATGGTCAATACGCGAGGCGAAGGTTTGGAAACCGTCGTGCTGTTGAAATCGGTCGAATTCCGAGCCGACCGGGTCGTCACGCAGGAAGACCGTCTCCGAGCGATGCCTGCAATGAATCCGGTGCCTGCAATCAATCCCATGCCCGCACCCGTCAAACCACCTGCAAAGCCCTCGTTGTTTGACGCGATACGAAATCTATTCCGTTAGACCGTGTTATCGGTTTCTGCGTCCACAAAACAGAAACCGCTACCAGCGAAATCACCTGATCGAGACACCGATTGTGAAAGCCAAGCCGATGAAATTTGCATATCCTTGTCTAGTTGCCGGATGGATACTTGCAACCGCGTGTGTCAATTTATCACCGGTGTTCGGCCAGACCCTCGACGAACCACCGACAATCGTTCCAGAACATTCGCGATCGATTCTGGATCAATTGCGAAATGGCGACGTCGCTTTGGCGTTGGATGCGTTCGGCACACTGATCGATTCCCTCGGTCCGACAACGATGGAAGAGCCCACGGTCTTGAACGCGGCCGCCGGTGCGATCGCGCGACATCTTTCACAACTCGACGAACAAGATCGTTACGACTTGCTTCTGACCTGGACATTGCCCACGGAAACGCGGCAGACCGTTCGCTTAGTCACGCTTCCCGTGCCACAAGCGGCTCCGCCGAAAGTCTTTGCCCGGGAAATCGGGGAACGGTCGCGGGACGAGACATTCGCCATTCCGCAAATGAACGGTCTACCGGGTTTATTCTGCACGGGTTGGATGCTCGCGAGAACCGCGGATGAACTCGGGCAACTTAGCCGGTTGCAACTGACGCTCGATGAACTCGCCAATAACAACATCGCCGGAGCGAAACCGTTGGCGTTACTTGCCAAACTGGCCGACAGCCGCGTCGATGCGGACGCCGTCCAAACCCAATGGCAGCAACAACTGAAAACGACACCCACCGCGACTCAAGTCGCCATTGCATTGGCGGCGTTGCGACACGACGAACTTCATGAACTCGCCGAACAAACTCTGCAACCGCTTGCGATTTCTCCCAATGCCACGACCTTACGTCCTTTGTACCGCTTGGCTCACGCGGTCGCGGTCCAACGACATCGAGGGGAATCCGGCCCGGAAGTTCTCTTCAAGAATCGGCTCAAATATTGGGTGCCGGTCTCCGGGACAACGACCCTCTTCGACGCAATGGGAGCGAATCCGGCTGTTTGGCTCACGCATGAAAACCACATTTTGCACCTGGCAGGAACCGGCAGCGATGTACTGTTTTTCAAGTACCCGCTGACCGGCGAATTCGAATTCACCTGCGAAACTCAAGAGGGCGGCGACATCGGCACGAACGGCGGGTTAGTCTACGGCGGATTGCAATTCGAGGCGGTCGGTGCGGAAAACAACTTGAACGTGTGGGACGCCGACCTGTGGAACCTCACCATTCGACCCAACCATTTCACCCGACATGCATCGACACCCACGTTTAACCGCGTGACGATTCGGCGATCGGCGTCCGGTCCGCAATTCTTGGCTAACTTGCATCCCGTGTGGACGGACTTGGCAGCGGTCGAGACAAGCCCTTGGTTGGGGCTGCGAAGTTTCGCCGGCAATCGCCCAGTGTTTCGCAACTTCAAATTCCGCGGCCAACCCGTGATTCCACGTCAGGTAAAAATGATCGGCACAAATACGCTTCGCGGGTGGCAAACCGCCGTCTATGAAGAATCGCAACCGGATTTTGAACTGTCAGAAGACACCGAAGAACCGCCTACCGATTGGACGGTGAAAGACGGCGTCCTCGAAGCCGCTCCTTCCGCAGAAGCGGGAACACTCGGCAAGCAAAGCGTGATCCGTTATCACCGTCCGTTATTAGATGGTGAATCCGTCACGTATGAATTCCTTCATCGAGCCGATCAAACCGAAGCGCATCCGGTGTTGGGACGGATGGCGTTCTTGCTGGAGCCGAGCGGCGTGAAAGTCCATTGGCTCACTGCCGGACCGTATGAATGGACGGGCTTGGCCGAGGACAATTCGCTCCTCGAACCGTTCAATCGTCGTGGACCACGACCGTTGCCATTGAAGGATGAAGACTGGAACACAGTTCGTCTGGAACGCAAGAACGACCGCATCACCGTTTCACTGAATGACGAAACCATCTACCAACGCTCGATCGATTTTACGGGCGACTTGCAGTTCGGCATCTACCGCGACCGCACGACCTCTTCCGTCCGCGTACGAAATGCGATTCTCCAAGGCGACTGGCCAGAGGAGTTCCCACAAGAACTACTCGAAAACCCCGACCAAATCACCGCAACCGAGTAACCCAAAGCGTGTGGAATCAAAGTTGAAAGTGTGCCACGACTCAGTGAGCCGTGTTTTCAATCAACGTCGCTCAGCACGGCTCACAGAACCGTGGCACCCGGGCGAATTGCGACCATCCTTGACATCGGGTGGCATGCCCACGGCTTTGCGCGGGCATGAATCGAATTCGAACGTCGCTTACCCATGCCCACCCTGAGTTGTAGGCATGCCACCCATATCCCCACTGGCAACGAGTTGCCAGGGACATGCGTTGATTGTTACAACCCAAGTCGACTTCGTTCTTGTCAGGAGTGCATTCGACGATGGGTTTATTTACCGGCAAACGTCCCGAACTG
Organism: Thalassoroseus sp.; assembly: GCF_984380535.1. Classification (NCBI taxonomy): domain Bacteria; kingdom Pseudomonadati; phylum Planctomycetota; class Planctomycetia; order Planctomycetales; family Planctomycetaceae; genus Thalassoroseus; species Thalassoroseus sp. Next base: position 169,680 of record NZ_CFHRBF010000005.1, read on the forward strand.
GGTGTGCAAGACGGCCGCCTTCAGCCATGCCCGTCGTCACCGAACTGTGTGTGTTCCTATGAGTCGCCGGACGACACCCAGCATTACATCGAACCGCTGCCGCTCTCGGGTTCTCCGGAGGAATCACTCGCCAAGTTGAGGCGTCTGCTGGAAGATCGCAGCGATGCAAAAATCATCGAACAAACCGATCGTTACGTCCGCGTCGAATTCACGTCCCGTCTATTTCGTTTTGTGGACGATGTGGAATTTCTGATCGACGAATCCGCGGGTGTAATTCACGTTCGCTCTGCCTCCCGCCTTGGCCATTCCGACCTCGGCGCCAACCGCAAACGCCTGGAATCTCTCCGCCAGCGTTGGGCAAAGTTGATTTGACGCTTGCGACTTCTGTGGGGGAGGGTACACTAACGTCTCTCTCAAGCATCAATAACGGACGCGGTCTGTGAGCCGGTGATGCGACTCATTCGGCTCATGGAAACAATTCAGCGATTGCCCCCAGAACGGAGTTTCTATCGTGGCTCAGCAGAGCATGTTACCGGCAGCGTTGCAGGAAGTAACCGAGCCGTTGCAAGATGGCGACGAACTGCTGACGGCTGACGAACTCAATACGCTCTCGCTGTTCACGGCGATGAAAAAAGGCGGCCCCGACTTCCGCCGTTTTCCGAGTACGACAGCTCTCCGGTACTGCCCGCAAGGACGCATCATCTGTGAACAGGGCGAAGCCGGTGCGACCGCGTTCTATATTCTGACGACTGAGGACGTCATCGCACTTCGCGAGAAGCAGTTGGAATCGCTCGACACCACGATCCGCGCTCAAGCCGAGCAGGGCACGGAACTGGAAATGCACCCGTATTTTTTGCGGATGTCACCTCGCGAATTGGAACGCCGTCGTCAAGAGATCGTCGACGAAATCACCACGCTGAAAAGCCGTTTGGAACAACTGCCACCGGTCGAGAACGAAGACGGTCCGCAACGACACATCGCGACGGCTCACTTGCTCGTCAACTTCGAGCCGGACCAACCCAAACGCGGATTATTGCATCGTCTGAAAACGGCGTTGAAAGGCGGGGGAAGTCGAATTCGCAATTCGATTCCAAAATTCATCCCGATCGACGCCCCGAGCGACATTAACTCGCAAACCCTCCGGGGGCCGTTGCACGAAGGCGAGTTGATGGGCGAAATGAGTTGCATGAACCGGGCACCCCGGTCGGCAACGGTGGTCGCTGATCAAGACTGTTACATGCTGGAAATGCTCCGCAACGTGCTGGACATGCTCCACAAAGATCCGGCGTACAAAAAGCGGATGGATGCCAGCTACCGCAAACGTGTGCTCGAAACCCATGTGCGGCGGTTGTCCATTTTCGATGAATTGACCGACGAGCAATTCGCCCGACTCAAAGAAGGCATCGAGCTAGTCGATTACGAGTCTGGGGCCACAATCCTCGAGGAAAAAGCCGATTCGGATTCGTTCTACATCATCCGTAGCGGGTTGGTGAAAGTCATCAAGAATGCCTGGTATGCCTTCCAGCCGAATGAATTCAAATCCGAACATTGGAATAACTTCGCGAACGAGTTAGCCGAGAAATCGAGCGAGGTGACAGATCTGCGGGAAGCGGTCTTCAAGAAATTCCCACCGGAACTGCAAAAAGCGATTCAGGCGAAGTCGCTCACAGACGAACAACAAGCCGAAGCTCGGAAGATCCTCAACGATCTAATTCGCAACTCGAAGATCTATACCAAGCTGGGTAAAACGCGAAAGGAAGTTCTCGAGGTTGTTCACGGGCCAACTTTGGAAACGACAATCGCCGAGTATCCCCGTGACACCAAGAAATGGTCGGAATTGGAGTACCGCACATTTCACCGGGCGTTATTGGAACACATTTTCCCCGATGGTGTGCCGCGACGGTTAGAGAGTGCCGGTCCACGACGGACTTTGGCGTATCTCGGGCGGGGTGATTTCTTCGGCGAAATGGCGGTATTTCGGAATCAGCCGTGCGGCGCGACGTGTATCGCCTACGACCACCCCGACAGTGGCTACCAACAACGGATTCCCGATGGTCGAATGGGAGCGGTCCCGTCACGAGTGGAACTCATTCGGATTCGCCGAGATCTGATCGAACAAATCCGCAATGAATCGCCCGTCATGCACGAGCGGATTCAAGAAGAAATCATCCGTCGCGATCAAAGTTTTCAAGCGACCGTCGGCGATTTCGACGAAGCCGGCACCATTCCGCAAAGTCGTGAGTTCGACCAACTCGGTTTGGTGCAGGGCCAAAAGTTGATGTTGATCGACTTGGAAAAATGCACCCGGTGCAACGCCTGCGTCGAGGCCTGTGTGTCGGCCCACGACGATGGACGCACGCGGCTGTATCTCGACGGGCCGCGGTATGAAAATTATCTCGTGCCGATCACCTGCCGAAAGTGTCTCGATCCGGTCTGCATGATCGGTTGCCCGGTCGGTTCGATCAACCGGGGATCGAACGGCGAGATCGTCATTCGGGATTGGTGCATCGGTTGCCGAATGTGCGCCGAGCAATGCCCATACGGTTCGATTCAAATGAACGAGCTTCGCAATCCGATCCAACTTTCGGCGGAGCAGAAAGCGATTCTCGGTGCGGAGACCACATTGAAATCTGTAGGCGAACAAGCCGTCGTGTGTGATTTGTGTAGTAACGTGCCGGGGCAAAACCCCTCGTGTGTGTACGCCTGCCCGCACGATGCCGCGATTCGCGTTCATGCGCAGACGTTCTTCATGAAGCCGGCTACCGATAGTCGGGCATGATCTTGGGGACATTGGAATGCTGATTCAGTGGAAGGACCATCGTGGTTGGGCATTCATTTCGGCGGGGATTCTCCTCGTCGCGACGGTGACGTACGTCATTTATGCGTCGTCCAGCCCGAACGGTGCGCATGGCGGAAGCGTTGCCGGTTTGATTTACGGCATCATCGGCACCTTGATGATGGTCTTCGCCGGACTCCTCGCCGGTCGCAAACGCGTTCCGCATTGGCGGCTAGGAAGTGCGAAGTTTTGGCTTAAAGGTCATCTATGGCTAGGCACGCTGAGTTTCCCGCTGATTCTGTTCCACGCCGGTTTCGGTTGGGGCGGATTGGTGGAGAACATCCTGTGGATCACCTTTGCCATTGTGATTGTCAGCGGTTTTGTGGGAGTGGTGTTGCAACACTTCTTGCCTCGATTACTCACCAGCCGCGTTCCTTACGAAACGTTCATGGCTCAGGTTCCGTATCAGTGTCACCGGATGCAGTTCCTCGCTGACCGGGCTGTTTCCAGTTTGTGCGGCAAACTCGACGCCCGCGAAGACGACTTCTTCCCCGAGTTTGAAAAGCTCGCCAAGTTCGGAGCGGAAGCTTCGAAAGACGAACTCCCGAATTGGCCGGACCAGGTCGATCAAAATTGGCGAGGGTTGTTTATCGACCTGGGGAAAACATCGAAGCAAAACGGTTGGATCAACAAGGAAGACAACTTCCCGAAGATGCTCGCGGAGATCTACGAAGGTCTCGACTTCAAACCGGCACCCAAAGCCAAAGCCAAAGCCGCGGGGAAAAAGGGGCCTAGTCCGTTGGAGCAAATGAAAGCCAAGAAAGCGGCGGGCGGCGGTGGTGATGCGGGTGCGAAGAAGAAACTCTCGCCACTGGAAATGGCTCGGCAACAAAGCGGCAAGAAATCGGGCGACGAAGCACCGGCGAAAAAGAAATCACCGCTCGAATTAGCCCGTGCTCAAGCAGCCGGAAAAGCCGATGACGGTGCGGCGCCGGCCAAGAAGAAGTCACCACTCGAACTCGCGCGGGAACAGGCCGCCCAGAAAGCCGGTGGTGACGCTCCCGCGAAGAAGAAATCGCCTTTGGAACTCGCCAGAGAACAAGCCGCGAAAAAAAGCGACGGCGATGAAGCACCGGCAAAGAAAAAGTCTCCGTTGGAACTGGCCCGCGAACAGGCGGCTAAAGCAAACGGTGGCGACGAACCCGCCAAGAAGAAGTCGCCACTGGAACTCGCAAGAGAACAAGCGAAAAAGAAAACCGAGGATGCAGAACCGCCGGCCAAGAAAAAATCCCCCTTGGAACTGGCCAGAGAGCAAGCCCAGAAAAAATCCGAGAACGACAACGGCACCTCGACAAAGAAAAAATCTCCACTCGAATTGGCTCGAGAACAAGCCGCCGCGAAGAACAAGGCCAAAGAAACCGCCCCTGCATCGAGAATGTCTTCAGCCGATCCCGGTGCAATGGCCACGCTTAATTTCACCGCGGATGAAATGGGAAATCTCGCCCGATTGGCGATGGGCAGTGAATCGTTCGACCCGGACGAAGACGATGATGTGGATGAGTCGTTCTATGTGCCCTGTGGGAATCCCGAGTGCGACTATCAAATGTTGATTCCCAATCGGTCGTTGCTCGGTCGCAAAGCACGTTGCCCGATGTGCCAGAAAAAGTTCATCCTCAAGGAACGTGCACTGCCAGAGCCGAAAGATGAGGACGAGGAAATCCTGCTGACCGCCGGTGTAGTGGGCGTTTTCGAATCCAACCAAGTCACCGAGATCGCCAAGATCGAGGAAGAACGACGCAACGCAGCCAGTCTCCGTCGTGAGTCTTTGTCATGGGATGTCGACTCTCCACCAATCGTCGTCGATGATGAACCCGAAAAACCCGCTGCGACCACTTCGAAGAAACGGATGTCGCCGCTCGATATTGTTCGTCAGCAAGCCGCCAAAGCGACTGGCAAAGACGCACCGGCACCGATCCAAAAAGCGAAGTCGAAGATCGAACAGATGAAAGCCGCCGTCAAAGCCAAAGCGGGAGCGGCGGGGAAACCCAAGCCGACAGCGAAGAAACCGGCAGCGGTATCGGTGAACGCGGCAGCGGGCCAATCGATTCAAATCCGTGGCTTCATTGCTCCGCCCAAACAAAAAGGCCCGATCGTTCGCTCGGAACATCTCAAGAAATTCTATGAAACACGTCTGCGACCGTTTCTCGATGCCCGCATGCGATCGCGACGGTTCCCGGAATTCCAATCCGAACAAAGCACCTCGCGGATGTTCAACCAACTTCGGGCAGAATTGCCCGGAGAATTGCATGGGGTCTTGCTCGAATTGGAAGAATACGCGACGGAACGACGTCAGTTCCGCACACTGTCGCGAATTCATAAATCGATGCACACTTGGCTGATTTTACATATCCCCATTTCGATGGCGTTATTTGTTTTAGTGATTGTTCACATCATCGTGGCATTGCGAGTCGTACCGCCGTTGTAACGGTTGATTGTCATTTGATTCCGAGCGACAGATTCTACGCCTTCAACGACTAACGGCTTTCGGAAGTGAGTGCCCAAGCCGTAGAGATGACCATTCGGTAACACTGCAAACTTTCGACTCTTTAGGAATTGACTCCCAGCAATGAGTGCCCATCGTTCGAGCCGCGAACTCTCAGGACGGGTGGAGATTGAGTTCCACAAACGCCCCAACCCCATCAAACAAGCGGCGTGGTGGTCCGCGGTGGCAGCGATCTTGGTTTCACTCGCGTGGCTTGGTTACACCACCGCCAAAGGGCAAACGGCCATTTACCAAGGCGGCGACATCTCAACGGCCCACGCGATGTTCGAGAACGATTGTGCCAAGTGTCATAGTTTGTCGAACGATTTGCTCACCGGTTCCAACTTGTCGGCCGCCAACCACACCGAAGGCACCTGGGCACCATTGCGACGATTGCTGAATCTCAACGATGAAATTCACTCGGTCAGCAATGCCAACTGCGAGATTTGCCATACTGGAACGGTCCACCACAAAAATCAGTTGCCGATGCATGGCGACGCAACGGGTGAACTGTCTTGCGCAATGTGCCATCGAGAACACGAAGGCGATATTTCGCTGGTATCGATTGCCGACAGCCATTGCACACGATGTCACAACGATCTTGTCGTCCATACGAATGACGGCCCGCCGCACTTTGCGGAAGTGATATCCGACTTCAGTAACCCGGAAGGTCACCCGGATTTCCGCATCGAGCAATTGCTCGCGATGGACAAATCGGTTTCACCGGCAACCAGTGCCGATGGCAAACCGATCCACCACGCTCATACGGTTGTCGATTTCATCGCCCGGGATGGTGAACCCGCACGCTGGCAAGATACCGCCCGTATTCGCTTCAACCATCAAGCTCACCTCAAGGGAATGTTCAACGAGAAGGGCGAACCACTCACTGGTGACGAGCGGGAAGCGATCAAACGCCGCAAGGGAGAGAACGCTGGGGAACTGCTGGCGTATCCGCAGTCGTGTGCCGATTGTCATCAAGCCGACGAAGCCGGCCGGTATATGAAACCAATTGTCTATGAGCAACATTGCGCCCAATGTCATCCGTTGACGTTCGACACAGAAAAGATTGTCAAAACTCTTGCCGCCAATGGGGAGACCGAAGAGCAATTCGCCGTCACCGTGCCGCACGAGTCACCCGAAATCGTGCGAGGGTTCCTGGCGGAGTTGTATTCGCTGAGGGTTTCGAATCGTGGAGCCGAGAGCAAAGACACACAGTTCGATCCGCTGGCCGATCTCCGTCAGGGTTTCCCCGGCGAGGATTTTCCGGTCACGCTGAACACGAAACTGGCGGAGGCCGTCCGTGAACAAATTCGGCTCGACGAACGCGAGTTCTACCCTGAAGAGTTTGTCGAAAACGAAATTGCCCGCATGAAGGGCCAAAAGGTGCTCTTTAAAGAGAACGGAGCGTGTGCGTTTTGTCACGACGTCAACACGTCAGCCGATAACGGCGAAACGACTCCGGAAATTGTCGCACCGAACATCCCCGAACGGTGGTACGCTCATAGTCGATTTCAACATAACAGCCACCGCATGCTCGGTTGCACGGAGTGTCACACGGACCTCATCAGTGGACATCCTGTCTGGGAAAGTCGCAGTACGGGCGATGTGTTGATGCCCGCCAAGGCTTCGTGCGCCAAGTGTCACACTGGACGAGAGAACTCGATACAAACTGAGTCTGGGAAACAACTTGTGGGTGCTCGCTCCAATTGTGTCGAATGCCATACTTATCATGATCACAGCAAAGAGGACTTCAACGGCCAGCTAACTTTGGATTTGACCGCCGATCCCGCTAAGAAAAGCAATGCACCGATGCAAACGGACACGAAATAGTTTTACAGATACGTGCATTGCTGCGCATAAGGACCGACGGAGACACGCTCATGAACCAATTGCAATTCCGATGGCAAGTCACCTTGTTACCGCTGGCCGCGGTCGGTGTCGCCTTGCTCGTGAGCCGTGGTTATGGGGTGGAACCGGACGCGCCCATTCAGTTAGCTACGCTCATCGCGGATGCTCCCGTCACGGCCCCGAGTCCCGATGTTCTTCCTGACTGGCATGCAGAGGCCAAGGCAACGAAGTTCAAGTATATCGGTGCCTCCGGTTGTTCGGCTGCCAACTGTCACGGCGGCGATGCCCTCAAAGAAACCGTCGGCAGCGAACACAGCATTTGGGTTCAGAAGGATCCGCACGCCAACGCCTACGCGGTGCTGCGGAATAAAACGTCCGCTCGCATCATGGACTATCTCGCCAAGTCGAAACGGTATGCCGAGCTAGAAAACGTGCCCGCTTGGGAAGCAAAAATCTGTCTCGATTGTCACGCATCTGCATCGGACCGCTCGCAACTGGCAGCCGGTCATAAGTTTTCGCTGCGGGATGGCGTGAGTTGCGAAGGTTGTCACGGTGCCGCCGAACAATGGCTCGATCCCCACAAACGCTGGGATTGGAAATTCCTTACGCCCGAGCAAAAATCGTCGCTCGGTTTCGTGAATACTGACGACCTCTATTCCCGCTCGAAAATGTGCGCGGAATGTCATGTGGGTGCGGCGGATCGCGAAGTAAATCACGACATCATGGCCGGCGGACACCCCCGGTTGAACTTCGAGATGGCCGCGTTCAGCTCCGTATTGCCGCCGCATTGGAATTCGAATGACGATCGTCGTCGGCATGCTGTCAGCAATCCGAATACGTCGGCGGAGAACGTGCAGTCGGCTTACTTCGCCAAACTTTGGGCACTCGGACAAGTCGCGGCGGCAGAGAAAGCACTCGAACTGTTGGAAACCCGAGCCGCCAACGAAGACCGCGTGTGGCCGGAGTTCACCGAGTATGGCTGTTACGCTTGTCACCACGATTTGCAACCGTCCGCATGGCGACAAAAGAATCGCGGTTACCATCTGAAGCCCGGCCACTTCCCTTACGGAACCTGGCAGTTCGCCGCTCTTCCCCTTCTCACTAAAAACACTAACGCTGCCGACGTGTTCGCAGAGTCGGGCGCTTTCGAAAAACTGCGTGCGGAAATGGGGAAACCATCGCCGAACCGCGAAGAGGTGTTGAAGCTGTCGACACCGATCCGGCAGTCGTTGGCGGAACTTGGTCATCAGATCAACTCACAACCGATGTCCGCCCAAACGATCAAGCAACTCTTGGCCGGTTCAACAACTGAAGGTCAGAAGATTGCCGACAACAGTTGGGACGCCGCCTCGCAGGTTTACTTGGCAGCGGTTGCGACTTATCAAGCCATGATGGATGCCAACGGCCGCATCACCCGGCCGATTCCCGCAGATCGCGAGAACTTCGCCCGCTTCCGCACGATCCGGGAACAGCTGAAGTTCCCCGATCCATATGACAGCCCGCGAACGTTTGAACAAAAAACCCAGGACCGCGTCGACGTCATCCTCGAACAACTCAAGGAACTGTCCGAAGCCATCCCCGAGTGACATCGAATTCGCCAACTGATTCCGCATCAAGTGAGAAGACTATGCTTCAGAAACGATTCCGAGAACTCATGTTGGCCGTCTCCGCAGCGGCATGCGTCGCGGTCGGCGGGTCGTCCCCAGCGAGCGCCCAACCCGCACTAAAGGGGCCATCCAAATTAGCGGCCGTCATCAGCGATAAACGCTCGAATGATCCGCATGAGTTCTATGGAGTTGCTCGTGGTGGCTGTGCGAACTGTCACGGCAACGAGAAGGGCGATGTACGTCCGGTGGCTTCCGGATCATTGCCGGGTTTCTTGGGGAAATACGTCGGTGGCTTGTCGAACGATCGCTGGATTCGGGCGGATGAACTCGTCATTTGGGGTGCGAACGATAAACACACCCAAGCGTACGCAGTGCTGCTCAACGAGCGTTCGAAGCAAATGGCGAAGATCCTTGGCGTTGTCGACAAAGATGGTAAATCTCAGATTCATCGTGACGTTCGCTGCCTAACCTGCCACGTGGGCATGCCTGCAGATCAAATGTTGAAGACGAAGAAACAGGACGAAGAGAACGTGGCCAACATTCCCGGCCATGACTGGCTCGTCGCCGAAAGCCTAACTCAAGATCCGAAACTCGCACTTGGGGTGAGTTGCGAGAGCTGTCACGGTCCTTGCGGCGACTCGCTCACCGACAAATCGAATGAAGGCTGGTGCGGAATTCACGTGTCGAAAGACGCTTGGCGATATAAAGCCGCCGCCGAGAAGGAAGCTGAGTACGGTTATTGGGACGTTCGCTCGCCGGTCTCGAAAACGCGGATCTGTCTGTCCTGTCATCTTGGGAATGTGTCCGAAGGCAAAGTCGTCACGCACGAAATGTATGCCGCCGGACACCCCCCACTGCCCGGATTCGAAACGGCGACATTCATTCATCAAGAACCAAAGCACTGGCGTGATTTCGAAGAGAAAACCGAAGAAGTCCGCGAGGAGTTCCGCAAAGAGGCTGGGGAAAAGGGCGAGTTCATTTCGCCAGAGTTGAATCAAACCCAGGACGTGTTGATTGGTTCGGTGGCGAGTTTAGCCGAATACATGAAACTTAACGCCGACCTCGCCAACGAAGATGCCAAGTGCGCGGTGCCGAAGCCCGAATGGCCGGAGCTCGCCAACTTTGCCTGTTACGCCTGTCACCACGATTTGCAGGAACGCGGTTGGCGACTTACACGGCCGCCCGTCGGCACACCGGGTCGTCCGCGACTTCATGAATGGCCCACCGCGCTCACAGAGATCGCCTTGAAGTATGCCGGTGCCGATCTCGATGAATACGAACGCTTGAAGAAAGCGGTGGACGAGTCTGTCGATCGTCAACCTTTCGGTGCGGCCAACCAGATCGACAGTTCCGCAAGCAAACTTTCGACGTGGTTGTTCGAACAAGCACTCGCGATGGAAAAGCAGCCCATCACTCCGGAAGCCGCCAAGATGGCACTTGCGGAAATCGCCGAAAAGGGTGCGGATGAGCAACTCGATTATGATGCCACCCGCCAACTCGCATGGGCAGCGGGCATTATCTACAACGAACTCAATCCGCTGCCGTTGACCGAGGAAGCCAAGAACAACCGCTACACCCTCGCTGCGGTCCCGGGATGGTTCAAGACCGTCACCGACCTCGACGAAACTCAACAATTGCTCGCTCAGTTCGACAAGATCTTCTTGCTCGACCTGCGAAAAGGTCGTGATGTGGGGGTTGTGGTGCCAGGTGAAAACGAAGATCGACCAGTCGTCGAAGTCGATCTCGACAAGAGCCTGCCACCCATCGGCGACTTCCAACCCCGCACCGCAGCCGACTTGTTCAAAGTTCTCAAAGAGCAGTTAGCGACAGAGTAATCTAAGCCACGAACTTCCTTCACCCCAAGGAGCCAGCCAATCGACAACTGCGTCGCTTGGCTGGTTTTTCTTTGGGCATTCTCTACCGGTCGATTCGATATAGCGAGATATCACAGTGTTGGTCGAGGATCGCGAATTCGTTCGTGCGAACCGGCATTACCGCGACTGGACGCACGGCATTCCGGTGAACCGAAACGCGTTCGAGTCGGCAACGAGTCGTCGAATAAACTTCAATGCGGGAATCATCTACCGCAACCAAATGGCCAGATAGCGTAAACGCCGTTTTCGGTGCCCTGAGTGTCTCCCCGAAAGCTTGCTTGTGCTTGATATCCGGCCACATCACTGTTCCGCCACGTTCCAAACTGATTGCCAGACGTAAACGGGAATTGGGTGTGCTGCCACTGATTGACGTAATTGTTTCCTCAAACCGATGCCAAATGATTTCCCCATTGGGTGACGTTTGCAGCAGGTAATCGTCGAGGCCGAAGAACGCCCCTTCATTCCGCGCATGTCGAGGAATTCCCGCCGGCTGTGAAGCGTCCAACTTTAATGCGATCGGTTCGACAACTGGAACACTATGCGAGTTGATCGGCGTGCCGTCCGGCGAGAACCGCACCACGTCGTAGCCGAAGTCTTCTTCGGTGAGCATTACCGATTCCCCATGTGCTGTCTGCGAGATCGCAATTGTGGTCGGTCCGGTCCACGCTGGATCTCGGACGACGGTCCGTTCAAATTCATGAGGATGAAATTTCGGCCCACCCACATTGTGCAACCAGACTTGCGGTCGCTCGTTTCTTGCCACCGCCAACAATACCGGGCAGCACGCTTCTTTCGGTATATCTGACCAAGTATGGCCTTGAGGTTTTGATGGGGGCTTAGCATCCAACGCGAGCCACGTTGAATACACCATCGTCAGCCAGCCCTCGTACAAACCTATCAGATAGAAACCGCGGTTCGTCGGTTGGGCGTCGATCCAATCGATTCCGGAACCGATCTTAACGCGATGAGTCTGTAACACCTGAGATTCCGACTTTATCGGTCTACGAGGCGACACTTGAGTTCGGGCTTCTTCGACCTGCATGTACCGTTGACAATCGCGACTCAGCAACCGATCCGACGGCACCAAACGCTCGACAACTTGCAGCAATCGGCGGTCGGGCAACGCATTGCTCGTCTGCGACTTCGTCAACGCAATGGAAACTACCTGTCGGGTGGCGTTTGCCGCTTCTATGCGGACGGACTCATGCGGGTAATTCTGTGCCGAGCCGGAAAGCCCCTTCGCCAGCCATGCGGTTCGTTCCGGGGGCATCGGTTCCTGTCGAAGTTCCTCAATCCACGCGGAGGCATCCGCGTGTCGACCGGTTCGCCCAAGCAATCGAAACCCCTCTTCCAAACATTCGTACCACTGACCCGACGAATTCCATCCCTCTTTCAGAATCCCGTAAGCCGTCACCACTTGACCGAGTTCGGTTTCGTAGATGCGGGCGGCAGCCAGGTGGTTATCATGCTGCTCGTGCCATCTCGCCGCTTGAAGGAATGCCTCATCGGCCTCTTCGTGTTGGTCGAGCCGGCGATGAATCCGCCCGACGGCTTCGAAGTTTTCGAGGCGTTTATAGATCGCGATGGCTTCGGTCCAAGACCCGCCTTCTTCATAACAGGCAGCCGCATCGGCCGGACGATCGAGACGCTCCGCGTACAACACCGCGGCTTCTCGAAAGTGTCCGCCCGACCGGAGTGCCGCCGCCGCCAGAGACCAATCGCCGAGCAATTCCGCGTAGATGTACGCCGCCCGTCGGTGTCGCCCTTGGCGAATCTCGCGGTCCGCCAACTCCCGATACCGAGCCGTCAACTGCTGCTGCATCGCGAACGACACATCCCACGCATCGGCCGGTCCGCCACCGCCGGAGAGGCGAAAGTCGACATCCCGCTGCGTCAAATGCTGCGACGGCGGAGCCACTCCTCGCGGCGAATCACCGCCCATCGGCAACGCATACTTTAACCCCTGATCGGGATCGTCCCGCAACATTTGCATCAGCCGCGAAAGTTCCTTCTCGCGTTCGTTTTGCCATTCCGGTGAAAGTACCTGAGCGGCCCAACGTTCCAACCGGTTCCACATCGTCTCCTGACTCGCGGTTGCCGGCACTTGCTTTGTGATCCACTTCGCGAACGAGGCAAACGGACGCATCAGGAAATTCGAGGACTTCCGCAACGCCCCTGCGGACGGCTCACCATCCGCGGGTGGAAGTTCGTCGAGCGAGTTCGACTGCGTGCCGATATCGCCCTGTGCATCCTGCATGATCGATCCCGGACTGAGCGATTTGACCACGTCGATCGCATGCAATCGGGAACTGAACGATACACCGGGATCCGCGCCTGTCCAATCGGCGGGTGTTTCAGTCGGCGGCCGCATTAAGTCGGCCAGCGTTAGAAAATCGTCGGGACCGAACGCGACCAAACCCGCTTGCGGATGCCACACGAACTCCGTCTCACTTGGCCAACGAGCATGCAATTCCTCATCGGTAACATGGGGCCAAAGTTCCGCTTCGATCGGCACAAATAGCTGCTCCGCGATCCGTCCGTAAGCATGACAACGAAACGAAACCCTTGGCGACGTCGAAGCGTCAACACTCGCCAATACACCGATCGGTGTGCGGTCCGCTCGGGAGCGCGGAACCATTCGCAACGTGATCGTTGATGACGACACACTCCACGCGACGAACTCCGCCAGCCATACCTGCGGATCGCTTCCAGGCACGAACCAGGCGGTTGTCTCGCGTTGCGGTCGGGGTGTGAATCGAAGTTGTAATGTCGCCTTCATCCGACAATCCGTTTTAAGAAGGGTCGCAGGATTTCGCGGAATATGGTTGCCGGGTCAGTCGCGGGGTGGTTCCCCAGAAAATACCGCGGCCCCCACATGCGACCGTCACTCGACCAACCCGCGAGTTCAGAGTCCGTCAAAACGAACGTCACTTCAGGAATGTTGTTGTCGCTACTCTGCAGGTGTAGCAACCCTCGTGCATCCAAAAATACGCGGCTGCCATCTGGGAAATTCGCAGACTGCAACCGCAACCGAGTGTCACTCGGCGTCTCATGCGGTTGGAATGTTTGAATCGGGCAGCGTGAAATTGTTCCATATTCTACCCCGAACAACTGCATTCTCTCTGGAGATTGCGTGGACATGCCAATTGTCAAATCTCGATTGCTTGCAGTCCGTAGAAACAAGAACCGTTGAGCTTCAAAGTCGTCGAAAGGCAGTCCCACAGCAATGAACTTCTTCCGCACGTTTCGCGGCCTGACGACTTGCAGAATTTCGGGTTCCAGCAATAGACCAGGATCGGAACCGCACCACGACACCTTATGGGTCTGCGTATTCACAACTACCGTTTCCGATTCATGGTGAGGACGATTGACAAACTGTCTCACGAGCAATCGTCGACCGTCGCGGGAAACGCGTTGTACTTTCATCGCCCGGTGCAAAGGCTTTGAAAGTGGAAAGCGTTGTTTGTCCGCGATTCGATAGATCGCTGGTTTATGCGCCAGCAAACCGAATGGTCCCGCTTCGCCGTCAACATCGAAAATGGTAATGAGAAAATCACGCACGCCGCGAGGTGCATCAGCAAGTGGTAAGTCAGGTTCGATAAGGATGGTTTCAAACCGCAAGAGATTTCCTTCAATACAAAGAGCCTGATAGGTCATCCCTTCCATGAAGTAACGCCCATTGAGCCAATGCATTCGTGGCCGCAAATGTATCTTCGAAAGCATCTCGCCGTTATCGAGATCATGAGCGGCGACAGAACGTTTGTGGATAACGAACAACGTACCGGTGTATTCGCAGACTCCATGAACCGGTGTTCGTTGAGTCGGCAATTCTCGTGTGGTGGCCGAGGCGGTTTTCAGGTTGATTGTCACCAGCCAAAGTTGCGGTTTGCCGAGGTCGCCGATGACGCATTGCGTGATGCCATTTTCGGCGGAGCGGCGACACCAATGCAGACGACGCGACGGTAAATTGTCGGCGAGTTGGCGGGCTCCCAATGTGGGTTTGTCCCAGTGCATCAGGCGACGATCGTTCGTAATCGACAACGCTCCGTGATTCCGCACCAGCCAGGTGTTCTCCGGTTTGACGTGATGCGACAACCGCAACGGGAACGGTTTGACACGCCAAATCGCGGGCAGGTCTTCGGAGCGTTTCTGCCGTTCGTCGAGCAACGGCAGACGCGGTTTCTCGGTTGGTGCGAGCAACTCGTCGAGCGACAGCGTCGCTTCCCGAATGCGTTTCGTACCGAACGGCGTACGCTCGAAGACTTGGAAGTTTCCGTCACGCGAGATTGTCATCAAAAACGGAATCGACACCGGTAGCGACGAAAGATCGCGTTGAAATTCCGGATCGTCCGCGACATCGTCACTGGTAATGAGGATGGTGTCGGTGTCCGTCTCGTTGGGTTCCGATAGCGAACGCAAAGCCGGTCCGGGATGAATGTCGGGGCAGAGGGCTTTCAGGTGTTCGATCAAACCGTCTCTCGTTGTGAAATCGACGGGTTGCAATTCTTCACCGGTCGGACGGAACACTTCCACGCAGCCATCCGGATCGCTCATCGCCGCAAGTGACAACGCGACCGATGTCGCGAACACACGTGGCACACCCCACAATCGCAGACCGGAATCGATAATAATCCGACGACTTCGCGGCGGGTTGCGGGGCGGTGTTTCCCGGCGGAGATACAACGCCTCCCGCATGGCGACTCGCATCATGAGTGTGTCGTCGTCTTGGGCGAGTTCGCTGATCAGTAGCCGATCGAGTGTGCCACGGTTGCTAATGTCCGACACGCCGCCGATTGGCATTTCATCGTGGTCGGCAAGTGGTCGCGGCAACGAGACGACCGCCAACAAATTTTGAGCCAACCGCACCATCCCGGCCAATTCCTCATCATCGCGAAGTTGCTCCAACAACTGTCGAACACTGGAAACCGGCGGCGACTCTTTCTCGACAGGCAGCAACTCTTGCTCCAAACCCGTCTCCAACCGCAACGCAAGCGTGCTCAAGTCCACACGATGAAGACCGGAGTTCAATGGAGTCGTCTGCTGAACGAATTCGGCAACCGTAATCGAGCCGCCGACTTTGTTTTCCAGTAGTTCGGTCGTCACGCCGTCCGCGAGGGCTTTCACAACGACTTCCGCAAATTGCGTGGACGTCAGAAACGGACGCGACTCGAAAATCATCGCGGCCAACTCCGCCCTCGTATTGAGATGAAACCGGATGGCGAGTGGAAGGTAAGTGATTTTGACGAGCTTGCTGGGAAGTTCGTGAATCCAATCCCAAGTGGTTCCCCGGAGCGCCGCGAGTTGTTCGGCGGTCGTCGGCAACGAGTTCCGACACGTAGCAAGAAACAACACAATCGAAACAAACGGCGGCAATCCCAGCGGTTGCAATCGGGACAACACCGCTTCGACTTCCTGACGAAACGCGATCGTGCGGCCGTCTCGCCAGACAATCGCTTTGCCATCTTCGGTCCACTGCCAGAACGAATTCGAACTTGGTTGCAGATAATCGCGAATCGCGGATAGGTCGCCATTCATGAGTGGTGTTCGTTTTTGGTCAAGATCTTTGGGCCCACTGAATATTCGGGTGCCACTGACTACAGATACTCGTCATGGTATTCCGCGGTCGATTGCCTCACGGCGGACCGTGTGGCTCGTACGAAATGTTCGGCGGCGATGCGTTCACAGCGTCCATCGGGAGTCCAGAGGATGAAATCCGGCGGCTTGACGTCAAAGACTTGCTGGAGCACATCGCTATCGACCGCAGGCGACCAATGCCAACCGCAGGGAACCGCGATGCCGTGTTCTTCGACGAACCGCATGCCCGATAGCGGTGGCAACGGTGTGCCTCGGATCAACACGCGGGGTTCGTTTTCACGAGACACCGCGAAGTGCCAACGGTCGAGCCGAATTTGCGGTGCGGTGACGGCGTAAGCGGTCCATTCGGTTTGATGGGTTTGCAGTATGTTGGGTTTACGGATCGTTTCGCTACGGACCAGCTGAGGAGTAACAAGGTTATGCGTCTTGGCGGGTATCGCAGCGAGAGGCCATTCGATCGACCACAGTTTCGCGAGCGGTTGCCAAGGTCCGTCGGGAAGATAACCGTCCGGAACGTGCCGACCGAAGGGCACGAGTCCGCCGTCTTCAAGCACACGAAACATGTGGCTACGTCGCAAACTCTGTAAAGGTAGTGGCAGGTCCGCTTGGTGCAGACGCAGCCATAACCAGTCGTCGACGATGCAGGCTTCCAACCCGGCGAGTGTTCGTACCGGTCCTAACTGCCCGCGATCTTCAAGCGGCAGACGGACGGCGATTGTGTTCGGGTTCGTTACTCCGACAGGCGATTCCAAAGTTGCTCCAATCGCTGTTCGAGGAACGTTCGCGGTTGTTCGTCGGGAATCCATTGGACACGCCCACGAAGTACGCCCAGTTGATCTTTCACGTACACCAAGCTGGTCGCATCGAGTTCCTGACCGTCGATGCGGTGTTGCAACCGATCGAGGTCGGCGGCCAATGATTCCGCGTGTGGCGTGTCGGTCTGCCGAGCACGGGTGTGGGTTTGCTCATCGAATTCGGTGCGGTCGAGGGTTTCCTGCACGATCGCGGCAATGACGTCTTGTTGTTCCTCCGTGTCCCAAATGTGACGGAGGATCCACAAATCCGACGGTGAAACACTGAGCCGACCGCAGAGCAGGGCACTCGCCGCCAGTAATCGTTGCAGCTTGACGGCCCGTCGATCGGAAATCGCGATCCCCGCATGACGCAGCCGATGCACCAACTCCAGATACGCAGGACGGACCTGCGAAAAATCCGCTTGTGAAATCAGCGATTGTAAGCCGAGAATTTCCTCGACAGTCATCGCGGCAGACGTGTTCGCGGATGTTGCAGTGTCCAATCGCCAACCGGCGGAAAGCACGTCGTTCAATTGTTCTTGCGAAACGTTGTCACAACGGACGCGAAGCAAAAATCGGTCGAACAACGCGCCGAGGGCGTCGTCTTCGGGGAGTCCGTTGCTGGCACCCACGACCATCAGCGTGGGAAGTTTGCGGGTTTCGCGTCCACGACGGAACACGCGTTCGTTGAGGACCATCAACAAGCTATTCAAGATCGCACTGTTGGCGTTGAGCAGTTCATCGAGGAAGACGAACGCCGCTTCGGGCAGCATGCCTTCGGTGTTCGTAACCAGTTCGCCGTCGCGAAGTTTGCGGATATCGAACGGCCCGAACAGTTCGTTCGGTTCCGTAAACCGCGTGAGCAAATAGTCGAAGACGCGACCATCGAGCCGTCGGGCCAGCGCTTGCACCAAGGCACTTTTTGCGGTTCCGGGTGGGCCGAGAATAAATAGGTTCTCGCCACCGATCAGACAGATGCCGAGCAAGTCGATGACTTCATCTTTCCCGACAAACGCCTCCTTGAGCGTTTGCAAGACGTCGGCATTGAACCGGCGAATGTGTTCGCGGTTTTGGTCGGTGAGGACAGCGGTCATGGGGTGGGTGATTCCTTGAGTCGAGCGGCAAGTTCCGAGACGGCCCCTGGTGCCAATTCGGGATGCCCGCCAATGGCCTCTTCCACAAGCGAGCGTGTCAGTTCATGATCGAGGCGTGGCCAATCTTCCCGCGACAGTACCCGATCACGGTACAACATCCGCAGACCGGGGTGCTGGAAGATTTCGCCGATGTGCGTGGGGGTCACGTTCTTCATTCCGACCGAAGACAACGGCCAACGGTTCGCCAAGTTTTGCAGCGAACTTGCGAGCACATCTTCCGCATTGGCTGCCCGCACTCGTTTGTCGAGATCGGGAAGAAAACGGAACACCAGATCGGCCGAATAATGAGCCGACGCCGGTTCCGCATCTGGGCATGCAATCGCGAGTCCTCGGGTGACAACTTCCGCATCGATCTCACGGAACATCAGGTATTGGCACGCTTGGTAGAACCGTGTGACCGCCCAGAGGGCAACAGCCATCGAGAGTGGCGGTGGTTCGCCGGGGAAATTGAGTCGATAGCGGGCTTCGAATTGTTCGATGACGGGCGTCGCATCGGTTACGGCTTCGGGCGGAAGGGGACCGGTAACGATCACGCGACCTTCTTCCAGCATCGTGTCCACAATGGACCCGAACTCCATGACGAACCTCGACAAGACAATGAACTAAAACACATGTTCATTATGCCAAGACACCCACCAAAAGAAAACGGTTCGGCAAGAACTCCCTCGATTTGAGACGCACTCGGGGAGTGAAAGGAAAAACGGCTCATGGAAAAACCATGAGCCGTTCAGAGTGATCAGGTTGTCAATCGAGGTAACAGTTGGGCTTATTCGTCAGCGTGACCGAAGGCCTCTTTGATGCGGTCACGATTTTTAGCTTGATCCAATTCGCTGTAGTTCGATGGGGTCACTTTCAAGGCAGCTTGCAGAGTTTTTTCTGTTGCGTTCATCGACGCTTGCAACTCACCTTCGGTGGTTCGCACGAACTTGATCGCTTTGAAAGGAACTGCGGTGTAGCTCTTATCGATTCCCAAGGTTCCACCATAACCAATGATAGCGAATTCCGCTTTGCGAGTTTGTGGGTTCAGAATCACAGCATCGAGCACGCCGATTTCTTCTTTGTCTGCCCCAACGATGTCAAGGTTGGTCAGTTCACTGACAGCCAACATGTTGTTCTTGGTCAGTTGGGTGGCATCCGAGTTGAAGAACTTTGCGTTCCGTTCACGCCAACCTTTGTCGGTGAGTTCGGCGTATTGATCGTCTTCGAGTTCCGGTGCTTTTTCGAGTTGTTCTGCAGACATCGGCAAGGTCATTTTGCAGACCTTTTCGCCGTCTTCCATCACACAATTGGTTTTGACAGCTTTGTACGGCACAGCGACTTCGGTTTCACCAACACCGGCGAGTCCACCCACGCCTAGGACGAGGTAATGAGCGTTGCCTTCGTTGTCGAGGATAATCGTGTTGACGTCGGCGATAGCTTCGCCACTGGCGTCGTTCACATCTGAGCCGATTACGGTGTTCGAACTCATACGGACCGCACCGCGGTCAGTCTTGGCGGCGCGTTTGGTATCTTCAGCTTGTGTACTCAATGGAGCTGCAACGAGGGCAGCTAGTGCCAGGCTTGAAATCATCTTCATCATAGTGGGACTCCTGGTTAAAGGGAATTGTTCCGAACACCAGGACTAGACGCAATCGCAATGCCAGGAATCTTGAAAAACGAAAAAAAGACTCAAGTCGTCACCAGTCACCTGGGATTAACTTGAGTCTTTATTTTATTGTTCAACAGCATAAGGGTTTACGTCGACAACCCTCTTAGAAACTATTGACAATATCGGCTTGACGTTCTCTGTTGTTCCCCATCATCTCGCCCGAGAAACACGTGAGCATTCGATGATTGTTGATTGAATAGCAATCATGTTGGTTGACAAGCTGTCAGAGTTTACAGGAAATCGCAAAAAACGATCGTCGGTTATTTGTCGGGGATTTGCTCTTTGGCCATATGCGCGAGCGATTTCCCGACCCAACGCAGGACGCCACTGTCGAGAGAAAGTTTTCCCGTGAGGTCCTTGCCGTCTCTCCTAAGAACCAGGTTGAAACGATCATCGCCAGGTTCGGCAGCTTCCACCGCGAGGCGATGTTGTGTGCGGAACGGTTCGACGAGCTTGTCGCCTTGGACCTTTTGACGAGCAGCAAACCACGGCCCGAATCGACCGGTCACTGTCAGGAATTCTTCGGTTCCATTCGGTGAAGGTTTGGCTTGTCCGATCGCTGTCTTCAAAGCTTCCAACGCGTTCGTTCCGCCAGCTAGCCAAATAGCGTTTGCTTCGGTGCCGACGTAAATCGTGTTATCACCCAGAAGTGCTTGGTAGGTTTCTCGCACGGACGAATCCAGCTCATACGAGTGCACCGCCACGTCGCCAATCTTCGCAACGTCAAATTGAACTTTCAAATCAGGACCGGCCCCTTGGAGCGTTTTCAGGATCGTCAGGGCATCGTCTCCATTCTTGCCCTGCATCCCTGCAACCACCGTGTGGAAGTCGCCAGCAGGTTGCATCTCGATAAAGCCAATCGCTGCACCGTCGGCGAGGGTCTTCTCGGCCAACTCGTACATCTGATTGGTTGCAGTCACCAAAGCGGCTTTCTGCGTCGCGGTGCGTTGCGACTTCGTTTCGATGCGGTTGACCGCAACTTTGCGAACTTGGTTGAGGATTGTCAGGTAACCGCGTTTCCGCATTTCGTCGAGGAACACGTTCATTCGCAAGCTAAGAACCGGCTTCTCGGACCGTGGAATCGTTGCGAACTTGGTCGCCATGCGACCCATATTCTCGATCGAGGCTTGCAACGCCGTTCCGGGAAGGGCAACGAGTTTCAGGTCCGCTTCACTAACTTTGCGGTTCTCGTCGAGACGCCCTTTGGCGGTCAGTTCCTGACCTTCGGTGAAGATACGCCCCAACTCATCGAGCTGAACCGACATAGCCAAATGATTGAGGTCATAAAGATCCTGGTCCTCGGTCTTCAGTTTAACGTGAGTGGCCAAGATCTTGTCTTTGTGACCGTCGCTACCGAAGAAGAGTTTCTCACGCTCCTCGATGTTGCCCGGTTGGTTGAGACCTTTGAGACCGAACTCGTAGCCTTCGCTGGCCAACTCGGTCATGGGATCGCCAGGGCCACCTTGACCGGCCGGTCGGATCGGCACGAAATCCGTTTTAATCTGCCCGCCGACACTGGTGTGAACTTCGACGAACTGGGCAAACCCGTTTTCAATCCAGAGGAAATAAGGGTACACGTTGCCACTGAGTTTGTAGACTCGGTTCGGGATAATCTGGGCTTGCTGACCGATCCCGTTCGGCATGAGGTTGTTCCGCCAGAAGACCCGCTCGTTGGCGACAGGGATCCAGGTCCGCATGCGGTACGGGCTTTGTTTGAGCAGGAGATCCATTCGCAACGGTCGATCACGGTCAACCCCGGGTAGCGTCAGTTCCAAATGGTCGAGCAGCTTTTCGTACTGTTTGAGTTCCGATGGCGAAGTCAGGCCCATAATGACCTTCAAGTCGCTGAGAACTTCAGAGGCTCCCTTGTGAATCAAATACACTTCAGGGGCCGGGCCAGGTTGCCATTGGGCCAATGCGACCGACCCCAAACACATCCAAATCGCCAAGCTGCTGCCAACAATAATTCGGCGCGCTCCGAAACAAACTTGGTTCACAGCATTCTCCCTGAGTGCCTGCCAAGGCGTAGTTTGTAGTTATTGGTTGACATAACCGGTTATGTCAACGCGGCTTGCACACTGCAGCCCCGACACTGACCAATTCAAGATCCACTCGGCAGATAGCCTCGTTGCCATCGAACCGTCTGGAATTCGAGTTGGAGCCCGCTTCGTCGGTTTGCTTTGTTGCAAGTCTCGATCTCACAAGCGTCTGTTGTATTCGATCGCAGCAATCATAGGGAATCAGATTCTGAAAGTCGAACATTCCGGAACTGAAACTCCGTTACCAAACAAGGCTGTTTAAGTTGTTACACCGGCCTTTTTGGCTTCCCACCGCGCTATTGCGCGTTCGCGTTCTGCGAAAGTCTGACGTTCCACTTGCCGGAGCAACTGTTCCTCGGCCCCGGTCAATTCTTGGCCACGTCGTTGCATGGCGATTCGGGCGGTTTTCAGCGAACGGTTGATCTCCCAACCTTCGCACAAGTCACCGTGCCAAATGCGGGCGAACGAAGGCACGTGCTTGGGCAATAATTCACCGCCGGGTAACACCATGCACATTACGCCGATCGACGAACCCGTGTTGATCAAACTTCCGATGGCCGCTTTGGTATGATCGCCGATGAAACAACCGACTTTGTATTCTTCAGTGTCGATCAGGCCGTCCATCATCGGCACATTGACGTTGGAGTAATCGTTCTTCAAATCGCTGTTGGACGTCAACGCTCCAAGATTGACCCACGGGCAAACGTAGCTGTGTCCCAAGAAGCCGTCGTGGTACTTGTTCACAAAACTGTGGAAAATACTCGCTTCGACTTCACCGCCCACTCGACACATTGGCCCGATGCTGCTGCCATCTTTGACGTGAGCCCGGAAGAGTTGTGATCCGCGACCGATATGACAAGGACCTTCAATGCGTGTGAACGGTTGTACGATTGCGTTCGCATCGATGGAAATTGGACCGTTGCGAGCATCGAGCACCACAAACGGATGGACCTCAGCCGAACGGTCGACATAGACCATTTCGCGAGGTCCCATAATCGCAACTTGCTGACCGAGTGTACCGCGTCCGCTGTCAAAATCGATTCGCGAGAAGTCAGCGATCAAGCGGTCGCTGTTGTGAGTGACCAAATCCCAAGGTCGCCCTGCGATACAGCCGGTGAGTTCGCGTTTTCGTCGAGGTTTTGCAAGGTCGACAATGGCTTCGAGAAAGTTTTCCTCGGTGAGCAGAATCGCCTCTTCGGGTTCGATCGGCAAAGCCACGATGACGCCATCGATCATCCCGACTTCATCGCTGCTCAGTTGTAATGCGTCGTCCGGCGAACCGATCCAACGACTGTTAACCAGCAGCGTGCTTCCGTATTGCAGACCGATATGATCGTTGATCACGATCTCAGGGTTTCGCTCTCGACAGACGGCTGCCAATTCCGAGCGGACAAACCCCGCCCATTCCGGCGTTTCCGCCGCCGTTGAAAAGTGATCTTGCCAGCGTTCCCGGACGGTAAATCGTCCACACAACAACTCGTAAGCTGGTCGTGTGAGCGTTAAGGGCGTCAATCCTTTGACGTGCTCGTCTTCATAAAATGCGATTCGCATGGTTCGACCTCCTTGCCGAATTGGTTCGCGGTCGGGAACTATAATAGGTAAGCGCTCATCGGAAAAGCCCGCTGAGGAGGCGTACGTTGCCCAACAAAAAACCCGCCAGATGGTCTGACGGGTTTTTGGTTCGGTCGGATACAATGGGTTTTGAATGGGAGGGTGCGTCGCGTACGATTTCGCATTTGTCAGATTGCAAGGAACACAAACGACGACAAAGACTGAGGTTGTGTGCCACTGCTAACTTGCCTAGCAGTGCGAGTAACCAGCGGTCCGGGAGTCGCTAAAAATACTGCTGGACAAGCCAGCAGTGACACCCGTTAACGCTGACAAATGCACAATCGTACGCGACGCACTCGACACCCTATTCCTAGAAGTCCCAGTGAAGACCCAGGGTGTAACCGCTGAGGTACCAGCGATCGCGGTCGTTTTCGCGAATCGTCGGGGTGAGCGGTTGAGCATTGTACTCGATGGACTTTTGCGGACGGTGAACTTGGTAAGCCGCCAGCACGTTGTATCCCCCTTGAATCTTCGCTTCTCGCAGAATTCGTACTCGATTGAGCAGCGGGATGTAAGGGACGATATTCATTTCGAGAATCACTTCCGCACTGGCAATCGGTGACAGTCGAACGTGATCACGATTCTCACTGAAGCGTCGGTTCTGAATGTAGTTGGAATTAGTGCTGGGATCACCCACGCCGTAGCCGGAAAGTTCCAGTTCCTCGAAGTTCGCCGCCAAACCGACTGCAGTGCGACCGAGAATCTTGAAGTTATCGCCACCGATGTCGAAACTCACACCGGCTTCCGGAGCAAACAGATGGCTCGTGATTTCCGACCGCATCGCCAACTCGTAGGGATCGCCGGCCACGAAGGTGTCCACTTGCAGCGGTCCACTTCCGTCGAACGTTCCCGTCCCACCACTGTCACGACCTTCGATCTGGAAAGCTTCACCAATCCAGAGGTAGCGAAGTCCGACCAACGGTTTAATGTTCATCCAGTCATTCTTGTACAGCGGCGTCATGCGGAACGTGGAGTTGACGCTCGCCGACTGCGACTCGAATTGAATCCCGAAAAACCGGTCGAAGGAAACCAATGTGCCGGTATCGGTACCGTCATTCAGAGCCAAAGCGGTTGTCACGACCAGGTTTTGCCCGTTGAACGGCGAAACCGGATCAAACCCTCGTGAGAACGACCAGTTCGATTGTGAGATGAAGTAACCACCGATATCAAACCCGTGACCGGCCGGTTCGACCCAACCCCAGCGGAATTTACCACCGAGTTCGTAAGGGTACTCATCGGGACAATCTTCATCAGTCTGATCGATCGGCACATGACCGGCACGACGTTCGTTGACCAAGATGGGGTCTGCGCGAATTTCCTCACCGGGATTCGTCGCGTTCGCGGTGACGGTTTGCTGGACGTAATTGAACATCGCATCCGACGAGATCACCGGGAACCGGGCGTTGCCTCGGTCTAAGAACGGCTGATTCAATGCGACGGGAATGCTCCCGACAATGGCATCGCTCGGTTGCCGAACGCGGGCGAAAAACACCTCGGTATTGCCAAAGTAGTCTCGTCCCCAGCCCTTTTGCTCCATAAACCACAACCCATCTTTGTTGATGTGTTGTTGGAAGTCGAAGTCGAAGAACGAATTCTTCGGCCAAGGATTGCTATCGGGACCCGGTCCCGGTCCACCCATTTGACCCGCCATGATCGGGCTATTGGAGGGAATCGGCCCCATCGGTCCCGGTCCACCGGCCCCGTACATACCGGGTGGCGGAGGATACGCACCAGGGTGCGGCATTGATCCGGGAGCCATTTGAGGACCGGTCATATCCGGATTGAAGAACGTCTCGATCTCCGATCCGTCCGGTTCCAATGGGTTCAGGCTGCGTTGTGCTCCCTGGGGAATAGCTCCGGGAGCGAAACCCTGTCCCCAACCGACGCGACTGACCCCAAATGTCAGTCCCGCTAAAAGCAGAAGAGCCGTCCAGCGCTGTCTCCGCATGAGTCTATCCTTGCTTTGCTCGCGCACATCGACAGAGTTCGCGCAAATTGGCAGAAGACCCTGACGGCTCAAGAACCGTCCAAATCCGCTACCCGATACATCCCGCGCCACAAATAGGGCACAAGACCCTGCAGGTTATATCGGTCAACCGAATTGGCAATCTGTAGCGGTTGTTGCGATTCTTGCGGTCGAAATGGTTATTCCCATTGACACGGATGTGTCGCGAGGAACCGTTACGCCGCAACCGTATCGAACTTGAGATCAACGACGATTATTTCGTACACTATTATCAGGTTGAATTGAGACATCAACATCATTCTGCCACGAGGCGAGCCGATGACTGATCATCCCGGACAAGGCAAGTCACGTCTTCGATCTGAAATTGCGACCTTAATCGTGGCAGTCGCGATCTTCGTAGTTGTTATTGTCGCTGGGCGCGAGCCATACGAATGGTATACCTCGATTCCGCTGGACGAGACGGTTGCGGCTTTCAATTCTATGGCCAATAAGCATCCGGTGGGAAAACACGAGCCCCCGATTACAGAGGACGAAATCGTAGACGCCATTGAATCACAGCTGCCGAATCTCGATGCGTCCGATCAAATCCAGGCAATTTACAAGCGTATTGCTCGCACGCGCCGTTTGCCTCGTGGTACACAATTGAGTCCTGTTTCGAGCTTCGTGCCATCTCAGGGAGAAAACTACACCGTATGGTGGGTCAACCTGGTGGTTATGACCGGACCACAGTCCGGATACGGAATGCGGATCCGTGAAACAAACAGTCCCATCGCGGCAGCTCCTTCGCATCCACTACAAAGATGACAGCCGCCGGGTGCCATCGGCTTTGCCAGTACCTCCGAAGTTGTTGGCTCCACGTGGATCGCGCTGACAAAGTTAGTGGCGGACTTCATGGAAAGCGAGTCAATGGGCGAACAGAACTTAAGGCAACTAATTACACGGATCGCCGACGACCCGACCATCAACAATCGTAACAACTTTTACAATGCGCTCCTCACTTCGAAGGTCGGTGCTCGCTTGCCCGACGGGTATCGTTTGGTCCAAAATGGTGACACGCATTCAACGATCGAAACCGATCAGATCGGGGTGCCAACAACAAATGGGCCTGATGGAAGTCCCATGCTGTTGGTGTGGTGCGATATCCCATCCATGATCCAGAAGTTTCCAAACGATCGTTTCTTTGAACTCGATGGCATCGTTGTTCTTAAAATGGCCCGAAAGACTAATTACGGCATCATCGTCCAAAATATGGTTGACGACCCTCCCTCGTGGGCCGGAATTCCAGGCGAAGAGGTTGCGGAAATATTGGACGCCAAGTAGACGTCATGCAACGGCGTTACTCGATCGCTACCGTTTTCCTGTGGTAGTCGATCTCCAACCGTCGTCCTGCCAGTAGCATGGTGCCCAACAACGGAAACTCGCTGTCATTCACAACAACTTGTGTTTCGTATGTCGCGTTAAACCATGTGAAGAAACACCCGTACGTTTCCAGTTCAACGATGTTCCCATCCGCCAATACGGCCTCTGCCGACGACTCTTGAACTAACCCCAATTCCTGAATCTTCGCTCTCGGAATGACCAAACTCCCGTTGAATGCGGTATCCACCCACGCCAGGATCTCGGTTGGTTCATCGCTGGCGTTCGCTGCCACGCTAATCGGAACCAGCGCCCGAAGCTGGTCATCGACGTGTCCAATCATCGTTCCATCAATCCGATATGGAACGCCGCCGCATGGCCGATTTGAATAGTGTGAGACAATCGTGACGGATGCTTCGATCTTGCCGCTTTCACAGCCGCATCGAAGGTGTCCGCCACGAAATAGTCACCCGATTCCGGCTCAATGGCCACAAAATGATCGCGATGCTCAGCCTCAAGCGTGTCTTGCAGTTGTTGGGCGTAGATTGCTTTGGCTCGTGCGATAACACGTTTCGTTTCTTCAGATACCATATTCGCTCTCCCAAGAGACTCGCATCGACATACCAGTATACGCAGTCCAGGATTGGACGCCACTTGTTTCAGGCGGACGTCACCGGATCCAGTTCAGGCTACGACAGCGGATCACATGTGGAATCGGTTTCTTGCGGACGGATCAAGCCGACGCGGATGGCGGCACCTAGGTAGAATGCAGCGCCGATGAATGCAGAAACTCCGAGAATGGCCCACATTTCTTGGTCGAAAAACATGGTTTTTGACTTCTTCCTAATCTGAAATAGCCGTCCGTGGTGTGGGAGGTGTCGCGTCTGGCGTCACCGGTGTGTCGTTTCGAAGCGTGGACAACCACTAAGTTCATGGAAAAACCGTTGTACGGTCCCGACACAAATATTTTCGAAAAGCTCGCGTGGTGACGAAGATTGGTTGAATCCACCCACTCACTTTTCTCGCAGTACAGATACGCAAATCAACCCGCTGCGGTTCACAAAGTTCTGAAAAAATGTTCAAAACGCCAGTGGGATGATTTCGGAGTCTCGACACCGAATGCGAAACACGAACTCGCGATGGTAGGACTCTGAGCGTTCCGGCATTTCTTCCTTGGATGCGAACGGGCGAAAAATGTGGTAGTTCTCACCTGTTCAGACTTCGCTAGATCAATTTGGCGGAAAAATCGGAAATTCGGGAAGTTTACCGGAATCAGGAATTCCCCCATTTCAGACTTTCCCCCGCTTGCCGGGTTTGTAGGATTAAGGTGCGGATGGAACGCTCCCTCAACCTTCCGGATTGAACCTCGGTTCCCTCGGAGATATTGGCATGACGACGGATAGGACGCTCGCGGAGAACCACGTTCTTCAAGGGCATGAGTCAGAATTATTGCTAGGCTGGGATGCCGAAGATGCCGTGCATTCGCCGTTCGGCTTCGCACCACAGGCGAAACGTGTGCGTCGGTCCGCGAGTCGTCCATTCCTTTACAATGGCGATAGTCACCTGATGACCGTCGCACCGACCGGTGCTGGCAAAGGTCGCGGAGTGATTATTCCGAACCTGCTGCACTACAAAGGGCCGACCATTACCGTCGACCCGAAGGGCGAGAATTACCAAGTCACCGCGCGGCGTCGTCAAGAACTTGGTCAGCGGGTCGTCGTGCTCGATCCGTTCCACATCGTGACCGACAAAAGTGACCAGCTCAATCCGATGGACATTTTCGATCTGGATAAGTCCATCCTCGACTGCGATGCCGAGATGCTCGCCAGTTTACTAAGTGTCGGGCATCATTTTCGGGACGATCCCTTTTGGAGCGACTCCGCGTCGGCATTGATGGCCGGTTTGATCGCTCACATCGCGACCGCCGTTCCGAAAGAAGAACGCACACTCAACAAACTCCGCAGCTACATCTATCACGACGACATGGACTACGCCATCGCCGTGATGCTCGATAAAGACGAAGTCACCAACAAGATGGCCCGCGACGAAATGGTCGCGTACTTGGCCCATCCGTCCGAACGTACCCGGCCATCCGTGCGGTCGACGGCATCGACTTACGTGAAAGTTCTCGGTAGCACGGAAGTCTCGGAAACACTCGGCACCAGTAGTTTCGACCTGCAAGACGTTGTCGATGGCAAACCGATCAGCATTTACATCGTGATCCCGCCCGAGAAACTCGATAGCCACCGGGCGTTGTTACGGTTGTGGGTGAGCACGCTTCTGACGGCGATTATCAGTCGTCGACAAATCCCGCGACAACGCACGTTGTTTCTACTCGATGAATGTGCCCAACTTGGTTCGCTACCGGCATTGAAACAGGCCATCACACTGCTACGAGGGTATGGCTTGCAGATTTGGTCGTTTTGGCAGGATCTCAGCCAACTTCGTAGCTTGTACCCGGACGATTGGCAAACCGTTATCAATAACTCGGCAGTGTTGCAAACGTTTGGAGTTGCCAACCATTTGATGGCACGGGAATGGAGCGAAGTGCTGAATCGGGACCCCGAAGAATTGCAAGAACTCGATCCGCAAGACGGTTTTGTGTTCATGCAGGGGCATGGTTGCCAGCGGTGTCGCCGACCGGATTACCTGAACGATCCGGTCTTTGCCAGCCAATTCGAACTCAACGAACGCTTCGCACTCCTCGCCAGCCGAGAACGCGACAAGAAATCCAGCGGCCCCGATCCGGGACTACGTTAGATAGTTAATGCGAGCGAGCCATTACCACAAGCCCGCTCTTAGGCCATTACAAGCATGAAGAAGGCGAACCGTCTACCCAAGCGGCCCGCCATCCTCAATCTTCCATCCTCGCTTCATCCAAATTGACGCTGCAATCACTCAGAATCCACCGCACCGCCGATGGTCACACGGAGTTGGTCGGCTTTCAAATCGACGGTCATGAACAAGGCGTCGAACACTTCAGATGCCGCCAGGGCGCGTCGCAAACGGCGTCCGATTTCCTCGGCGGACAATGGCGAGTTGGCGGCAATCCGCTGCACGAATACGTTCTCGTGATTCGCCAGGAACGACCGGACAGCATGCAAGTTCACTAGGATTTGCTGATCCGCTGTCGATCTTGCTGGCAACCCGACAACGGCTTTCGGCGGGTTATCTTGGGCTTCGGCGTCGACAAACTTCCGAATGGCATCGGGAGCGGTGGCGAGAATCAAGAACTCGTCCGTCACCAAGAACGCCGGCTGCCAGGGACCGAACGAATCGATCCAACAAAGATCGTTCTCGATTCGCAGTCGGGACGACGGATCAACCAAAGCCGCCAAGATTCCCCAGCCAGTTTGCAATCCGCGATCGACGGCGGTCTTGATCGGAATGGCGTTCTCCTTCGGCTCCGCGAGAGTACGAAACTCCAACGCGAACACCCCATTGATCGGCGGAACATTGTCCTCCATATCCGCACGCGGGGTCACGTAGCACGCGAAGTTCGGCCCCAACGCAGTCAGCACGTCATCCAGCAAATCGTGCCCAAGAAAGAAACCGCGACCGATCTGTCGCAAGTTGTCGAACTCCCGCCGATCTTTCTCCGGCAACTCCATTCGCAACGCGTGCAAGCAATCGACGAGATTCAATTTGCCGGTGTAGACGAACCACGCATCTTCCGGAAGATGTCGACGGAAAGCCGAGACACTGTTCGGCTCTTGTTCAATCGGCTTGTTCGTCTTTGCGAAATCGAACGATGCCACGCCTTCCAACGAAACGCCCCGTTGAACCTTGAGGCCTAGCACGACCGATTCGCACTCGTTCCAAAGTTTGAAAATTTGCCGTTCGCCGAACTTCGGACGTTCCGGCAGTTGGACGGCCGCGTCCCAGGCTCGCGGATTGAAATACGCCTTCACTCCGCAATCCGGTGGCAATGCTGCCTGTCCGGTTTGAAACCACCCCGCCGCGGTGAGATTCTCATTTTCCGCCTTCGCACTGGCTTCCAAAGTGGTTCGCAGTGTCGATTCATCATCGGTCAGCACAAATAACGCTCCACGATGAGCATAAAACTGCACGACGTTGTTGTCAGCGGATTTCGATGTGGTTCGCCGAATGTACAACTCGTTGCCCACCATTTCGGTTTCGAGGACGGCGTGTTCCATCTCGTTCCACAAGTTGATGCCGGTCTCCATCGTGGTGGCATCGTCGGCTTGCATGAGGAGCACGCTGACCGGCTCCGATTCCAAACGCGGATACACCGCGAGCACGACACCGCCGGCCGTCATGTCCCGTAGAAATCCCCAAGCCGGTTGCCCGAGTCGGCCTTCCAATTTGGCGATCGAACGGCGAAGTTTCTGGTAATCCCGACTGGCCTGCCAACCACGATACAACGGCGATTCCTTGACCCGTTGGAACCATGCGTTCGGTTGTTTCACTCCGGGATTCCAACCCGAAGCCGACACACACAACCCGACTTCCGGACGCACCAACCGCAACAAATCCATCTCCGCCGCCAACGCGGAGTGAACCAACATCGACACGATCAGACCAATTGTCAGACCGAACGAAGCCAGACGGGTATGCAGAGAACGGTTCATGAGTTTCGACCTCAAAAGAGAGACCCCATCAAAGGAGATTAGACGTTGTCGGCAACGCATCTCGCAAGAACTCCCACGGACGACGGATATCCCGACCAACCGGCACCAGTCCTTGTTTCACGCCCTCCAAGTCCCGCAATTCATCCAGCCAAGACGACTCCGCCTCGGTTGGCAGTTCCACCGCGCCAGTGTCGGTGTTCGCCGATGAAGACGGCACCCACGCAGTAACGAGCAACTTGAAATCGCCGAGTGTTTCCGTCGTGTCGTTGACCAATGTCTGATACGCGGAGCCGGCATCATCGACGACTGCCACCAACTCTTGTCGACGTGTTTCCGAGTGTTGCGGTTCGAGCCGCGTGGCGGGCGATTCGGTTTCAATCGGTGATGGATCGGTTTCCTCAGCGAGACGCGGCGTGTTGTTCGAATCATCGCCGCTTCGATGGGCAACCATCCAACCGATTCCCACGCCCAACACGCACAAACACGCCACCAGCGGCCACGCGAACCCGGCCATCCGACGGGGTTTCGACGGAGACGCAACGGCAGCCAGTGGTGAGTGCCCGTCGGCTTCTTCCGCCACACGCGAGAGGACCACATCCGTCAAATCGACTTCCGGCGTGTCGGTTCGCCAGTGGTGAATCGCACCGTTCAACATGACTTGCGTCTGCCAATAGTGTCGACAACCATCACAGCGGTCGGCGTGTTGACGTAGCGGATCGCTCAACCGATCAAGCGAGGTATGCTGCTCGACAAGTCGATCTAACGCAGAATGAAATTCAGGGCAATTCATGACAGGCATGAGGGGCCACTCCTCGTCGCTGCAGATGATCGGCCAACTCCTTCCGGGCACGATGCAGCCACGTTTTCACAGTTCCCGGCGGACATCCTAAAATCTCCGCCACTTCGGTCAAACTCAATTCCTGGTGGTGAAACAAGATCACACATTCTCGATATTCCTCACGCAATTGGCCAAGTGCCTGTTGCAGCTCCTCCGCCAATTCGGTTTGTGGCGAATCAGTTTCGGCGATGTGTTCCACGATTTCCGTTGGCCTTGGCCTGCGAGAGCGTTTCTCTAACGCCGTTCGACAGCGGTTCGCGGCGATCGTCAGTAACCACGGACGGAACGGCCTCGTCGCATCCCAGCGGTGCAAACTGCGATACATCCGCACAAATACGTCTTGCGCGACATCTTCCGCGTCCTCGCGATGCCCCAGCATCCGAAAACACAATCCAAAGACGGCCCCCTGATACCGCTGAACCAATGAGCGCAATCCCTCCTCGTTTCCTTGCAGGCAACGCTCAACCAGAACGGTATCATCCACACTCACAATGAACCCCAAGCCGCGGAGCTTGTTGTCGTCCGACCGCTGGGAAGAAATTTCCTCAGCCGTCCGAGAGTATACCCCGCCCGAAACCGGGAGGTGTCAACGATTTTGGAACCGGCGGCGAATAAACGTCCGAGGATGACAACGCATCGTTCAGAGAATAGACTCGGTGACACGTGATTTTTAGTTCATATGGGTTGCGAATAAACGTCTGTCCGTGCACTACCAGTTTTTCGAACTCAATTGCCATGTTGCGTGACCTAGATTGGTCTAAATCAGCCGGTGGCATCTATGTCCGCCACCATTGGCGGATTTTGTTTTGCATTGCCATCGGCGTGATTGCTGCAACTCTCACTTGGCATGCAGCCTTCCCCCACATATTCTGGTTTTTCAAACTTTGGTGTGGCGGCGCCACTGGGGCGCTCATTGGGATGATTCCGGGAGTGTGGTGGCAAATAGCCGATCCAGAACGAAGACCAAATACATCAGGACACTTTATATTCGTGTGTTTCTTCGGCGGTGGGATTTTCGCTGGAATTTCGATTTTTCAATTGATGCCTCAATTCCAATCTGAAGAAACGATGCGTACCCGAATCCGCTCGCTCTCCGCTCAAGATATTGTTGCCATCCGAATCCGGATCGACGACCAACCACCCGAGTCGGTTCAAGATACTCAAGATATTGCTTCTTTTGTACGTCATGCCCGAAACGCCGAGTTGTTTTATCCGAGTCATGAAGGTGCGACTCTAGATTTTCAGTTAAATATCGAACTCGAAACGGGTTTGGTGTGGAAGTACAACGGTGCCATCCGGGAACGTCATCGGAACGATTTGGTCCTTGATTTTCAGGCTCACATTGTTCAATCCCACATCTTGATTCCGAATGGTCGCACGTGGTTGGATTCGGTTTCTGATCAGAACACCAATCTGTGAAGTCATCGCGGGGTGCCACTGGCTTTGCCAGTGCAATTGCGGGTTCTTATTTCTTGGAATCTCGAAAGCTATTGCCGGTACCTCTTCCACCCCCACCGAACCAGCCAATCGACGACGGTTCCAACCGCTGCGAACACTCCTATTCCGACAAATACGGTACAGAGAAGCAAAAACGGGTGAGTCGCCTTGAGTGCTTGCTCGGCAAGCTTCATATCGCAGCGAACCCAACCGATCCACGCCGCACACAATCCAGCGACCGCAAAGAAAAGGTACAAGAAGAAAAAGCCATAGTTCAAAAAATGCCACAGAAGTCGTTCAAGAATTTTTCGCGGCATACCCGTTCTCCGCTCGGGTGCCACTGGCTCCGCCAGTGCTATTGCGGTCACTGATGTCTTATCGACCCAAAAACTGGTCACGGAACCAACGGTAGGCCCACCGAATCGATTGATCCAATAGATAACAGACACCGAAGAACACGAAAATCGCACAAAATCCAATGCCGAACATCAACGGCATCGTTGCCAACTGAAAGCCATGTTCGACCAGTGCCGGATTGCATCCGATCAAACCGGTCCACATCTCGATCGAACCAACGACAAACAGGAGCACATAGCAAAAGAGCAGACCCCCATTAAAAATCTCGACGGGCAAGAGTAAGGAGGGCTTAGACTTCTTACGCGGCATGCCCACCCTCCGTGTCATCCGGTTCAGGGGCGGTGTTCGGTGTCCGCAACTGCATCCCACAGAAGACGATGCCGAACACGCACACAGCTTTGAACACAATGAGCGCGGGCGGTTGCCACCAGGCACCGGTGCAGAACTCGACGACGTCCGACATACCGAACAGAAAAAACGAAGCCGCCCAAACCCACCGCACCCGCCGCGAGAGTGAAGTCAACTCCGCACCCCGCCAAAGAATCAACCCCGCGATCCCCATCCATAACACCGCTTCAAACGCATTGAACCACTCCGTAAACCGCAACTCACTCGGCATGCTGTTCCTCTTTTTCTTGAGGTCGCCAAAAAGTGAAACGTGAAACCAGTTTGCCAAACAACAGTTCATTGAGGTTTGAGGATTTGCTAGTATTGCCCACACGAACGAGTCTTGAGTCATCCCGGCTCTTGCTCCCACGGAGAACAAAACATGAACAACCCTGACGCCGCCGCTAAAGCAGCCGTAACTCTTCGCCGCTCGGTCCTGTTGTGGTGCGTGTTTGCTTGTTTCATGCTGGGCTTTGTCGCCGTTGCATTCATTGCCCCTGATGAACTCGCCAAGGCCAACATCAAGCCGAGCGAGTCAATGCTTGCGCTCGCCGGAGTGCACGGAGTTCTCTTACTATTCGCCTCTTTGTTCTCGATCAAAGCAAGTCAGATTTCCCTGATCGTCGTCGCCGTGCTGCTCGTCCTAGCCATGGGTTACGCCGTCGCATTCCAGAGTACGTTTGCTGCGATTTTTGTCGGCTTGTTGATCGTCAACGCAATTGCCGCAATTTGGTCTGTCCGCCGCTACGGCCCCGACTTCAAAGGGGCATCAACCGAGTGACCTCGAATCTTGCGAAACTGTGCCAACAACATCGCTATGGGTTTGATTTTGGTGTTGGTAACAGAACGGACAATCTTTTACCCCAGCCGGCTTTGGCAGTACTGACTCCAACGGCGATTAAGAAGAGTATCGCGGCTGCTAGAAACGAGTTGGCATCACGATGGGTTTGAGATAGCAAGTCAAACAGAGATTTGATTCGTTCGCTCGCTACCGCAATGACGCCGCCAACTCCGATGGCGAAATACAGCATATTTCGCATCGAATAGGCTGCAACAAATACAAGCAGCACGAGGAGCGTGGCATAAGCGGCGAATGCCCAGCTTTGTATTGCCGGGGGTGAATCCACGGCCAACAGCAGGGCCGTGACAATATCAATCGCCAGGAGAAGTGCAGCAGCACGGCGGAGGCGTGCTCCGAAAGAGTCGGCCACATGACGACCAATGGAGAACACGCTCAAACCAACAAATTGAGTCCAAACGAAGCCGCGGACCCAACCAGGCACGTAGGACAACATTGCCCAGTCCAAAATCGGGATGAGTACCATCGTCCCAGCAAAGAGACGTCGCGAATCACACTTCCAAAGTCCGGCAGCAATCAGCACGCTGGGTGCCAACACCCACTTGAATTTGTGGAGACTATGAAGAAGTGGCGCGTCCATGTTCTCGGCTGGGATGCCGATCATGAGAAACAGACAGATGATGAACAGTGGCTCTGCCCATCGCACGTTCCGCCACCAAGCGACTCCGTAGAATGCGACAGACATGACTAGCATCAGGGCGTAGGGAGAACCCAGTTGGGCAGTTAACTCATGCCGAAATTGATTTGCGAGACTTGACGAGGTCGACCAAGGCAACGCCAATAGCACGCTCATCATCGGACCGGCTAACGCGGAAATCTGGACACGGTGGTTTTTCTCGGCCAACCCGAATTCCAGGAGAAGCACACTTGCCGCAAGGACAAGAGGACTGAGAAAACCCGGTGTCCAAATGCTGGATAGCTGCATTGCCTCGTTGAAGTTGAGTGAGAGAGCGGGATCGAAGGACAAGCAGAGTGAGTAGCCGCGCACACCCAGTCCCACCAAACACACCACCATCAAACTCCAAGGGAACCAAGGCCACTGCCACGGCGTTCCGTTATTCGTGATCAAGTCTCGGCCCCGTCTCACCGCAGGAACAAGCGACAAGGCCACGAAAGCGGACGCCCAGGAGAAACCAAAGATCGACCAATGCGCGGTGGAAACTTGACCCGCGTAAATGGCCGTGACAATTGCTTGCGGGTACAAGAATAGCAGCACCAAGAATAGAGACAGCGGCCCGCTAAAATGAATGGGGAACCGAACTCGAAGTCCTCGCAGAAGGACTTCACAGACGACCCATGCGAATACGAAGCCAGCAATGCTTAGCGAAGGGCCGAGTGATTTGTCACTCAAGATGAGACTGTCTAACGTCAACGACAGTTCGACCAGCAAGACCGGCACGAGGAACAAGATTGTCCGCGCGTCTTCCCAGACACCACCGGCACGAACAATCACAATGGCTGTCACCGCCATCATAAGCACATACGCGCCGACGAGTCCGATGAGGAGCCAAGCATCATACCCGTGTGGATTCTGCATCCATCGAGCACTGCCGTGTAACACAAATGCCGTGCTGAGAAGATAGAACGGATTATTCGTATATAGGAAACGAAGCCCGTTCCAAGCAGCATGTATATATCGAGCGCCTCTGGCTCGTCGCTCATCTGGCTGGTGAAACTCTTCCACCACATCACCCCATGCCATCAAAGTCTTTCTTCGACCAAGTACTGAGGGGTGTGAGTTGAATTGCTATCGTGTTAAACACCCTTCTCAGGCAAACGTAGAACGGTGCGGCAGTTCAACACGCATTTCTGAGTGCGCAACGATAAACCGACAATCGCAGCTGTCGATTTCGAAATTACAGGCAATTGTCAGTGAATCGTCCTACTGTCCGATGCAGTACAGGACTTCTTGGCGTTTGCCGCGTTCGTTGTGGGCGACTCTTAAGTAGAGGCGGTTGCCGCAGACGGCGGGGGAGGCGAAGGATTCATCGCCGAGCGTCACACGGGCGACTTCTTCGTACTGACTTGGGTTGGCCTTGAAGATAAACATTTCACCTTTTTCGTTGGCTTGGTAGATTTTGTCGCCAACGAGCACGGGAGAGGCGGACACCGGTCCTGAGAGGCGTTCGCGCCAGAGTTCTTCGCCATCGGACACCCGCCAACAATACGCGACACCTTTGTCGGTGAGTGCGTACACGTAACCTTCATGAGCCATCATGGATTGTTCATAACACTTCTGATTGTTGGTCCACAGCACCTGCTTGGAGCCGTCAGCTTTCACGCAGATCGTTTCCGATTTCGGATAACCCCCACTGGCGATGACGGCGTCTCCGTCCCAGACCATCGTGCCGCAGGTGGCCATTGTGGTGCCGGGAACAGCCCAATTCTGTTGACCGGTTTTAGGATCGTAAGAAGCGACGATTTCACAACCACTGAGGAAAATCTGCTCTTTGCCGCCCACGTCGGCAAGCACCGGCGACGAGAAGCTCAGTTTCGCCGGGCGTTCGGTTTTCCAAGTCGGCTCGCCGGTTTTGCGATCGAAGGCAGCGATGTATCCGCCTTCTTCATAATCGGCGGCAATCACGATCAACGAGCCCATCAACAATGGCGACGGGGCGTAACCGTACTCGTAACGACGCGGTGCATACCGACCGATATCGCGTTTCCAGACCTCGTGACCTTCGAAATCAAGAGCGTGCAGCGTGAGTTCGTCGTGGTGATGGAAGACCGCGAAGAGGTACTTTCCGTCACTGGCGACGGTTGTCGAAGCATGCGTGTTTTTTGGGTGTGTCTTGGGGAATCCGCCTTGGCTAAGTTCGGTCATCCATTTTCGTTTACCGGTTTCCCGGTCGAATGCGACGACCGATTGTGTTTGTGCGGACTCATCTGCGGTGGCCATCACGACGAGCGAACCGACAACCGTGGGCGATGAGTGGCCACGACCGGGCACGTTGACTTTCCAGACGACGTTATCGGTTCTGCTCCAGCTGGTGGGAATGGTTTGCCCGGCGGCGGCTTTACCATTGCGGGTCGGACCACGCCACCACCACCAATCGCCTTCGGGCGGGTCGAGGGGGGCAGCTTCGGGTTCGGCAAATGTTTGGGTTTCCGGTTCGGGGATCTCCGCCGGAATGCCATCTGCGCATCCGAACCCCAAACCACAAACGGCCAAAAACATCAAACCACGACTCAACATGACACGTCATCCTTTTCCGTGAAAACGCTCACAATATAACGGTGAGAGTGTACGTTGCGGAACGCCCAGAGACAATACGCCGACCTCGCAACGAATCTCGTGTGAAAGGCCAAACGGGTTTTTGTTCACATATGTGCACAAGGAGTCAGTGGGCACTCGTCAAAACCCGAATCATCCGGCGATCTGCATTTCGATCTTGACCGTCCGCCTATTCCGTGACGCTGGGAATTTTGGCGTGGTCCGATATCATGAACTACAGGTTGAGACGATGTCGGTCCTTACTCCCTGGAAACACACAAAGTCATGGCAAACCTGCAGAAATACGACCCACGGTTAGAGTCCCTGGTGATGGAAACCCGCACGCGGTGGGCGGACGACATCGGCGAACTTTCGCCGGAAGATCGGCGTTGGCTCACAGAAGCGGTGCATCGAACTCCACAAGAAGCTTCGAACATTCTCTACGAACGATCGCACACCGGGTTTATCCGGGAGATCACCGTGACGGTCGACGACATCGAACGCTTATACCAAGAACGACTGACGACGTAGACCGTTTTCGTGGTTCGTACTGGCTGGGAGTGCCCGACCGCTAACACGACTTCTAATCTTCGGCAACGGCGGGACCATCGGCTTTGGCTGGAGTTTCCGCCGATTCCTTTGGAGTCGCGTTGTCCGGTTTCTTCTCGTCGATCAAATTCTTGACGATCGAGTCCAACTTTTCAAAGGAAGCACCACCAACCAATTTCAGCCGGACTTCGCCTTCCCGGTCGATGAACAACGTCGTAGGGAAGAATTCTAAATCGGGCACTTTGTCCTGCGTGGCGTCATCGCCGAGTGCCAATAGATAATTCACGTTGTAGGCGTCGGCGAATTTCTGGATGTGCGGCTTCCACTCGTCTTTGGGCATCTGCTCGTAGTTGATGCCAATCACTTGCAGACCTTGGTCTTCGTACTTGAACTGCAAGTCGACGAAGTGCGGGACTTCCGCACGACACGGCGGACACCATGTGCCCCAAATATCCACAATGACCACTTTGCCAGCATGGTCTTTCAGCGAAATCGTGCTGTCATCCAAGGCGGATGGCAATGTGAAATCGAACGGAAAGCCTCTAAGCCCGGCGGTTTTCGCCAGCTCGTTGTAGCGTTCCGTTTCCCGCACCGCGTCAAACGCTTTCATTCCCTCAACTAACGCGAGTTGCTGAAAACCTCGCTTCATGGACTCTTCGAGTAAATCGAGAGCCTTCTCCGTCTGGCCTTCTTCTGCGGTGATCCGGGCTTTCTCGAAGGTCAAACGAGTGACCAGAGGTTCCGTGTTGGCTTGGATCGTTTCGTCGGAATTCAACTCTTCGATGATCTCTTCGACTGAAGCAACCAAACTCTTGGCCGATTCGAGTTCGTCTCCGCCAAGCGTGGAAGAGATTTGCGTCATCGAAACAGCGGCGGCCATCTGCACGTTGAGATCATCCGGGGCAGCGGCCTGCGCCTTCTTGATTTGAGCAATGGCATCATCCACACGACCAGCTTCAAAGTCTTTCCCGGCTTGCAGGAAGATCTTTTGAATGGCTTTTTGTTCTTCGGTGAGTTCCGATTCGTCGTCGGACGTTTCTGGTTGTTGATCTGTTTCCGCAGTTTGATCGTCTTGCTGGACCTCGGTTTGCTTCTCGCAGCTGGAAAATGAGACGAAACACAAAATCGCGAGCACGAGCGGCGAGATTCGAAATGGCATGCCGTTTTCCTCGGGTGTGAGTATCCGTTCATGAATCGTGCGTATGACGGCAAACTGGCCGACGGGAGTTGCGAACAAACGCAACCCGGCCCCAATCATCGCGCGACGATCCTTCAAGTGTTACTCTGACGGCCCGCTCTTGCGAACGCAAGCGATGGTCACCCGAAGACAGCGTGATTTCTGAGGAACGAATGCCGGAATACGACCGTCTTGGTCGACCATCCGGTTCGATCGAGTTTCCGATTCGGAATCGGATATTTGGTTAGTAAGGGGCAACGGTGGGTGCGTTGCAGTCACAAGCGGCCGGAGCGGCGGCGTAACTGATCGGGGCAGCCGACGCCATGGAAACCGGAGCAGCCATTGCGGTCGAATAACCGGGAGCAGCTCCATACCCAGACGAAGCACACGGTCCACACGGACGCGCGAAGTGATGACAACAACCCGTGCCCGTAGTCAACAAGGCAATGCCGGCGAAAGTTGCGAACAAACGTTTCATGGGAACCTCGAGAGTTGGAGTGTCCACGGTCTTGGATAATGAGAACCGCTTCGACGAAACAGAGATGACAGACAGACAGTGTTTGAGTCGAACGACTCATCAAGGGGGCGGGACTTTAGACCAATTTCAAAAATCTCACAAGACCATTCGATTTTGATTTCAGTTCTCGGAGAAATCGGCCGATGAACCGGAAAACTGTGTATTTGTCAAAACCGGAACATACCTCGCAAATTACCTAATCTGGGCGATCTCCTCTTGACGGTCGGGCCATATTTCATCATTCAGTCTTTTCGAATTCCTGTTCTCAAGGAGGGGAACAATGATCACTCGAATTCTCACGCTGGCCTGCGTTGCTAGCATTGCCGTCGGTTGTGCGACCGCAAAAACGACCAACACCGCGCGTACAGCCAAAGAACAACTGTTGATTTCGAATTCGATCGATCAATCGCTCGATAAAGTCGACTTCACTGCCTTCACAGGTAGCGAGGTGTTCTTCGACGACCAATATCTCGATTGTGTCGACAAAAGTTACGTCGTCGGTTCCATCCGACACCGCATCTTGCGTGGCGGTGGACGACTGGTTTCGAAGGCCGAGGACGCGGACATCGTCGTAGAAGCGCGTAGCGGTGGCGTCGGTACGAATACCTCCGAAACCTTCTTCGGAACGCCGGAATTAGCCGTGCCCGGTCCGCTGCCGATCAGCATTCCCGAAGTCAAACTCATGAGCAAACAAGAACAAACCGGGATGGCCAAGATCGGGTTAGTCGCTTACGACGCAAAAACTCGAGAAGCTCTGGGCGGTGGGGGAACCTCGCTTGCCCAATCGAACGACAGCAACTGGTATGTGCTCGGCGTTGGTCCCTACCAAACCGGGTCGGTGCGAGAAGAAGTCAACGAAGGCCTGAACACACGACCGGCTCACCAACCGGTCCCGAACTATGTGGCATTCGATAGCCCCAGGAACGTCCCGCCGAGCCCCGATGAAGTCCAATGGGCCAACGGCGAAGCCGACTCGGGTCAAGTTGTGCCTGCTAGTCGCTAGATCAAGCCACTCTCGCTTTCCGTTCGACCAACCGCCGGTTCACACAGTGCGTGAACCGGCGGTTCTTCGTCAAACAGTCGACAATTCCGGCTGAGAGTCGTTAAACTCTGACGATTCAATTCCACAGCTTTCCCATCTTGCGCCGGAAATTTCTTGACTATGTTTTTCACGCTCGCTTCATTCCTATTCTTTACAGGTCTGGTTGCACTGGGCACCTGGTGGCTCACGCGGAACGATGTTCATAGCACGTCTGCCGGCTATTTCCTCGGCGGACGGTCACTCACTGGCGGTTTTATCGCTGGCTCCTTGCTACTCACAAATCTCTCCACCGAGCAACTTGTCGGACTCAACGGTGCTGCTTATGCCGACGGTTTAAGCGTAATGGCCTGGGAAGTCATCGCAGCGTGTTCACTGGTTGTGATGGCTTTGATATTTCTACCGCGTTACCTCAAAAGCGGTATCGCGACCGTGCCTCAGTTTCTAGAAGAACGATACAACGGCACGACACGCACTATCACCACTTTGATTTTCATCGTGGCTTATGCCGTGATCTTACTACCGATCATTCTGTATACAGGCGCGACAGGTCTTATTGATATTCTCGACCTGCCGAACCTACTTGGCATGGAATCCCGAACGACTCTTTTATGGATCGTCGTTTGGATGATCGGCATTATCGGCTCTATCTATGCCATTTTCGGCGGTCTTCGAACGGTGGCAGTCTCCGATACGCTGAATGGATTCGGATTGCTAGTCGGTGGATTTCTGATTGCCTATCTCAGTATCAAAGCAGTCAACCCGGAAGGCATCGGCCCCGCATTCGAAGAACTTCGAGCTGCTAGTCCTGAGAAATTCAACTCGCTTGGCGGCCCAAATCAATCGGTTCCGTTCTCGACGTTGTTTACCGGTGTTTTGATTATCAACTTGTTTTACTGGTGCACGAATCAACAAATCATCCAACGCACCTTCGGCGCAACAAACCTCGGCGAAGGTCAAAAGGGCGTGTTACTGGCGGGGCTTTTTAAAGTGCTCGCTCCGCTGATTCTCGTGCTGCCTGGAATTATTGCGTTTCATATTTATGGACGCACACTCGTTGGCGAGAACTATGTTCCTGTCGTCGATGTCTCAGGAAATCAAGGAACGATTGTCGCTAGTGGCGACTCCAAAAATGCACCGGTTCTATTACACGACGACGCAGCACTAGCCGCTTTGAATCTTTCGTCATGGGACGATGCGAACACAAAAGTCGGTGACACAATCACCC
Organism: Thalassoroseus sp.; assembly: GCF_984380535.1. Classification (NCBI taxonomy): domain Bacteria; kingdom Pseudomonadati; phylum Planctomycetota; class Planctomycetia; order Planctomycetales; family Planctomycetaceae; genus Thalassoroseus; species Thalassoroseus sp. The sequence continues at coordinate 212,684 of NZ_CFHRBF010000005.1, forward strand.
ATAACGAGCAGGAACTCAAAGTCTCTAAGATTGTTCCGCCGGATGTTGTCATCGTTTCGGATGGAAGCACCGGATATCAGTACCTGGAAGACTTAGATACTAGTCAAGTCATTAGCCCGCGTCATAAAGACCAAGCCTACGGCAAAATGGTGCAACGTGTGTTGCCAAACGGTCTTGTCGGCTTTTTTGCCGCCGCATTGATGGGGGCGATTTTAAGTTCGTTCAACTCTGCCCTCAACAGTACAGCCACACTGTTTAGTCTCGGTGTTTATCGCGATCTCCTCAATAAAGATGCGACAGACGAACAAATCATTCGATCAGGGAAATGGTTTGGTTGGATCATTGCCATCACATCCATGTGTGTCGCACCCATGCTAGCAAACCAGAAAAGTATTTTCGGGTATCTGCAAGACATGAATGCCTTGTACTTCATCCCGATTTTTGCAGTCGTGATTGTCGGGTTCTTTACCAAACGGACACCGGCTTTGGCAGCGAATATCGCGTTGGTGCTCGGCGTTGCGATTATCTCCGTAAAGTACTTTGTGCCATCTGTCGCCAAAGCTATGCAAGGACTTAACAACTTCCACTTTCTCGGAATTGTCTTCGTGGGCCTGATTGGTTTGATGTTACTCATTCAAACCCTAGCCCCTCGCGATACGCCCTGGGAACAGAAATCGAGTGGCGATGTCGATTTGACCCCGTGGAAGTTTGCTAAGCCGGCGGCAGCGGGATTGATCCTCGTCGTCTTGGCTGTTTATATCTACTTTGCTGATCTGTCGGTTCTATCGAACTAGTTCGTATGTCCCGTCGAAACATTGTATATCTCGCTTTAATGAGCTGCGATTCATGAAGACCGGAGAACACAGTCTTTTCCGCGTCTGTTATGGACATCAAAATTGGATGACGGACTAGCGGAGTGTCATGGAAGATTTGTCCGCAAAACCAATTGCGTTTTGGCGACATCCACGCAAGTGGGTCAAACGAGTTCTCTCACTGAACGACACTCCCCATGCGAAAGCTTTGGGGATGGCGATTGGTGTGTTCGTGGCGATGACACCCACGGTCGGGCTGCAAATTGTCATCGTGCTAACATTAGCACTGTTGACCCAGCGACTCTTTTATTTCAACAAACCTGCAGCTCTGTTGATGGTTTATGTCTCTAACCCGTTGACCATCCTACCGATCTATTGGGCCGACTATAAAATCGGCACGCTTTTCTACGAAGGCGATCTCACCCGCGATACGCTCGCAGATGTGTTGAAGTACGAGAGTTTCTCCCAGTGGTGGGATGCACTCGTCACACTCTTTGTGGAAATCGGACGCCCCATGTTGATGGGGTCACTGATGCTCGGCTCACTTTGCGGCGTTGCAACTTATTTCATCTCACGCTCATGGCTGAAGACCCATCAACAAGGCCGACCGTCAAGCGAGAACTAGACCAAGTCTAGCGTTGCCATGCGAGCCATTTTCGAAAGAGCGATTTCACAAAAGGCGTTAAACGCGTGCGATTGTATTGGTCGCCGAGTTTGCGGATGGCTTCGGCTTGTGTTGGGTAAGGATGAATTGCGTTCGCGAGTTTTCCGAGTCCAATGCCGCCTTGCATGGCGGTGACGACTTCACCAATCATGTCTCCCGCATGAGCGGCGACGATGGTTGCTCCAAGGATTTTGTCACTCCCCGCCTTCGTATGCACACGAACAAAACCGCTCGTTTCACCATCTAAGATCGCACGGTCCACGTCAGCGAGTTCTTGAGTATACGTATCGATTGGAATCTGTTGGGACTTGGCATCTTCCGGTGTGAGCCCAACATGAGCAAGTTCCGGGCTCGTATAAGTACACCACGGGATTGTGAGGTCGCTCACTTTGGATCGCCCCCAAAACAAAGCGTTGCGAACAACGGTGCGGGCCATAAAGTCGGCAGCATGTGTGAACTTGTACTTCGAACACACATCACCGGCAGCGAAAATACTGTGATTGGATGTGCGTAATCGGTCATCGACTTTCACACCATGACGATCGTCATAGACAACACCAACCGACTCCAGCCCAAGATCTTCGACATTCGGTTGTCGTCCGGCTCCGATGAGGATTTCTTCCACAACAATCGAGTCCGAGCCGGATGTGGTTTTGAGTTCCAATCGTTTTTCGTCGGCCTGGACTTCAATTCGAGAAATCTCGGTTTCGAACCGGATGGTCACACCATCACGTATCAGGGCATCTTGTACGATTCGGGCAGCATCGGCTTCTTCTTTGACGAGAATTCGGGAGGACTTTTCGATCAGTGTGACTTCACTCCCAAACCGCGTAAACGCCTGAGCCATTTCGCAGCCGATCGGTCCACCGCCGATGATCGCCAACCGACGTGGTAGTTCGGTCAAACTAAATACGGTTTCGTTCGTGAGACACCCCGCCTGACTCAAGCCAGGAATGTCGGGAACATTCGCTCGCGCACCAGTGGCAATCACAGCTTTTTTGAACGCCAGCGTTGTCCCAGCAACCAGGAGTTTTCCATCGCCAGCAAATCGAGCCTCACCGAAGTACACATCGACACCGGCGTCCTGAAATCGTTTCGCGGAATCCACATGGGCAATGTTGGCTCGCAAGCGTCGCAAGCGTTCCATGACGGCCGGAAAGTCGGTTTGTGGTTCCTCGGACGCCCGAATTCCGAATTGCTTTGCGTTGCGAACGGTGCTTGCCACACGTGCCGCTGCGAGTAACGCTTTCGAGGGAACACACCCCACGTTCAAACAATCGCCACCCATAAGATGGCGTTCCACAAGTGCAACTTTCGCACCCAATCCCGCAGCCGCGATCGCAGTGACAAGCCCAGCCGTTCCCGCACCGATAACCACCAAATTATAACGGCCGTTCGGCGTCGGGTTTGTCCAATCGCCCGGATGGACGTGGGACTTCAACCGGCGATTGTGTTCATCGGTTGGCAACACTTCACCGAACGCAGGTTCCGTCACATCGTGTTCAGCCATTGAGTCGATCCGCATTCAGAGAAAGAAACTCGTCTGCCCAATAGTAAGAATCAAGCAGTCCTGTCGTGTCGTGACCTAAAGCGACATAGGCGGCGAAAATCGCTTCAATTGTTGCCAAGCCACCATCGGGATCTTCGAAGACCTTCGAAGACCGCGGGTAGGCGGTTTTCCAGGGCGGAAGACTTCGCACGGGTAGGTCGGCGTATTGCTCCTCCATTTGAGCAGCGTATCGCCACGTCGCATCGAGAACGAGCAGTCCCTGGTCGGCATCGTCCGTGCTTAACTCTGGCCCGCCGATACCAAGTCGCACATAATTCTCAAGCGAGACATCCGGCCGTCGCGGGTATTTCCAGAAGACGAAGCCGTCCTGATTTCGCAACGGAGCGACCGTACATTTACTTGGGCGTTCTTTGGGATGAACCACTATAATGGTGGGGGCGAAGTCGGTCATTGGTTTGGATCGGGTCAATGATCGCGATGTATTCGGGATCGTTCGTATCACGGGTTAAACAGTTTACGGCGTATGTCGTTTTTTCTTTGTCATCATTGTACGACTTGGGTGCAACCGCAACTCGACCGCTGCCCGGAATGTCGGGCGGGCCTGGACACCTCCACTCCTGATCTGTCTTTGCAGGAACTCCAAACAATCATCGGGGATATTCGCCGACCGCTGGGAGAAGTTCGGATCAGGCGACCGCTGTTGCCAGACCTAGGTATGTTGTATCAGACGCAAAACGGGCTTTTCTTCGCACCGCATGTGACCGAATACGTGGAGCGAACCGTGCCAGCCGATGCCACGACCGATTCCATCTTCTGGACGATTGGCAGCGTTGTCTGGAGTCCATTGTCGGTGTTGCTGCCGATCATGCGGATGCGGTCGCGTGAAACTCGCACGATTCGCGTGCCAGTCTTGAGGCCAAGATATTTGCCTGCCGACGATCCCGAATCGACCGCAAAATTGCCGAATTTGTTGATGAGCGATCCCGGTGCGTTCTTTCTAGCTCAGCACAACGCCGATCGGCTCCGAAGACGACGAGGGTGGTGGATCATCGAGCGACAACTCGCTCCGCCTCTGTTCATTCGCTCCCTCGATCATCAACCCATGTTTCACCGACGAATGCGGGAACTCATCGATCACGACGGTTGGCGTGAGTAAGCGGGGACAGGGACCGGAAAGAGCTCCAAAACTGGCATTCCCGGATTGGGCGGGATGATTTAGAGTCCCGAGGTCTGCCATTTGACTATCTGCTGGAGCTGCCGCGATGAAGATTCGCAGTCGTTTTCTCACCAAACTGATTGCCCACACGATTGCGATCGTCGGACGAACCCTGTTCTGGACCTGTCGGAAACAGTTGGTGGTTGTCGGCGACGATCAGGACATCAGTGCATATGGGAATTCTGACGGAAGTCTTTATCTCTACAGCATTTGGCACGATCAGATTGTCATGACGCTGTTCACAGGCAAACCACAGCGTATGTCCGGTTTGGTCAGCAAACACCAAGATGGGTCGTTTGTCGCCGAAACCATGAAACTCCAGCACATATTGCCCGTGCGTGGCTCGACGAAACGGGGCGGTGCAAAAGCGATGCGGCAAATGCTCGAAATTGCCCAAGATCGCCATGTCTCCATTACGCCCGACGGCCCGCGGGGACCACGCCAGAAACTCAAACCCGGCATCGTGTTTCTCGCTTCTCACACCGGACGGAAGATTATTCCGTGTTGCTACGCCTGCAAACGGGGGTGGCGAATCAAAGGAAACTGGACGGATATGCTTCTTCCCAAACCATTTACGACAATTGTCGCAATGGGTGGCCCGGCAGTTTCTGTCCCGGCAGACATCTCACGAGCGGAACTCGACGAATATGTGCAGATCGTCGAAAGTCGCATGGATGACTTGCAAGCCTATGCTGACCGCATTCTCGCAGGTGAGTCGGTCGAAAACGTATTGCCGGCCAACCAAGCCGCGGAACCTCCTCATCGTCAGGCTGCCTGACCGGACTTGAAAACGTGATCCGGTCTTTTGTGATCACATATCCAGGTCACCTGTCAGAGTTGCTCGCAACATGATCGACAAAGCCGCTGCATAGACCGCACGCCGTTCGTTGCCTAGAATCGCGAATTCCGCAAATGGCAACGATGGGAGCGACGGTATGCAGGAGCAGACGATACATACGCACACATTCCAAAACGGTTTGACATTGCTTGTCGAACCGATGCGAAGCGTGCAGTCGGCGGCGTTTTCATTCCTGGTTCCTGCCGGGTGTGTCTACGAGCCTGATGGCCAAAATGGCACCGTCGCGATTCTCTCCGATTGGATTTCTCGCGGGGCAGGAGAGTTGGACAGCCGTGAATTGCTGGCGGCTCTCGACAATCTCGGTGTGCAGGGCAGCGAAAGTCCCGGCATAAGTTTCATGACGTTCTCCGGAGCCACGCTGGCCGCGAATTTGCCGGAGGCGTTGAAACTCTACGCCGACATCATTTTACGTCCCCATTTGCCCGACGAAGAGTTCCTCCCCGCGAAAGCTGGTGTCGAACAGTCGCTGCGGGCAAACGAGGACGATCCGCGTCAGAAAATCATCCCGGAACTACGTCGACGATGTTATGAACACCCCTGGGGACGCCCTTCCGACGGTACTTTGGACGAACTGTCCAATGTGACCGCCGATCGAGTTCGGGATTTCTACAAACGACATTTACGACCGAACGGTGCCATCCTGGGCATCGCTGGGAATGTCGATTTCGAGCCCATCAAAGCATGTATCGAAGAGTTGTTCGGCGATTGGTCCGCGGAAACCGATCCCGAGATCATCACGCGTCCGAGTGGTCCGGCAATTGAGCACATTACCCACGAGTCGGAACAGACGCATATTGCGATGGCGTACGAAGCGGTTTCACTGCCCGACCCAGACTACTACACGGCATGGGCAGCGGCAGCGGTATTGGGGCAGGGGATGAGTTCCCGGCTATTTACCGAAGTCCGGGAAAGACGGGGGTTATGTTATTCGATCTCGGCCAGCTACGGCGGCTTGAAACATGCCGGTCGCGTGACCTGTTACGCAGGCACATCGAGCGAGCGCGCTCAGGAGACGCTCGATGTCACGCTTACCGAGATTCAGCGATTAGCCAACGGCGTCACACAGAACGAACTCGACCGCTGCAAAGCGATGTCGAAAAGTTCGCTTGTCATGCAACAAGAATCAACCCGCCAACGCAGTTGGTCCATCGCTAGTAACTGGCATATCCGCGGTCGTGTTGTGCCATTGCAAGAAATCAAAGACGCCATCGACGCCCTGACCATCGAATCCATCCGCGACTACCTCGACCGTCACCCCGCCAAAGGGTTTACGATCCTCACACTAGGCCCGAAAGCGCTGGCTGTGCCGGACGAGATCTCATGAATCCGATTGTTTTTCACATCGTCAGTGGTCAGGCATTCTTTACGGGAATTAGCTTGATCATTACCGGTGCTTGGGGTGCCTACACGTTTTCCGGTGTTCGTCGTCGGATGAGCTTACTTGTCGGACTTTTTGGTTTGGTAGCCGTCGCAGTATCATCGACACCAATCCCTTATTGGTACTATGCAGTCGCTAGTGTTGTCATGATCGCATGGTTGATCGGTCTCGTTCGAATGCGGTGGCAGCGAGAATTGACGTTCGCGATGACACTCGTTTGGCTCGGCGCTATCGGGCTGGAACTTCCCTATCATTTCACCCCAAAACTTAACGCTGCGGATTCGCGTTCGTTGACCGTTATTGGGGATTCAGTAACTGCAGGTGTGGATGGTAATGAAACATCAGAACGCTGGCCGATAATTCTCACTCGCACGCACGACTTACCAATCCAAGACCTGGCCCACATGGGAGAGACTTGTGGTTCGGCTTGGAAGCGTGTGCAAACCTACGAAATCAAATCTCCAATTGTACTGTTAGAGATTGGCGGAAATGATCTATTGAGTTCTATGACTTGTAGCCATTTTGCACGAGACTTGGAACTTTTGCTGTCGTTCCTAGCAAGACCGAGTCGGCAACTCATCATGTTCGAGCTTCCGTTGCCCCCGTTCTATCATGAGTACGGTCGAATACAACGAACGCTTGCCGCCAGGTACGAAGTTCACCTAATTCCTAAACGTGTATTCTTATCGGTACTAGCGGGTCAAGATTCAACCTTGGATTCAATTCACCTCTCACAAGTCGGACATCAGAGAATGGCTGACACAGTTTGGCAGATGGTTAGTCCTGCTTTTCCTGAAAACTAGTCAGTGATATGACGCTTGTCCTCATCTATAGTTTGATTGCAGGTCTATCCATGCTAGTGGGTGGAGTGGCTGCTCGTTTTTCGTCACTGCCATCCAAACGGTTTAATGGAGTCATTCTGCATACGGTGACAGCTTTTGGTGGCGGTGCGTTACTCGCTGCAATCGCGTTAGTATTAGTCCCAGAGGCGACCAAGCAACTACCGGCGTGGCAATTCGGACTTGCTTTCGGGAGTGGCGCGATCGCATTTATGGAACTTGATCGTCGGCTCCAGAAACAAGGCGGAACCGGTGCTCAGGTGGTGGCGATGTTGTCCGACTTTTTACCGGAAGCGATTGCATTAGGGGCTGCGTTTGCTCGGGGTGATTCCACCGGGCCACTGCTTGCCATGCTGATTGCCTTGCAGAATGTGCCCGAAGGTTTCAACGCCTATCGGGAGTTGGAATCCGTCATGCATGCAAAAAAAGCACTGCTGATTTTGTTTGCACTCGCCTGGTTAGGACCGGTTTCCGCGGGGATCGGGTATACAGTGCTAGTCGACTATCCCGCAATCGTCGCTTATGTCATGGCATTTGCGGCAGGCGGAATTCTATATTTGATTTTTCAAGACATCGCCCCTGAAGCCAAACAAGAAAACCACTGGGCCGCACCACTCGGAGCCGTCGCAGGGTTTCTGCTTGGGACACTTGGGGACTACTTAGTTCGATAACAGTTAGTCATCTACTAGTTCTCACTAGTAGATCGATCATCCATAAGGACATCGAATGCAATTTCATCAGGCGACATTGCCGAACGGTTTAACGGTGATCGCGGAACTCAATCCGAATGTCTATAGTGTCTCGTTAGGGTTCTATGTTCGCACAGGTGCCCGTGATGAGACTGCTGAAGTTTCGGGGGTGAGTCACTTTCTGGAACATATGGCATTCAAAGGTAATGAACAGTTCACTGCAGACGATATCAATCGGATGTTCGATGAAATCGGTGCTGACTATAACGCTTCGACGAGCGAAGAAGTCACGACATTCCACGCTGCAGTACTCCCCGAGTATTTGCCCCAGACATTCGAACTTCTCGCGGCCGTGATGACTCCGTCTTTACGGAAGGATGATTTCGATATCGAGAAGCAAGTCATTCTCGAAGAGATCTTTATGTATCAAGACCAACCGAGTTGGGTGGTCTATGACAATCTCATGGAGTTTCACTTCAAAGGGCATCCACTTTCACAGAGTATTCTTGGTACCGCGGAGAGTATTACAGCGCTTACTGTTGAACAGATGAGACAGTATTTCGCAGACCACTACCAAGCCGGCAACATCACACTAGCAATTGCCGGAAATACGAGTTGGAATGAAGTGCTAGAACTTGCGGAAAAACACTGTGCAAGTTGGCCAAGTGGAACACTCATTCGCAATACCGAGGAAGCACGGCCTCAAGGTGGTGAACTCGTATTACCACGCGAGACGAGTTTGACCGAATATGTTCTCTCGATGGCACCTGCGCCGGCGGCAGCGCATCGGCTGAGTTATGCGGCTCAGTTGTTGTCGGTTGTTGTCGGAGATGGTGTGAGTAGCCGAATGTTCTGGGATATTGTCGACCCCGGTCACGCGGAGACTTGCCAACTTGGTTACTATGACTATGACGGCAGCGGCGCGTGGATGACTTATCTCAGTTGTGATCCACAAGAAGTCAAAGCCAACCGAGACCGCATTGCTCAGATTTATCATGACATTAACAAGAACGGTGTGACCGAGACCGAACTACAGCAAGCCAAGAATAAAGTCTGCTCGCGAGTCGTGCTTGGCAGTGAGCGGCCACGCGGTCGTCGGGCAGCACTCGGTGAGAACTGGTTATATCGACAAACCTATCATTCGGTTGAAGACGACCTTAAGACTGTCAATGAACTGACGACTGACGACATGCGTGACTTGCTCGATGCATACCCTCTGAAAGAATCCAGCGTCGCTGCGATCGGTCCGCTGGATTCGATCTGAGAATCGATGACTATGCACTTTTGGCGTGGCGTTCCTCGTCGACGTTTTCCTCCTCGGTTACGATCTGAGTCGATACCGAACCGAGCAACGCCTTCGCATCGACACTGCGAATATGCAGGTCGCGTTGTGGGAACGAGATTTCAATTCCCGCGTTTCGGAACGCTTCGTCGATTTGCGTATGAAGTTCATGTGTCGTCGGAAGTTTAAGATCCGGCCGTGGCAGGTAACATCGCAGCTCAAAGGTCAGGGCACTATCACCGAAGCCATTGAAGGTGACGACAGGTGCCGGGTCTGGCAACACGGCAGGATGGCTTCTGACCACTTGGTACAGCAACTCGGTCGCCTTCTTAGTGTCTGACCCGTAAGCGATTCCGACAGAAATGAAGACCCGCTGCACTTGGTCGGAGAGTGTCCAGTTCAGCACGGTCCCGGTGATCAAATCCTTATTAGGAATGATCATTTCCTTACGTTCCCAGTTTGTGATCGTAGTGGCTCGCATGCGAATTCGACTGACAATGCCGTCGGTTCCGTTCACCGTGACGATGTCGCCCACTCGCACCGGACGTTCGAGCAACACAATCAAACCGGAGAAGAAGTTCGCGAAAATTTCTTGCATCCCGAAACCGAGACCAAGCATCAAGGCGGCGGCCAACCACTGCACGTGTTCCCAGCGAAAGCCGATGGCGTAGAAGGCGGCAGAGATACCGAGGAACGTCAGCGAATATCGGCTGAGTGTGGTGATGGCGTACCGGGCAGCGTTGTCGATGGGCAGTCGCTGTAAGACAACAAGTTCCAACAAACCCGGCAAGTTGCGGACGGCCGCGATCGAGACGATGACGATTAATAACGACAGTGTCACGTCGGCCATCGTCACCGGAACCGCCATTGTTCTCGGAGCGATTGCGGTTTCAGGATTCGAAGCAGTAGCGGTTTCTAGAGATGTTGTGACAATCGGTGTCGTTCCAGCGACGGACTCCTCCGGGGAAACGACGCGTTCAATCGTCAAGAACGGAACTTCGATTTTCTTCAAAACCGAAAGTGCTGGTAGCACGTCGACCCAGGTGAACCACATCCCGAGTGCGACACCCATTGTGATCAAGCTGCGTAGGAGTTGCCGAGTTTGCAGGTTCATCTCAGCGATACCCATTTGTGGATCGTCGAGAATGACTTCCGGCTGCCCCATCGGTAGCGTTTCCGACTGAGCCGCTTCGCGTCTTCGCCGATACTGTTCCATTGCCACTCGCCGGCGGGTGACTAACAACCAACGTTCGGCAAGTGCGTTCGCCGTCACAAACGCAAAGGCAATCCAAAGTGTGCCATAAAGTCGTGAGACTAATTGCGTCGAGGTGTATTGGTACCCCATGACCGCGAGCACGGCAAAAGCAATGCAGGCGGCGGCGGCTCCGTAAGACCAGACAACTCTGCTGCGATCGATCCATGTGCCACTGCGTTTTTTGAGGAATTCACGGACGGCAGGGGAACCCGGTCGCAAAACGCGAAACACGAAGACGCTTGTAATCAGCAACGCGACCACTAAACACAGTCGGCCCAACGATTCGTGTTCATCGGCACGGACAAGCGATGCAGCCTGCAACATTGCCGAGATAAACGTAAATGGTAATCCGATAAAAATCAGCCACTTCAAACTGCCACGCAAGCACGACAGCACATCCTTCGGCCAATCGAAATGAGCTTGGGCCAACCCGCGATTTCGGCAGATTTGACGAAACAACTCTAAGGGGAAGAATGTCAGACCCATCGCCATGAAACCGGCGGCGACCGATGTCACGAACAATGGCGACTCCAAATGCCCCGACAATCGCCAACCGATAAAGTACCAAACCGCAGGCCACATGCCGGCAATGAGGATCGTTAGTCCCAGTGTTTCCGCAGTGGGGCGGAACTTATTGCACGACTTCTTCTGCGCTACGTCGCCGAGATCGTGAATTTGACGACGCATCCGTCGACCACGCATCAACAACATGCAGAATGCGACAACGGCAGCACCCCACAATAACGGGTTCTGAATGATGTCTTCTTGCCAGTAGATCAGCACGTTTTTCCAACGATTCGGGTTCGTCAGATAGCGGAAGGCACTCTGGTAGTTTTCCGGTGCCTGGCTCCACAATTCACTCGTGCTGCGGATCCACAGAACATTCTCGGCGATAAATCGCTGATACTCTTGTGTTTCCTCGACCAGTTGCCTTTGATCTGCGTCAAGATCCAACAAACGTTCCTGGTAGATGCCGTATTCGACATTCAAATCTTCCAGGTTCTGTTTTTCGGTGGTGAGCAGCTTTTCGAGCAGCGGACGCATTTCGTCCCGTTTTTCGGGCGGAATGCGGCACTCTGGGTTTTCGTAAAACAGGGTGCACGCTTTGTCGATGAGGGCCAATTCGTTGGCTCGATCGATGTTGATGCTGAGTTCGACTTGGACTTGTTGGATCTCGTCCTGCCGTTCGAAAATCTCGCCGTGGAGTTTTCGCAGATCAGGCAGACTGTTGCGTCGCATTCGCAACAATTGGCCGACGTTCGTGCTATGTCCGGAGATCTTCACACGCTCGCGACTGGCGTCGTGATCTCGACGGACATCTTCGAGTAGCAGATTCGTCTTTTCCAAATCCGCGACGATTTCTGGCACACGTTCAGCAGCTTGCGAACGCAACGTCGCCAGCATTTCGATGCGTTCCCCCAACCGCGTGACTGTAGGATATTCGGCGTAAGCCACCGCGGCTTTCGTAAGACTTTCCGCTTTCTTGGACTGCGTTTGAACTTCCTTCGCCAACGCCTGTTCGACTTCGGCCCGGCGACGTTTAATCTCCTCTTCGAGGTGCATCAGCTGACGAGCAGCGATGTCCCGCTTCAATGGCCACACTTCTGTTTGCGACTGTCGCCACGGAACTTCTTTCTCGATCCGGCTGAGCGTAGCTTGCAGCATCTGCTTCTTGGCCAACAATCGAATCCGCTCCGCCGTGTTTTTCGGTGTGGCATCGGCGCCGGTGGGCGTTTTCTTCAGTTGCTCTTCGAGTTCCGTGAGCCGTTGTTGGGCATCTTTGCGTGCTTGAGCTAATAGCTCCTGTGACGCGGCCTTCTTGAGCTCAGCGATCGCTTCATCCACCTTGGCTTTTTGATCGACCAACTTTTGCTCGCGTTCGAGCAACTCTTGCCGAAGCTCGGTGAGACCTTTGCCTTTGGTTTCCGGCACCACCTGCTCGTTGGCAACAGCTTCCTTCTGCTGTTTCAACTCCTTCACCAACGCGGGCGTTTCCTCGATGCTCTTGGTGTAATGCTCGGCCTTGGCGTTTTCACCTTCCGCCTCTTTCAAATACCCAAGAGCTTGCTCATATAACGTCACAATTTCCTTCTGAGCCGCCTCGTCGACCTTGTCTTCTTTGGCCTTGGCAATGGCCGACTCCACCGAAGCAATCGTCGGTTTGTCGTTCGGCAACGTGGGCTCAGCGGGCTTTGTCTCGGGAGTGCCGTTGGTGGCCGGTGTTTCCGGCATCGGCATGGGCGCGACACTCTCTACGGTAGCCGGTTGACTCGGATCCGGCGACGCAGCTTCCGGCTGAGGGGAAGGTTGCGGTTGTGATGGGTTCACGACCGGAGTCGGGGTAGCCGCCGGTGCAGCAGCTGTTGCCGTTTGCAGAACCGGATTTTGCTCGATCACACGCGGCGAAATCTGCGGCGGTTTGATCGATTGCGGATCAGGCGGTTGAATTTGGAACAAACCCAAGTTCAACGGCGGGGGCGACTGTGGAAAAAGTTCATCAATCGTGCGAATCTGGGCAATAGCCGTCGATGTCGACAGCCAACCTAAACTCAACGCGATGAAAGTAACGATGCGACTTGTTTGCGAATTCGACATCGAATCCATCCAATGTCCTGACAGTCAAAATGTGAAAATTCCCGCCGGAAAGCGAGCGGGAGTTTCCCACATTCCCCGGATTCCCGCAAGAGGCGACTTTGCCGATTTCATGTACGATAGCAGACAGAAACTTAGTGAGATTCTTGCTATCCTCCCATCGACTGACCGACCCGATTTCCGAAAGACTTCATGAAACAGCCCCGCTCACAAGTCGTTACTGTCAAATGGGTTTCAATCGTGGTTCTCTTTGTGAGCGGTTTGCTACTGATCCGTGCACTGCCTACGACGGAACTGCGAGACGCGTTGCAAACTTGGCTCGACGAGCTCGGATTTTGGGGGCCAGTGGTCTTTGTCGGTTTGTACATCATCGCAACGATTTGCCTGCTCCCGGGTTCGGTTCTCACCCTAGTCGCAGGAGCGATTTTCGGACTGAGTCTTGGGTTGGCGACGGTCTCCATCGGTTCGACCCTAGGAGCCGCACTCGCACTACTGATCGCCCGGTATCTAGCCCGCGCAAAAGTCGAACGTCTTGCGGACGCCTACCCCACTTTCAAAGCCGTCGACGAAGCCATCTCAGAAGGCGGATGGAAAGTCGTCGCGATGCTCCGGCTCTCTCCAGCGATTCCGTTCAATGTACAAAACTACCTTTACGGACTGACCGACATTCGATTTTGGCCGTGTGTGCTGACGAGTTGGATCGCCATGTTGCCGGGGACTTTTTTGTACGTGTACCTCGGACATCTCGCGGAGACTGCGGTCTCCAACCAAGACAAGCCGATCGGTCACTGGATTCTACTCGGGGTCGGCCTGTTGGCGACCATTGCCGTCACGGTCTATGTGACTCGACTTGCCCGTCAGAAGTTAAAGTCTCGAACCAACGTCGAGAACACGAACGAACCGTCCGAGACAGCGAATGACACCCCACCGCAACAATCGACAACGCGAGTGATTGCGTTAGCAATATTGGCCGTGATGATGTTGAGCTTGGCGGTTGCGGCTCAGTTTCACACTGAAGAAATCGCGGAATGGTTTCGTCGCCAACTCCCGATGGCCAAATAAATCGCGGGAAATTTGTTGGAACTCAGTGACGCCTCGAGAACAATTCATCGAGAAGATTGCAAACCCGCTTCGGCCGCCCAAACCGTCGGAAGTTAACCGCATCGGTTGCTTCGAATGTCTGCCCGTCAATCGTTGTTCCCCGGAGAATCGCCTGTGTATCGTTCGCCGATAAACCAGTGCGATCGAGGTCAAACGTAGCGATCACATCCAGCCGACCATCGCGATTGATGTCGACAAAGCGAATACGCGGACGGTCATGACGACCCACCCGTCGAAGGGAATCTTCGTTACCCGTCTTCCCGAATGTCAGTTCATCGAAATCGATCCGCGTTGCGTCAAACGTGACTGTCGAAATGATCGCCACATTGATTCGAGCATTTCGATGAAATCGGATTCGGTTACTAGCATCGAACGGTTTGATATCAAGACTTGGCGGTTCAAACTCATCGACATCAGTCAACTGAATCGTCACATTCGCGGTTTCACTGAGATCACCATCCGAGACATATACTGTCAAGCTAAACGCTGGAGTCGTCTCGAAATCAAGTTGGCTCGAATCACCAACAGATATTAGACCGTCCCTCGTGACCGTAAATGCACCGGATTCATTGCCACTAGTGATTACGACAAATAAATCATCACCGTCTACATCATCTGCTAAAATCTGACCGATCACTGTGTCGGTAGCGGTGTTCTCTGGCAAAGTGAAGACCTGATCTTCGATCGTGGGCGTGTTGTTGCCTACGCCGACCGTCACAGTCACTCGACCAACATCGATACTTCCACTAGAATCCACTCGGTCGGTGACTAAGTACACAAACTGATCTGTGCCGATAAAGTTAACTGCTGGTGTATATGTGATAGTGCCATCAACATTCACCTCGACGGCCCCATTCGAAGGTTGGCCAACGTCGGCAACACGCAACTGGTCGTCGTCTATGTCGATGTCATTTGCTAGCACGTCGAGAATCACCGGCTCGTTCTGATTCGTGGCCCCTGTATCATCCCCTGTATCATCCACTGCATCGGGCGCGTTATTCGTCAGCGACGTCAATAGCACCCGAACTTCAAGAGCTTCCGTTCGATAGTACCAAGCTTGCGACTTCCGGCGTCGACGTTTCGGCGAACCCGAAAAAGATAAGCGTTGCAAGAATGCCCGGAACCCGTCGAACAGCATTTGCGAATCTCCAAACTCGGATGGAAAAACGTCGTTCGAGTGGTCTTGCAACCTATGACTCGATGTCAATCGAACATTTGTAAAAATTTCAATTGCATTGAAACCATAGTTCGCCTTTTGAGCATTGAGACAACAAAACTGATCTTTATTTTAGGAAATTCCTAGTTCCGTTTTGACAGCTTGGAACTGCTCGACTGCGAACTGCAAGTCTTCGCGAGAATGAGCAGCAGAAACTTGTGTACGGATACGCGCCTGCCCTTGCGGAACAACTGGATAACTAAAGCCGATTACATAGACGCCGCGTTCTAACAATCGATCCGCCATGCGACTTGCAAGTGCCGCATCACCCAGCATGACGGGAACAATCGGATGTTCTCCCGGCAACACATTCAGCCCGGCTTTTTGAATCGCTTCACGGAAATAACGGGTATTGTCTTCGAGCTTGTCACGCAACTCCGTGGAACTCATGAGCAAGTCGAGGGCTTTGATCGCACCTCCGACAATTGGTGGAGCGACTGTGTTGCTAAAAAGATACGGCCGCGATCGTTGTCGCAAAAGTTCAACAACCTCTTTGCGACCCGATGTATAACCGCCACTCGCCCCACCGAGCGCTTTGCCGAGTGTACCCGTGATGATATCAATCCGTCCGACACAATCATGGTACTCGTGCGTCCCACGCCCGGTCGGACCTAGAAAGCCTGCAGAATGGCAATCGTCCATCATGATTAATGCGTTGTACTTGTCCGCTAGTTCACAGATGGCGGGCAGATTCGCAATATAGCCATCCATACTAAACACGCCATCAGTCGCGATCAGTCGAAACCGTGCGTTCTGCGCTTCTTTGAGTTTCGCTTCTAAGTCCTGCATATCACTGTTGGCATAGCGATACCGCTGAGCCTTACATAAACGAATCCCGTCAATGATACTGGCATGGTTCAATGCATCTGAGAGAATCGCATCTTCCGGCCCTAATAGCGTTTCAAACAATCCACCGTTCGCATCAAAACAACTAGGATAGAGGATGGTATCTTCGGTGCTGAGAAATTCGGTCAGCTTCGCTTCTAAGTCTTTGTGAATCGACTGTGTCCCACAAATAAACCGCACACTCGCCATACCATAGCCGTATTGATCAAGTGCTTCACGAGCGGCTTGTATCACTTCGGGATGCTCGGCCAAACCCAGGTAGTTGTTCGCACAGAGATTCAACACATCTTCACGGTTTGTGGTTTTGATATGAGCATCCTGCGGCGACGTAATAATTCGCTCACTCTTCCACAACCCCGCGGATTCAATGTCTTGCAGTTGACTTGCTAGATGTTCTCGAAACTGTCCGTACATAGTTGACTCCTCAGTAGGGTGCGTTGCAACGCACCAAGATTGAATTTTGGTTCGCGAGTCGCTCTTTCTCGATTTGGTGCGTCACGACGCACCCTACTTCTGAATGCTAGGTTACGCTGTGCTAACTTAGCCTACGAAGACAAAAACTAGTCTCGCCAGTGGAGTAACACTTTGCCGCTTTCACCGCTTTTCATCGCTGCGAAACCTTTTTCGAATTCGGTGTAGTGGAAGCGGTGGGTAATGACTGGGCTAATATCGAGACCGCTTTCAAGCATAACAGTCATTTTATACCAGGTTTCGTACATCTCGCGTCCATAGATGCCTTGAATGTTGAGCATGTTGAAGACAACGATATTCCAGTCAATTGCGATATCTTGTTCGGGGATGCCGAGCATGGCGATCTTGCCACCATGACACATATTTTGAAGCATGTCGCGAAACGCACTTGGGTTGCCGCTCATCTCGAGACCGACGTCAAAACCTTCATGCATATCGAGTTCTTTTTGCACGTCGGCGAGTTTTTCTTCTTTGACATCGACGACGCGAGTGGCACCGAGTTTCTTCGCGAGTTCCAATCGCCAAGGATTGACGTCCGTTACCACCACAAACCGAGCGCCCGCATGTTTAGCGACGGCGGCGGCCATGCAACCGATCGGGCCGGCTCCCGTGATGAGCACATCTTCGCCTAACACGTCAAATTGTAACGCGGTATGCACAGCGTTGCCGAAGGGGTCGAAGATGGAGGCCACATCCTTATCAACGGTCGGGCGGTGATGCCACACGTTTGACATTGGCAGCACGACATATTCCGCGAACGCGCCGGGGCGGTTCACGCCGAGTCCCTGTGTGTCTTTGCAGAGGTGCCGACGACCGGCGAGACAATTCCGACAGCGTCCACAGACAATATGTCCCTCGCCGCTGACCACTTCGCCGGGGTGAAAGTCGGTCACGTTCGAACCCACCTCGACAACCTCGCCGACAAACTCATGCCCAACCACCATCGGCACGGGAATTGTTTTGGAGGCCCATGCGTCCCAATTGTAGATATGCAAATCGGTACCGCAGATGCCGGTGCGGTCGACACGGATTTTGACGTCGTTAATTCCGACCGTCGGCTCCGGCACGTCTTCCAGCCATAAGCCTTCGCGAGATTCCTTCTTCACCAACGCCTTCATGACCGACCTCCTTCATTTTGGAATTCATTTCCAAGATAGTAGACGTTTTGATTCCGTTTTACAAGAATTAATTTCCATTATTATGGAACCCGGGTCAATCGTCGTTCCCTGAGCGCACAAAAACGCTCCCAGACGGATCTGGGAGCGTTCGATATCTTGCAGGAATTTGGTTCCGATCTCAGTCGATTCCGTCATCAGAAAGCAATCGCACGTCGCTTTGGCTGTCGGAATTGGAAATCGCCGGAGAGTCCTCGATGTCATTCCACCCCCGCACGACGGCAGACGGGAACTCGGAGCCATCCGCTTGTCCGTCATCGTCAATCTCATGCAGCGAGGCAATCGGCTCGGTGTGGAAACGTTCGATCGAATCATCGTCATCGGCGGGTTCGCCAGGCCCCAAGTGTACGCGATACTTCACACTCGCGAAGGCCAATTCATCACCGGGGAGCAGGGCACCGCGAGTCACCCGCTGACCGTTCACTTTCGTTCCATTCGTGCTACCGAGATCACGCACGAACAGAAGCCCATCCGTCTTGACAATCAGACAGTGCAACTTGGAAACGCTGGCTTTATCCAGAATGAGGTCACACAGGCCGTGTTTACGACCGACCAGGACCAAATCGCTGGTGATGTTGATGGGCTTGCCACCAAGAACTGGAATCAGCTTGGCTTCCATAAAACTCTCGGGTCCAACGACAATATGTTTGAACGCCACTTCGGGCGTGCGACGCAAATGTACAATACAAATTGTCCGCTTTGAGTCGGAAAGAGTCAAGAATTGATCTTTCCGGCGGGTGAAGACGGTCAAAATGCTCGCCGATTCTTAACGTTTTCTGGTTTGGAGCGGTGACGAAACACTCGACGCCTCTTCCGGACATTCCTATACTAAGGTGCTTTAATTCCCCCCGCCGGCCGAACCGATCTTTGCAACCATGGAAATTGTTCACTATCCCCATCCCGTTTTGCGGTTCAAATCGCTCCCGATTACCAGAATCGATGCTGATTTGAAGGCCAAAGTTGCCGAGATGTTCGAACTGATGTATGCCGCCAAGGGCATCGGTTTGGCGGCCAACCAAGTCGGGTTGCCGTTTCGGTTCTTTGTGATTAACCCGACGGGTGATCCGAAGCAGAAGGACTGGGAACAGGTTTTTATCAACCCGGAAATCATCAGCAAAAAAGGCAGCGAAGAGGGCGAAGAAGGCTGTCTCAGCTTGCCGGATGTGTACGGACCGGTCAAACGGGCGGCAAAAATCAAAGTGGTCGCCTACGATTTGGACGGCCAGGAATTTGAGTGGGAAGTCGACGATTTGACCGCCCGCGTGATCCAGCACGAAAACGATCACCTCGACGGCGTGTTGTTCATCGATCGCATTCCTGAGCAAAGTTTGGCTGAGTCGGAGCAGTTTCTAGCCGAGTTCGAAAACGTATATCGACGTCGGCAATCCGCTGGGGAACTCAAGTCAGACGAGGAAATCGAAGCCGAGCTAAAGGGAATGGCACAAACGGCTTAGCGTCAGCCGTGCCCAGTGACGATCCCGGAAAAGCACGGCTCACAGAGCCGTGGCATCCAGTCCAAAATACCAGTTTCGATGATATGCCAGGAGACTCCGCTTTCTACAATCACCTTCGTCTTGTGATGATGGGCACGGGCACGTTTGCTCTTCCTACGTTTTTGAGTTTGTATGATTCGCCGCACGAGGTGGTGGGGTTGTTCACCCAGCCGGACCGTAAGGGACGCGGGCACCACCACCATCCGCACCCGATGCGGGAAGCCGCCGAGGAACGGGGCACCCCGGTCTTTCAGCCGGAGAACGTGAACACGCCGGAATCGCTCGCGGACTTGGCGGGTTTGGATGCCGATCTCTGCGTGGTCGCGGCTTATGGGCAGATTCTCTCAGCGGAACTCCTTCGTACGCCACGGTTTGGGGCAATCAACCTGCATGCGTCCCTGTTGCCGAAGTATCGGGGGGCAGCTCCGATTCAGTACGCAATTCTGAACGGTGAGACTGCAACCGGCGTGACGATTTTCCAGATCGAACCCAAATTGGACGCCGGTCCGATTTTGGGTGTCGATGTGATCAAGATCGGAGCACGGGAGACATCTGGCGAACTCGAAGAGCGTTTATCGGCTCTCGCTGTGCCGTTGACTTCACGCGTGTTGGGAATGTTCGCTCGCGAGGAAATCATCGGCCAGCCGCAGGATTCCACTGGTGTCACCAAAGCGCCCAAACTCCGCAAGGAACATGCCGCCATCCCCTGGGAGAAGTCCGCGGTGGCGGTGGCCAATCATCTGCGAGCCATGCAACCGTGGCCGAATCCGTTCACATTCTTGAATCAGCCGAACAAGAAGCCATTGCGATTGATCGTCGTGCAAGCACAGCCGGCCATCAATGCGGAATCCTCAGACCAACCGCCTGGAACCATCTTGAAATGCGATCACGGGCGGTTCTTGGTCCAGACCGGTGAGGGTCTATTGGACATTCTGGAAGTCAAACCGGAAGGCAAACGATCAATGCCAGCGGCCGACTTTTTGAATGGGCACCAAATTCAACCTGGGGATCGATTGAGCTCAAAACGCGAGCCCACCGTGTGATCAGAAGCGGAAGAATGGCGATTGCCAAATCGACACCGCTGCCCAAATCGCTAAACCAATTAACATGACATTGAGTAGCCAATACCCAAGCACGAGTTGTTTTTCGCTTGTCGAACTGTCGTTTTGCAGGGTTTCCAGGTCTTCATGCCACCGTTGCGAGGCTTCGTACAACCACCATCCCACAAAGATGATGAACACGATTTGCAATGAGAACCAACGACGATCGACCCACATACAACTCTCTCTGGGAATCTACAACGCCCACTCAATTCCGACTGGTCCTGCGTTGACCACAGGGATGTCGCCAAGGAATTCGGTCTTTCCGCCGCTCGCGTGAATATGTCCGCAGACGACTAACCTCGGCTGCGTCCTTTCGATGCATTCCCGCACCGCTTGACTGCCAAGATGCTTCCCGCGAGAAGACACGTCCAGAACCCCGAACGGCGGCGAATGGCTGACCAAGATCGTTTCACCAGGACACGACGTAAGATATTCGCGTGCCTGATCTTCGGTAAAATCGTAACTCCAACTTCCAAAAGGAGTTACCGGCACACCGCCACCTAACCCAAAGAATGTCTGACCGGCGATCGTCACGCTCGAACCATGCAAGACCGACGCGTGTGACCAATCCTCACAGACAGTTCGAAGTTCCTCAGTGGTCTCGTTGTTTCCGGCCACGAACACCAACGGCGTGTTGATAAATTCGAGCGGTGCCAGACAGTGTTCCAGCCCTTGGTGAGCATTACAGAAATCACCCGCCCCGACAATCACATCGAACTCATCGGCCCGTTTGGCCAAGCGTTCAGAGGCTTTTCGATCATTGTGCCAATCGCTGAACAGCCAAAGTTTCATGGTATTCGTGATTGTTCGGAGTGTGTCAGGGTGTCAGCAACATGTTGATAGGCGGTTCGCGAGCTGATTGGTTTGTTTGAGAATGAAGAGCTCATTGATCGGCATGTGGGAAACTCGCCATTCATGAACACGGTTCCCACCATCCCTCCACGAATAACCAACACCTTGTCCGCAGAGTTGTTCATCGCTTCAAAAGTCGAATCTCGTGGCCTCCCATGGAGTAACGTGAAGCTCATGGCATTGGATCAACAAAAAACATCGCTCCTGATAGTAATACTCCTAATAAAAAATCTTGATGAAATGAAAAGAGTGTTGGTTGTGAAGACGGACTTGCCAGAACCCCGTCTTCTCCCAGGAGAATGATCCAGACATTCTATTTTTTCCCAGGAAAATTTGGTATGATTCGCATTCGAAATATTTCGATTTGAATCGGTTGGTTCGAACGCAAAACCAGCAAGCTTGCCCGGTTGAGACACCATGAAACTGCACTTTCATCGTCCGTCCTTGATGACGGCTTTCACCATCGTCAACACGGTTGTTCCGTCTCGGACGCCGCGTGAGATTCTCAAGAACGTCAAGCTGCAGGTGGCCGATGGTGTGGCGACTCTGATCGGTACCGACCAGGAAGTGGGTATTCGTTACCAGATCAGCGGGGTCGAGACGCAATCCGCTGGGGAGACGCTGTTGCCGACGGCTCGAGTGTTGTCGATCTTGCGGGAACTTCACGACGAAAGTGTGGACTTCGAAATCGAGGACGACAAAGTTTGGATTCGTTCCGGGCACAGTGAGTTCCGGCTCTCCGCGGAAGACCCAGCTGAGTTCCCGACCGTCGCCGAATTCGCTGAAGAGAAGTATCACGTCGTCGATGGCAGTGTGTTCCGAGAAGCTATCCGGCGGACAATTTTCGCGACCGACGTGGAGAGCACGCGGTATGCCCTGGGTGGGGTGTTACTGGAACTCGGTACCGACAGCATGGCTCTCGTCGCGACGGACAGTCGACGATTAGCGTTGGTGAAGGTTCCGTGCAAATCCAACGGAGCTGACGAACCTGAGAACAACGCTCCTGTAGTGCCTCGGGCCGCGATGAGTTTGATCGAGAAAAGCGTCGAGGAAGGGGCGGAAGTCCATCTCGCCGTGCATGCAAACGACGTGCTGATCAAGTGTGGCAACTCCACAATTTATAGCCGGCTTGTCGATGGACGTTTCCCGAAATATGCCGATGTCATTCCAAGCAGCCCGGAACATTCGGTAGAACTTGTGACTGGTCCGTTCTATTCGGCTGTGCGTCAAGCTCAGATTGTGACGAACGAAGACAGTCGCGGTGTCGATTTCACTTTCAAAGACGGCACACTCACCCTCAATAGTTCAGCGGCAGAAATTGGAACCTCAACGATTGAGTTGCCGATCTCCTATGAGGAAGACGAACTGACCATCAAATTCGATCCGCGTTTTGTGGCCGAGTTCTTACGAGTGTTAGAGCCGGAGAAGCAAGTCCGCTGGGACTTGATTGATGCAGAAAGTCCCGCAGTTCTGCGAACCGATGACGAATACACCTACGTCATCATGCCCCTATCACGCGACTAGTATTTCAGATCGCTAGACTTCGGAGGGTTGAATGTCGGGTCCTCGTCGCGAACCGCAACCGCTCGCTAAAGCTCTTTCGGAATTAATCGCCATGCGGGGATTTGCCCGCGTGCGTGGCAAGACTCAATTGAGTGATATTTGGCGGGAAGTCGCCGGCGAACACATCGCTGAATTCACAAAGCCAATTGAGGTGAAACGTGGTGTGTTACACATCGCAGTTAGCAACTCAGCCATGCTTGGCGAACTCGTTTCCTTTCATCAGATGAACTTACTAGCCGAGCTCACACGCAACCATGCGGATCTAAAAATCAAAAGTCTCAAGTTCAAGTTGAGAACTCAAAGTTCATAAGAAGACGAGTGCGTTGCAACGTGCCGTGTGCTTAGAAAAATTTGCAGAGGTGCGTCTCGATGCACCCTACGATATTCCTAGGAAGATGCCGTGAGTGAACCAATGGATTCGGATGTTGTGGACGAACCGAATGACGATGTCAATCCGGAAGACATCGCGAAAATGTTGCCTGAAGATAAGTCGCTTGAGGACTATGGTGCCGATCAGATCAAAGCTTTGAAAGGGATCGAAGGGATCCGCACGCGACCGGCGATGTATATCGGCGACGCCGGTACGAACGGTTTGCATCACCTTGTATTTGAAGTTGTCGATAATAGTATCGACGAAGCAGTCAACGGCTATGCCACGACGATCAATGTCGTCATTCATAGTGATAACAGTGTGAGTGTGTCCGACGATGGTCGCGGCATTCCGGTCGGTCCAATGGCGAATATGGGCGGGCGATCGGCTTTGGAAGTCGTGCTGACCGAGATTCACGCTGGTGGAAAATTCGGTCGCGAAAGCGGCTACAAAATGGGCACCGGCGGGCTGCATGGCGTCGGGATTACCGCGGTGAATGCTGTCAGTGAATGGCTCGAAGCCGAGGTGCGTCGGGAAGGACAAGTTTGGACGATGGCCTTCGCGCGGGGTGTGCTGACAGACCCTCTGACCAAGTTAGGTAAGTCGGATCAAACCGGCACGAAACTCTCCTTCAAACCCGACCCAGAAATCTTCAGCGAAACAGTTTTTAGTTACGAAACTCTGCATCGGCGATTGCAAGAACTCGCGTTTCTGTCACCCGGCGTCCGAATTCATATTCGCGACGAACGAACGAGCCAATCCGATGAGTTCCACTTTGAGAACGGGCTCGTTGAGTTTGTGAAATATCTTAACCGCGCGTCGACGGCGGACTATAACGATGTGATCAACATCCAAGGCGAAGGCGAGGGCACGAACGGAAAGATCTTCGTGCACGTGGCGTTGCAGCATAACGACACCTTTACTGAGAATGTCCGAGCCTTCGCGAATAACATCTATAACCGCGAAGGTGGGACGCACCTGTCCGGATTTCGGACGGCGATCACACGGACCATCAATAACTACGCGAAGCAGAACAATCTGTTTAAGGATGTCACACCGAGCGGCGAAGACTTTCGTGAAGGTCTCACGGCTGTCGTCACTGTGCGTGTACCGGAACCGAGTTTCGAATCACAAACCAAAGTGAAACTCGCCAATAGCGATGTCGAAGGGATTGTCGCTTCGATAGTTAGTGAAGGACTCTCTAAGTATTTCGAAGAACACCCGCAAGTTGCCAAGTCGATTTGCACGAAAGGCGAACGTGCTGCCGAAGCTCGCGAGGCTGCTAAAAAAGCCCGCGAAATGGTGCGAGCCGAGAAGGGCACCACCACCGGTGGACTCCCTGAAAAACTTCGGGACTGTCGCAATCACGCACTCGATGTTTCCGAGTTATACCTTGTGGAAGGTCAGTCGGCCGGTGGATCCGCAGATACCGGTCGCGATTCCACGACGCAAGCGATTCTGCCTTTGCGTGGTAAGATCTTGAACGTCGAGAAAGCTCAAATTGTCAAGATCCTCGGCAATGCCGAAGTCGCTGCGATGTTCAAAGCCATCGGTGTGCCACCGGGTGCGGAACTTGAAGACGTCGAAAAGCGTCGCTACGGCAAGATCATTCTGATGACCGACGCCGACGTCGACGGCAGTCACATTCGCACGCTGTTATTGACGTTTATGTTTCGACATATGCGGGAACTTGTCCGCAATGGCTGTATTTATATCGCCCAACCGCCGCTGTATCGGGTGCAACGCAGAAACCCGAAGAAGGGCGAACATCCGCGATATGTACAAACACACGCTCAAATGATGTCAGAGTTAATCGAACTAGGAACACGCGATAGTAGTCTCAAATACGACCCTGATAAGACTGTGTTTGAAGGTGATCACTTCCTGAAGATTGTCGGGCTCGTCAACGAACTGGAAGAGCCATTCGAACTGCTAGAGCGTCGCGGAATCGAGCTGCGTTACCTAGTTCAGAATCATCTATCGCCCGAGGGGTTACTGCCTCGATATCGTCTCTTCTTCGCTGGTGAGCAGCGATACTTCTTCAACAAGGAACAACTCGAAGAGTTCCTCGAGTTTGAAGAAAAGGAACGAGGTAAAGAACTGCGTGTTGCAGATGATGAGGATCAGGCCCCGAGTGACTCTGAGAAATCGACCGATGCAGACGATGAAGTCGAGTTGGCCTTGCAAGTCGTCGATATGCATGAAGTCCGACAAATCAACCAGACGCTCAAAAAGCTCAAAGAGTATGGCATCAAGCCCGAGAATTTCTTGTCGGGTGTGAACCGGGCTGGTGAGTCTGTCTATCCTTGGATTATTCAGCACGGCGATGACGGTGAAGTGCTTCTCACAAGTTTGCGGGAACTGATTACAGAGATTCGCAAGCTAGGTGAGAAGGGGTTGGTACTTACGCGGTTTAAAGGTCTCGGCGAAATGGACCCAGAAGAACTCTGGGAAACAAGTATGGATGTCGAAAGCCGGTTGTTGTTGCAAGTGACCATGGAAGATGCTGCCGCTGCCGATGAGATCTTTCGTGTCTTGATGGGCGATCACGTCGAACCGCGTCGCGAGTTCATCGAGAAACACGCGTTGGAAGTCAAAGACCTCGACGTGTGATACCGACCTCTCGATGAAATTCACGAGCATTCCGGGTATGATCGATCCTACGAACTGATGTTCATAGGATCGATCAACTTCGGAACTGTCGCTCATGAAATGTTTCATCTTTGCAGTCATTGGTTTGCTATTTGGCCTGACAGGCATCGCCGCTGCCGAGCGTCCAAATGTGCTGCTCATTCTTGTCGATGACCTAAAGCCCACACTCGGATGTTATGGCGATACCCATGCGAAGACGCCTAACATTGATCGACTAGCATCCTGGGGGATGCGTTTCGAAAATGCCTATTGCAATCAGGCTGTGTGTGCACCGTCGCGGTTTACGTTGATGCTTGGTTCGCACTCGACTTCCACAGGGCTATACGGTCTTGGAAGCCAACTGCGAGACATTGTTCCCGATGCAGTGACGCTACCGCAATTTTTCGCGAAACATGGCGGCTATCACACTGAGTCATTAGGCAAAGTGTTTCATATCGGGCATGGGAACTATGGCGATCCAGATTCATTCAGCGTTCCGCATTTCAAAGACAAAGTGATCGAGTACGTCGATCCGGCTAGTACCAATGGGGGCAAACTCACTCGCGAGGAAGCCTACTTTACGAATCAGAAACTTGGGCAGATTGGTTCGTTGCCACGTGGAGCGGCTTATGAGTCTCCGGACGTGGCAGATGTTCGTTATGCTGACGGACGTGTCGCAATAGAGACAATCAAAAGACTTCAAGCCGCAAAGAAAAGACGAGACAGACACGAAACCCCGTTCTTCATTGCCGCCGGCTTTGCAAGGCCGCACTTACCATTTAGTGTGCCGCAAAAGTACTGGGACTTATACGATCCCACAACGCTGCCCATGCCGAGTTTTGAAGAACTCCCGAGGGATGCTCCAAAAGTTGCTGGAAAACGTGGCGGCGAAATCACGAACTATAAGCCGGTGCCAACCGATCGTCAGGCGACTTTTAGTCAAGAACTCAAACGCAAACTCATACATGGATACTATGCAAGTACAAGTTTCGTCGACGCCCAAATTGGCAAAGTGCTTCAAGAACTTGAGAGACTCGAATTGACGGAGAATACCATTATCGTTCTTTGGGGCGATCATGGGTTCCACTTGGGTGACCTGGGTATCTGGACGAAACATACTAACTACGAGCAAGCGAATCGAATTCCAATCCTCATTGTTGCGCCGGGTGTGACAGAACCGGGAGTGTCGAGTAAGCAGTTGGCAGAAAGTGTTGACATCTTTCCGACACTTGCCGAGTTGGCCGACTTGCCGGATCCGCAGCAAGTACCACAGCCGATCGATGGTGTGAGTCTTGTGCCGGTATTGAGAGATCCAAAGGCTGGGGTCCGTGATCATGCTTATCACGCGTACCCAAAGCAGAAACTAGGACGAGCAATCCGCACAGATCGCTACCGGCTTGTTGAATGGCGAGCATGGGACGGCGCGGAAGATTCTATCGAGTATGAACTCTACGATTATCAAATCGATCCGAATGAAACTCGAAACCGAGCAAGTGACAAATCTGAGATCGTCAAAAAACTAGCAGAGACACTGGCTCGATATCCTCAACCGGTCAACCGGGATGCCAAGATACGTCAAGAAAAGCCGCCGGAGATTTCAAATCGATCGTTGACAATTTCGGGACAGGTTCAGGATGCAGCGAAACACGGTGTGATCGTGGCCCAAGGTGGTCGTGAGCAGGGTTTCGCGGTCCATTTGATCGACGGGCGGCTTGCGTTTGATGTTCGCATTAATGGAACCGTCACGCGACTAGTTCTAAGGCAAGACACACCGCGGAATTTTACATTCGAAGCGAAGCTGACAGCCGATCGAATGCAGTTGTCGCTAGACGGGGCGGTGCTAGGAACGGTTGATTCACCTGGGTTAATTCCCGTGGAACCAAAAGACGGGCTGAGTATCGGACGTGACGATCTGTCTGCTGCAGGTGACTACGAAGCCCCGAATGTGTTCACCGGGAAAGTCATCGACTTGAAAGTCGTGCCAGGTCAGTAGGTGCTACTCAACTTCGTGTGAGTGACAACAAATCCTAGTCCAACGATCATTGCCTCTAGCCTGAAAGCCGCTCGATATGAATTGGTTATGCTCTTGTCTGTTGGTACTGATATGGCTGAATGAGATTGGACTGCAAGCCTCTGACCCTCCGCCGAATATTGTGCATATTATCGCGGACGATTTAGGTTGGAATGATGTCGGGTTTCATGGGAGTGATATCAAAACTCACGTGATCGATCAGTTGGCCAAAGAGTCGATCATCCTTGACCGGTTCTATGTTACGCCGATTTGTTCTCCAACACGCGCGGGAGTCTTAACGGGTCGGTATCCGTTTCGATTTGGTATCTGGGGTGGAGTGGTTTCGCCCGACAAGAGACACGGTTTACCGCCATCTGAGAATACCACGCCGGAGTTTCTGCGAGATTGTGGTTATCAGAATCGAGCTCTCTTTGGTAAATGGCATCTTGGATTGAGTTCCACGATGTTTCATCCTCTTAATCATGGGTTTACTCATTTTGTCGGACACTACAACGGCGCGATCGACTATTTCAGTCGGCATCGGCATGGTGAACTCGATTGGCATGAGAATTTCGAAAGTCGTCCAGAGGATGGCTACTCGACCGATCTTATAGGACGTGCCGCTGCCGCGTTTATTGATCAGCAGAAGAACACATCACCGTTCTATATGCTTGTAACATTCAATGCACCCCATTCGCCGCTGCAAGCAAAACCTGCGGATCTTGCTGACTATGGTTTTGATTCCAATAAGGATTTGGCACCGAATACCGTCCGTCGTCTTGCGCGACGCGAAGGGGCGTTAGATTATGGTATGAAAGGTCGTGGCAACTCGATTCGGCAAACGTTCTCTGCGATGGTGTCTGCATTAGATCAGAACATTGGTCGTATTCTTGAAGCTTTGCAACGCAATGGATTCACTCAGAATACGATCGTTGTTTTTCACAGTGACAACGGCGCCGACCCAAATCATGGTGGCGACAATAAACCGCTCCGAGGAAACAAGTTTACGACGTGGGAGGGCGGTGTGCGTGTGGTGGCTTTAATTCGTTGGCCACGAAAACTAGTCGGTGGCAGAACTGTGAAAGCGGTCGCTAGTTATGTTGATCTTCTACCGACATTCTTAGCAGCGGCAGGGCAGGAGTTGCCTAGCAATCTTGATGGTATCAATCTCTTGCCAATTCTGACACGCAAAGCAGAACCGAGTTCACGGGCAATACTGCTTAGTGACGACTCGGTTGTTACGACCGATTGGAAATTGAAGGGCGGGGAATTCTACGATCTCATTAATGATCCCTATGAGACTAAACCAGTATTAAATCCGCCGTCTGAGGTTTCTCGTCGACTTCAAAAGGAACTCGCTAAGTTTCCTTCGCTCGTCGGTCCAAAGACTGAAACGACATTACCGCTGCCTGAAACTTGGCCGCCGCGGGAGTGGAAGTTGCCTAGTGAATCGAATCGTCAAGACAAGTAGGTTGTCAGAATCGGATCTATAGAAACAAACAGAGAGTTCATAATGAAGACGCTCATTACTGTTGGTTTGATCTTGGTGACTTCAGGACTCAGTGCGGCAGAGAAACCTAACATTGTCTATATAATGTCTGATGAGTTGGCCTACTATGAACTCTCGCATATGGGTAATGAGAAGCTTCATACACCAAGAATCGATAGAATGGCGGCCGAAGGAATTCGGTTCACACAGTTATACGCAGCGGCTCCGGTTTGTGCTCCGTTACGAGCGGCATTGATGACCGGCAAGCATATGGGGCATGCATCAGTCCGAGCGAACGATGGTGGCACGCCGTTGCGAGCCGAGGAACCGACAATTGCGTCGATGCTAAAAAAAAATGGATATGCGACAGGCGGATTCGGGAAGTGGGGAGCCGGCGGACGCGGGTCGACTGGCGTGCCTGAAAAACATGGGTTCGATGTGTTCTTCGGCTACTATGACCAGGTGCATGCCCATTCGTTTTATCCGCCGTATCTCATTCGAAATAGCGAAGAAGTGCCACTAAAGGGGAACGTCGGAGGTCGGTCTGGTGAGACTTACTCACACTACGTAATCATGGACGAAGCATTAGAGTTTATTCAGGCTCACAAGAATGACCCGTTCTTCTGTTACCTACCGATTACACCACCGCATGGCATGTATGATATTCCCACGGACGATCCTGCTTGGACGCTTTATGAAGACGATGCTTGGATGAAAGATCCGAACGTTCCACAGGATGCCAAAAACTATGCCGCTATGGTCTCGATGGTCGATCGAAATTTAGGGGATGTGCTCGACTTGCTTGTTGAACTCGATCTTGAAGATAACACAATTGTATTTTTCACCGGAGACAATGGCGGCCAAGATCGGTTTCGTTCAAAGCAGCATCCACGTGGGTATTTCGGACCGAATGTCAATCCGAAGACAGGCGTCGAGTTTCGAGGCGGCAAGGGGAGCTTGTACGAGGGTGGGTTGCGAATCCCTTATCTCGTGCGATGGCCGGAACGAATCCCGGCGGGTGTGGTGAGCGATCACCTAAGTTCACAAGTGGATGTTATGGCTACTTTGGCCGATCTCGTCGGTGACGACGCGCCGGAGAACGATGGCTTGTCATTCTTGCCGACACTCTTGAGCGGAAAACTGGAAGGTCGGGATCAGAAGCAGCACTCGCATTTGTACTGGGAGTACCGCAATCAGCGGGCGGTGCGAATGGGCAATTGGAAAGCCGTGCGGCCGAACGCAAATCGACCTTGGGAATTGTACGACCTCAGTCAGGATGTGAGTGAGACTAAGGACGTCGCCCGACGGCATCCCGACGTGGTGGAAACGATGGCGAAACTAGCCGAGGAATCTCACGAGCCCGTGCGTGCCGGTCGGTATATGGATGCAAAGAAAACCGCTCATCAACGCGACCGAGCTGCGAAGTGGGGAACTTCACAGTCCCGCTAGTTAGACGACTGTAACTATTAGTTTTCTCACAACATTCAGTAAACTGCGACGGGCGACTTGCGCGTCGTGGAACGCAGCGTTATGTCAATTTGCATTGGTAGAATCAATGAGGAGTTCCGAAGAATTACTTATGTAAAGACGGTAGTAGCTCATAACTGACTTTTGTGATCAGTAGACATACTAACTGGGCGAAGTTTCAGAGGAATCGATCAGAGATCTCTTCTTGCAGATGGCTTTGTGAGAATCTGTTAACCGTTAAAATCGGAACTTGCAACCGCTCCCTAAGCATGGTTATTTTGAATCCGTTTCCCGACGCAATCTACTAGTCCGAGTTCTGGTCTTCTGTATCCGCAGTGGAAGTAGACATGGTTTTGTTTACCGACTTCCACGTGACAGAGGTCGCTAGGATCACAAGTCATCTACTTGGTTCCGCAATACGGATGTCACTTCAAAACGAGTGATTCTAGGCATGTTGTTGCGTCTGTTGGTTTGACTTCCGATGGATCATTGATGGGAGTGACGATGTACTTTCAAAATTGGCTGAACCGTTTGCGTGGGCAGAAACTTAGCCGAAAACTCACTGGTTCACGACATCGTCGACGCCGGGAAAGCGTGCTTTGCGATAACGAGAAAGCCGCCATTCGACTACTCGAGACGCTCGAAGATCGGACGCTACTGACCATCGACGTTT
Source organism: Thalassoroseus sp. (assembly GCF_984380535.1). NCBI lineage: Bacteria > Pseudomonadati > Planctomycetota > Planctomycetia > Planctomycetales > Planctomycetaceae > Thalassoroseus > Thalassoroseus sp. Next base: position 244,241 of record NZ_CFHRBF010000005.1, read on the forward strand.
CCGGCATTATTAGCGTCGATACAGTTTGGGACGATCCCATGGGGTATCGTCTGACGAACGATGTAACGGTCCAGAACGGGGCGACACTCACCATCGCGAGTGGTATCAACATCTCGACAAGTTCGTCCTTCAATGAATTATTCATTGGGAATAACAACACAGGCGGGCGTCTCGATGCAGACGGAGCGACATTCAATGCCAATGTGGTTTTGCGAAGTGACTCCGGCTTGATTCAGGCGAACGATGTCACGAACAACACGTTTTTGGCCTCCCTGAGAATCGAGGATGATAACCCGACAACCACGGTTCTCACCGGCAACACTTTTCAAGCGGACCCGAGCGTTCATCCCGAGGCAGTGCCGACGTTAGTGGGTAACACGTTTGCCGCCGGCACGACCGTATTTGTTCTAGCGGGAACGGTTGATGTCGACACAACTTGGCCGCTGTTTACTAACGTTGTCGATTACACGATTGCCGGCGATGTGCTAGTCAGTAGTGGTGCGGATCTGACGATCGCGACTGGCAACCAAGTTAATCAGACGAGTGCGTTTGAAGAATTCTTCATCTCAAGCGATGGTTCCGGTGCCGGTCTGAATGCGAATGGTGTCACATTCGGGGCCGGTGTGATTTTTCGTCCGACTGCGACCGGGACGGTTACCGGAAACGTCATCGTGGCCGGGTTTCAGATTGAAGGCGATAGCACCTCGGCGTTGGATCTATCGAGCAACAATTTCCAATCCGACCCGAGAGTTCATCCGGAATTTGTGCCGCGGATGGATTTAAATTCGTTTGAATCGGGAACAACAATCTTCGTGCTCAATGGGGTTGTCGATACGGACACGACATGGCCGGTGATTGCCAATGTCGCTGCGTATAACCAATTGAACGATGTCTCCGTACAAGGCGGAGCGCGGTTGACGATTGCGAGTGGCAACCAGGTCAATCAGGCCAGTGCGTTTGAGCAACTGTTTATTGCCAATGATGGTTCCGGTGCTGCGCTCGATGCCAATGGAGTCGATTTTGGAACCGATGTCATTTTCGCGGCCTCTGCCACCGGTTCGCTGCTCAATAGTACGATCTTTGGGAGTTTCACCTTTAATGGTGATCGCTCGTCGTTGCTGACTGTCGGCGGGAACACATTTAATGTGAATCCGATATCGCATCCCGAGTTTGTCGAGGAACTTTCAGACAACAACTTTGCCCCGGCCAGCACGATTTTCATCAGCGGCGGTGTGATTGATACCAACACGACTTGGCCTCTCATCTCTCAAGTCAACGCCTACAGCCTTTCCGGCGATGTGCTCGTCAATGGTGGCGCACAACTCACGATCGATGTTGGCGTCCGTGTGAACGAGACAACCGATTTCGACGATTTGTTTGTTTCGAGTGATGGCTCTGGTGCTCGGTTGGTTGCGGATGGCGTGATTTTCGGTGGCGATGTTATCTTTCGAAGTAACTCCGGTGGGTCGCTGCAAAACAGTACGATCTTTGGCACGTTCGAATTTCTGGATGACGGCACGTCTGATTTGATCGTTCAGAACAACGTGTTTCAGAGCAACCCAAATGTCCATCCCGAGTTCGTGCCTGCGATGGTTGCCAATACCTTTGCAAACGGCACCACCATGTTTATTAGCGGGGGAGTGATTGACGAAAACATAACGTGGCCGGTCATTCCGAATGTCGTTGCCTATAGTATTTTTGGTGATGTCTCTGTCCGTAATGGGGCCGCGTTCACAATCGACAGTGGAAACCAAGTCAACGACTTTTCGACCTTCGATGATTTCTTTATCGCGGACGATGGATCAGGGGCGGCGTTGTTTGCTGATGGCGTGACATTCACGGCCGACATTGAGTTTCGCCCCACGGCGACAGGTTCGGTGACTAATAACACTGTCTTCGGCAGCTTTGTGTTCGATGATGACAACACGTCGCTGTTGAACGTTGCGGGGAATGATTTCCGAACGGCCCCCAGTGTGCATCCGGAATTCGTACCGGAAATTTCCGGCAATACGTTTGCCTCTGGGACAACGCTTTTTGTCTTAGATGGTTTCGTCGATAGCGACACCACTTGGCCGTTGATTCCCAATGTCACCGCTTATAGCGCTACAGGAGATATTCAGGTTTCTGGCGGTGCGATTTTGACAATCGACGGTGGAAATCGCGTGAATGAAGCGGACTCGTTTCAAGAGCTATTCGTCTCGAATGACAATTCGGGTGCCGGCATTGTTGCAAACAATGTGCAGTTCGGCATCGAGATTCGATTGCGTCCCAATGCTACGGGCTCGCTCTTGTTCAATCGGTTCTTTGCTCCGCTGTTGATTACCGGTTCGGCAACAACCGTTATTCACTGCAACGATTTCTCTGCAGGCAACGCGACCATTGAAGCTGTCACCAACTCAGGTTCCGGACCACTTGATCTTACCGACAACTTCTGGGGGACCACGAATCCGGCTCAGATTGAAAACAAAATCCTGCACAATATCGACAATAGCAATCGGCCGTTAGTCGAGTTTGATCCGTTCTTGAGTTTTGCCCCGCAGAACATCGTCGTTGATGTTTCACCTTCTAGTGTGACTGAGAACGGCGCGACGAACTTGATTTACACGTTCACGCGGAGTGGCACACTTGATTCACCCCTCACAATCACATTTGAGACCGGAGGAACTGGTGTTTTTGGTGCCGACTACACTTTGATCGGAGCGGATAGTTTCGATGGCACGACCGGCACGTTGACATTCGCCGCCAGTAGTTCGACAGCGACATTGACGGTCGACCCGCTGAACAATGGAAACCTGGACGGCAATCGAACGGTTCAAGTGACCGTGGTCGAGGCCGTTAACTACAAGCTCGGGAGTGGCAACAACGCAACTGGCACAATTGTAGACGATGAAAATGGAATCACGTTGTCGGTTGCTCCCGGCAGTATCGCCGAAGATGCACCGGGCACACTCGTTTACACATTCACGCGGAGCGGGTCGACAGACTCGGCTATTTCCGTCGGGTTTGGTGTGACGGGGTCGGCGAGTTCTGGTTCCGACTATTCCGTCTTGAACGCTGCGAGTTTCAATGGTTCGGTCGGAAGTGTGGACTTTGGCGTGGGTGTTAGCCAAGTGTCGGTCCTGGTCGATCCCCTTCACGATTTAGTCAGTGAACCAGATGAGACCGTGCAATTCACACTGCTTTCGGGAGCCGGTTATGTCGTCGGCACACCGAACTCTGCCACTGGAACGATTACGAATGTCGATCCGAGTGTCAGTGTTAGTGTCTCGCCTTCAACCGTCTCAGAAGACGGCATCGGCAACTTGACTTACACTTTCACCCGGTCGGGTGACACCACCGCACCGCTCACGATTCAGTTTAGTGTTGGCGGTGATGCAACTTTCAGCGATGACTACACCCAAACCGGAGCCGACAGTTTCAATACAAACACTGGAACTGTCACGATTCCAAATGGACAATCGACAGCCACCATTATCATCGACCCAACCACCGACACGAACGTTGAGTCAGACGAAACTATTCAGCTGACGATTACCTCGGCTGCGGGTTACGACATTGGCACGCCGTCGTCGGCAACAGGGACGATTATCGACGACGACACCCGTGTGACCTTGAACGTCACGCCAGCAACGGTCGTCGAAGGTGGTAGTCTCAACTTGATTTACACTTTCACCCGGTTTGGTATTCTCGATTCGCCGCTGACGGTCGATTTTAATTACTCAGGGACTGCGACACTTGGCTCCGACTACACGCCGAATGGTGCCGATGTTTTCAACGGGGGAAGCGGACAAATTACGTTCGGCACTGGAAACGATACGGCCGTGCTCGTCGTCATGCCGAACGATGATAATAGTGTCGAACCGGATGAAACTCTGAATATCATGCTCGCGGGTGGCACCGGTTACACAGTGGATTCACCGGCATCGGCATTGGGTACGATTGTGAATGACGACGCAAACGTTAGTGTGTCGGTTTCTCCGTCATCGGTCGCGGAAGACAGTTTGCAAGATTTAATTTATACCTTCACTCGCACTGGAGCGATTGACTCTGCGTTGACCGTCGACTTTAGTGTTGGCGGAACCGCCATGTTCGCTACGGACTACTCACAATCCGGTGCGTCGAGTTTTAGCACAAACGCTGGAAGTGTGGTGTTTGGTGCAGGAAGTTCGACGGCCACTGTCATTGTCACCCCCACCATGGACTTCTCGTTCGAGCCAGACGAGACCGTGAGATTGACACTGCAATCCGGCGCAGGATATTCCCTCGCAGCTCCAAGTCTCGCAACGGGTACCATTCAGAACGACGACCAAGCCATCAGTGCGACACTTTCGATCAACGATGTCACACGATCGGAAGACAATGGTCCGGTGGTGTTCACGGTGTCGCTGAGTCAAGCCGTCGATGTCGATGTACTCGTCGACTTCAGCACGCTCACCGATACCGCGAACGACCTCGATTTCACCGCCGCGACCGGCACCCTGACCATTCCCGCCGGTCAAACCTCTGCCACGATTTCAGTCGAAATCATTGATGATGCGATCGTCGAAGCCAACGAACAGTTCTTCGTTGTTCTCTCCAATGTGCAAGCGAGCGGTCGCAATGTAACGATCGCCGACGATCGTGGTATCGGCACGATTTTCAATGACGATGGAACCGTGACGGTTTCCATTGGCGATGCGACTCGTGCGGAAGACAACGGGTCGATGACGTTCACAGTCTTCCTCAATCAACCGTCGGCTCAAGATGTTACGGTGGACTTCAACACCGAGTTCGATTCCGCCGGTTCCGCCGACTTCACGCCGTCGACTGGCACGATCACGATTCCCGCGGGGCTTTCGGTCGGTACAATCAACGTCCCCATCACCAGTGACACCATCGTCGAGTTGGACGAACAATTCTTCGTGCGGCTTTCGAACGCTCAATCGGGTGGGCAAGCGTTGTCGATTACCGATGACCGCGGTATCGGCACAATTATCAATGATGACGCGAGCCAAGTGTCGGTCGCCAACGTCATGCAGCCGGAAGGTGATCAGCCATTGGTGTTCACAGTTTCGATCACGCAGCCATTCGATGTGAATGTGATGGTCGACTTTACGGTGACCGACACGACCGGCGGTCCTGGTCCTGCGTTCGGAATCAATGGTGGTTTCGGTCCATTCACGCAGTTCCAACTGGTCGGCGGAGTGGCTTCGGGAACCGTAACAATTCCGGCGGGCTTCACATCAACCACGGTTGAAGTCGATGTCCCTCGCGATAACGTCGTCACGCTGCAGAAAAGTTTCACGATCAATCTAGGCAATATCGATGCGGGCGATCGCGACTTCACAATCAGCAATGGTGTAGCCGTTGGCACGGTAACGAATGTGGATGTCGCCTCGCTGACCATCAACGACGTATCTGTCGACGAGAACGCCGCCGAATTGGTCTTTACCATCTCGCTGGATACGCCGGTTGATGTCGATTTGATTGTCGATTACGCCACCCAAACCGATTCCGCTGGGTCGAACGATTTCAGTTTGGATCCGGGCACGTTAGTCATCCCAGCCGGAAACATGAGCACCCTGTTAGTAGTCTCGCTGACTGAAGACAACATCGTCGAACTCGACGAACGATTCTTCCTGAACCTCAGCAATCTGCAAACGAATGGCCGACAGGTCAATCTCGACGGCATGCAGGGGATGGGCACAATCCGCGACGACGACTCTGCTACGATTTCGATCATCGGGGTCTCACAGGATGAAAATTCCGGTCCGATGACGTTCACCGTTTCGCTCGACAATCCGGTCGATACCGGTGTTTCTGTTTCGGTCGTCACTGATACTGATTCGGCGGACGCAAACGACTTCACTGCAATCGACCGCCAAGTTTCCCTTCCCGCTGGGAGCACAAGTGCAACCTTCAATGTGAACGTGCTCGGCGATGAAGTGGTGGAACTTGACGAGCAGTTCTTGGTGAACCTTACGAACCTGATCGCCGGTGGCCGCGATGTTAGCCTGGGGACGGTGCAAGTCGCCGGTATCATTCGCAATGACGATGTTGCCAGCTTGTCGATTGACGACGCAACCGGTTCGGAAGCCGGCGGTGTTTTGTCGTTTCCCGTTACGTTGAGTCGGCCGTTGAATGTCGACGTGACGGTGGACTTCGCCACTGTAGCCGACTCCGCCGGATTAACGGACTATTCGTCTCGCATGGGAACTCTCATCATTCCCGCCGGTTCCACGACAGGAATGATCAATGTCACACTGACCATGGACGGCAACAACGGCGAGTTCGACGAGCAGTTCTTTATCGACCTCAGTAATGTGGGAAGTAGCGGACGCGGAGTTGCACTCAACGATTCTCGAGCGACCGGCACAATTCTCGGCGACGTAAGTACCGGCCCGGCTGCATTGCTGTCTATCACGGACGCCAGCCAATCCGAAAACAACGGCCCGATCGTTTTCACAATTTCGCTCGACAACGCCGTCGATCAGGACGTGACGGTCGACTTTGAGACCGTCGCCGACACTGCCAATGGAACGGATTTCACTTCTCGAACCGGAACACTGACAATCCCTGCCGGCGAAACTTCAGTCACGCTTTCGATCGATCTCACAGCCGATGCCATCACGGAACTTGATGAGCAATTCTTCGTGAATCTATCGAACATTCAACCGGGTTCCGCTGGCGTGTTGCTCGACGACGGTCAAGCTCGCGGTACGATTCTCAACGACGACTTCGCAACAATTACGGTTAACAATGTCGGAACCTTCGAAGGCAGTTCAGGGACGCGTGAATTGCAATTCACAGTCACTCTGAACGGCGATTTGGATTCTGAAGTGACCGTCGATTTCGCCACGATGAGCGACACCGCCACCAGCAACGATTTCGTGTCTCAAAGTGGCCAACTGACTTTTCTCGGAACTTCAGGGGAATCGCATACTGTCATCGTGGAAATCAACGGCGATCTGGAAGTGGAAGCCGATGAAGTCTTCCGCCTCACGCTTTCGAACATCGTCGCAGGCGGTCGAGATGTCACCAGCGTCAACGGAACCGGCACAATTCGCAACGATGATTTGCGGGCAAGCCAAGCCGAAGTGGTCAGTGAAACGATTCCCAATTCGTCAATCAATGGCACCTATCAAGAAGTCGTTAGCGGCAACTTCGACGGTGTGCCGGCAACGATGGGACTCGCCGACGATCTGTTCTTCTGGGACCCGGTTTCCGGTGCAAACCGGATTATCTTTGGGGATGGTCGACTGCAAAATAATCCCATCAATCCCGGCTTCCTCAATGGCAACGACTTTACCGAAATCCTCGTGGGCAACTTCGATGATGGCGGTGGCGATGACTTGTTCTTCTGGAATCCGCGTAGTGGACGCAATCGCTTGATTCACAATTCCGCTAATGCAGCCGGGATTGCAACGTCTATCGAAACCAACTTCATCCCAGCGAACGCTATCAACGGGAACGATTTCACGAGCATCGTTACCGGCAATTTCGACGGCGGTGGGCCAGACGATCTGTTCTTCTGGAACTCGATGAACGGACGCAACCGTCTAGTTCATCTCGCCGCAGTCCAGCCTGGCGTCGAGACCGACGGTTCGCTCTTCCAGACGAATCTGATCGACGCCACACTAGTAAACGGCAATAGTTATCAAACCGTCCAAGTTGGCCAATTCACCGACGCGGAATTGGACCAGCTTTTGTTCCTCAACTTGACCACCGGCGGGAACCGTCTGGTCTCCTTTGCCATCGACGAACCCGGTGGACTGTCAAATTTCGGGGCATTTCGAACGAACTTCATCGCAGGTTCGACATTCAACGGAAACGACTTTGAGCAAGTCGTTGTCGCAGACCTCAACGGCGACGGCTTGGATGACCTATTCGCTTGGAACACGCGAACCGGTCGGAATCGCATCGCGTTGGCCGACTTGAATCCGATTAACTCGCCGAGCGTGGTGTCGAACTTCATTACTCCTGGTGCAGTGAACGGCGACTTCGATCGCGTTGTACGACTACGCAATGAACTCTTTGGTTCCGATTTCGCCGATGAACTCTTCTTCTGGGACGATGCCGCCGGCTTGAACCGTGTTGGTTTTGTTTAATGCACGAATAGTCAGTCAAAGTCGCGTCAATCGATGCCGGTATCAGTTGTCGAACCGCCTGATACCGGTTTTTTTGCGCAAACAAAGTCATGCCAATTCTGTAAAGTTCATTGCAAATTCATGATAGTGGTTCGCTCGGTTTTCAGAAATCGTAATAATGGCGTCGGCCATCGGGATTATCCGTTGGCTCGCGAGAACGTACTTACAAAAGAATTGAAACCGGTCGGCGATAGAAATGTCAAAACCTGAAACTTGGGTATCGAAACGACTCGAACACGCCAACCCAACCGTGTTTTCTGCTTACTGCATCGCAGCGGCGTTCGGGACATACTTTTGTATGTATGCATTTCGAAAACCGTTTACAGCAGCCACCTACGAAGACGTTTCTTGGCTCGGAATCGGCTTCAAAACGATACTCATTGCGACCCAAGTTGCAGGGTATACCCTTTCGAAATTCATCGGCATCAAAGTTGTATCCGAAATGCCCGCCCGCCATCGGGCCGTCGCCATTCTCGCACTCATTGGAATTGCCGAGTTTGCATTACTTTTGTTCGCTCTCACTCCAGTGCCTTGGAACTTTATCTGGTTGTTCTTCAACGGACTCGCATTGGGGATGGTCTTCGGTTTGGTACTAGGGTTTCTCGAAGGTCGGAAAGTCACCGAAGCGTTGTCGGCCGGTTTGTGCGCTAGTTTCATCGTCTCTTCGGGTGTGGTCAAATCTGTCGGAAGAACCTTGATTCTTGACTATAAGATCGATCCCTATTGGATGCCGTTCTTGACCGGCGTCATTTTTGTTCTGCCATTATTCGTATCCGTCTGGATGCTAGCACAAATCCCGCAACCGACTGCAGCCGACGAGCAACTTCGATCAAAACGCAGCCCGATGAATCAACAACAACGTCGCGACTTTTTCAAGCGGTACGCGCTCGGATTGATGGGGTTACTAAGTATCTATGTCTTACTAACAATCATTCGAAGTATCCGCGACGATTTTGCTGTGGAAGTCTGGCAGGAACTTGGTGTTCACGATGAACCAGAAGTTTTCGCCAAGTCAGAGTTTTGGGTGATGATTGGTGTTGTGATCATTAGTGGAATGATGTGCCTTCTGAAAGACAACCGGGTCGCGTTCTTATCTTCGATCGGCCTAGTCGCTGCAGGATTTACGATTATTCTCGGTACCATCGCCGGATATACCTCGGGCGGACTATCACCAATGACATTTATGGTGCTACTAGGACTCGGAATGTATATCCCTTATGTGATCTTTCACACCACCGTATTCGAACGTATGATCGCCACGTTCCGCGAGACAGGCACGATTGGCTATTTGATGTATTTGGCGGATGCTTTGGGTTACCTTGGTTATGTCGCTGTCATGATTCTACGTAGTACAATCACTAACGAAGCCGACTTTCTCGGGCTGATGGTTTGGTCGGCTGTCAGTGTATCGTTGGTTTCCCTAGTGATTGCCGCTATCCTCGCAGTTTACTTTCACCATACGATGCCACGACCCCAATCGTCGCCCGCACTCGAAATCCAGTAGCGACCATATTCAAGAATGTTCCATTTGAAAGGCGATCTTCGCTACCGATGACGAAACCTCATACAGACGTACTTGTGATCGGTGGAGGTGTTCTCGGAACGTTCTTCGCCTATCACGCATTAAAGCGTCAAATGCGTGTTGTTCTTCTCGAACGTCATGCGAAACCCAAAGGTGCCACTGTTCGCAACTTCGGTCAGATTGTTCCGTCAGGACTCGATCGCAATTGGCAACAGTACGGTCGGGAAAGCCTGCATATCTATCAAGATATTCAATCTCGAAGTGATATCACCGTTCGCCACCTCGGTAGTCTGTATATTGCCTCAGACGATGAAGAACTCGCGTTGATCGAGGAACTTCGAGATATCAATGCGTCAACCGGCTACTCGTCGGAGTTATGGACGCCGCAACAGTGCTGCAAAAAACTACCAGCACTTCGAACGGACTACTGCCGAGGGGGACTATATTTCCCTGATGAGATCTCGGTGAATCCGCAACAGATGATTCATCGGCTGCATGCCTATCTAGCCGAGCAATCAAATCTAGACATTCATTACAGTTCTTGCGTTTCTGCAATCGAAAAGTGCGCGAACGATCTGATTAAAGTCACAACTACTAAGGGTATAGAATTCACGAGCGAGCGAGTCATACTTTGTTGTGGAAGCGAGTTTCAAACTTTATTCCCCCAACACTTCCGTGATAGCAACTTGGAGTTAGTCAAACTTCAAATGCTCAAGCTAAAACCGCAACGACATATTGAGATACCAGGCAACATTCTAACAGGACTTTCGATTCGTCGTTATGAGAGCTTCTCTCAATGCCCGTCTTGGGATGCGATCAAGTCTCGGGAGTCACAGGACTCATTTTATAAGAGATGGGGTGTCCACATTCTCTTTAAACAGGAATCAGACGGCGGGATTATCCTGGGGGATTCGCATGAGTACACCGATGTGAGTGATCCTGAGCGATTGAATTTTGAACTTCGGGGTGACATCAACGAGTATTTCATCGCCGAAGGTCAGAAGATCTTCGACTTGCCAGATTGGAGTATCGATCGGGCATGGTACGGATTATATAGTCAGTCGCGTGACCCAGAAGGGATATTCACGAAATCCGTCGAGAACAATGTTCATATTGTCACGGGAATCGGCGGCAAAGGTATGACTAGTAGCGCCGGGTTCGCGAAGTACTATCTAGAGAAGGTTTATCATGATTAAGCTTGTCGTGTTCGACATGGCTGGTACAACAGTCGACGAAGACAATGTCGTTTACAAAACGGTTCGCACTGCAATTAATTTCGCGGGATATGATTTCACTCAAGAACAGGTCCAAGCTGCCGGCGCAGGCAAAGAAAAGTCGCAAGCAATCCGCGACGTTTTGGCCCTCGATGGCCAGCACCATAGCGAATCGGAAGTCGCCACGATCTTTGCAGACTTCAAGCAAAGGCTCAGCCGCGCCTATCAAGACCTTGATGTTCGGGAACAACCGGGTGCTAAAGCTGTCTTTGAGAAGCTGCGAGAACGCGGTATCAAAGTCGCACTAAACACAGGTTATGATCGTGCAACCGCAGAAGAGTTAGTCAAGAAGCTTGGCTGGAATGTCGGTGCGGAAATTGATGCTTTAGTGACGGCGAGCGATGTGGCGAATGGTCGTCCTGCTCCCGATATGATTCACTATGCGATGGAGTTGACCGGAGTTCAATCGGCGAGTTCGGTTGCAAAGATTGGCGACTCACAGATTGATATCGAGGAAGGTATCAATGCAGGTTGCGGGAAGACATTTGGTATCACCACCGGAGCACAAAGCGAAGAGCAACTTCAACAATCAAAGCCTACGGCCGTCCTCCATCAACTTAGTGATCTGCTCTCTCAGATTGCCTAATCCGCAGCGTGGGGTCGAAATTGATTATGACCGAATTTGAATGATTTGCTCATGCTTTCTTCAAAGACTTCATGTAAACCGTCAATCGCAATGGTAGTAATCCATCTACTCTACTTCGCGATTGATCAACGTGAGTTCGATAACGACTTCAGTTTCTGATGTTCCGGTTGCGATACTCGGTGCAGGTCCTTATGGGATCGCGATTGCCTGTGAGTTGCAACGGCACGGGATCCGCTTCCGTATTTTCGGAAGACCCTTTCAACTGTGGCGAGACCACACGTTATCCGGTGTCTATCTCCGTTCCGATTTGCAAGCTAGCGAAATCTATACATCCGACGGACGCTTCTCGCTCCAAGAGTTTCTTGCAGACCGTCCTGAAGATCGAGCTGAGATTGCATCGCATCAGGGTCGTTTACCAGTTGGGGTCTTTCGGGACTACCTATCATTCGTCGAGAATCGATTGACATTTGAGATCGAATCTGCAGAGGTGGTCAAAGTTCGCTCTGCTAACGATGGATTTTACATCGAGACGAACTGCGGCGAGTTCTTTTCGGCCACACGAGTCGTCGTTGCAACGGGGATCGGTGCGTTCGCAAGACTGCCGGAATCACTTGCAAATTTGCAGTCGCCTCGCGTTGTGCATGCTTGGGCGGTCGATGAGTATGCAGATCTCAAAGACTGTCGAATTTGCGTTGTGGGGAGTGGTCAGTCCGCCGGCGAAACGCTAGAGAGACTCAGCAAGCAGAATACGACGACCTGGGTCCATCGTTCGGAACCGATTTTCCATCTCGACCCCTTAAATCTTCCTCGGCCAGTCTTTCAGTTTGTATTACGCGCATCGAATAAGGCCTGCTATTTTCCACGAATACTGCGTCGGGCTGCAAAACGAGTATTCATCGGTTCGACAATGACACCCGACTTACGATCTAGTGTCTATGCAGACGACGTGACCCGCGTACAGGCTGATGTCAACTCTTTAGATTGGGTAGTGAAAGGCTCTGAGATCTACAGTGATGTACTTGGTCAAGGGTTCGACAGTGTGATCTGCTGCACCGGTTACCGTCTCGATGCCAAACGTCTACCATTTCTTGACGAAGGATTGAAAAAACGGATCGGCTGTGAGAACGGTATGCCTCGCCTGTCGAAGAATTTTGAGACTGAGGCATTAGGTCTCTATATTGCTGGTGCGCTCGCCGAGGGCAGTCATGGACCAGCCCAACGCTTTCTAATCGGAAACCGACACGCTGCCATTGCCGTCGGACGAGTAATAAGTGCGTTCTCTGATGTCAAGAAGACGGTTTTACCAGTCGGGGATCGATCGTAAATCCGGTACAACGTTTACGTCAGACATGTTCTTGATGAACATGAAACGCAAGCCGTGAGCCGGTGACTTGGCTGCGACCTGTGAACACAAAAATTGCAATCCATAATACTTGAATTCCAAGAATCACCTCGGGTCTCCATAGCACTTGGATTCCAGGCCCGATTTCGCGAGAAACATGGTTCTCACTCGATGGCAAGAACGCGATGATTAGTAGGATTGCGATTGAGAGTGGGGTCATTAGCTGATAGATGCTGATACGCCCGGGACCGCGATGATCTTTTCGGAGAAATTCCGATCCAAATCGCCAGAGTTGACTACCAATCGTGACGAATGCCAACGCAAGTGCATCGTATCCGTGGAGAAATAGAGCGATTCCAATCATTCCGATCAGTGATAAGACAATGCAAGTTATGGCTTGAATGGGAATCAGTGGAACATCCATTAGTTGCCCTTCGTAGCTAGCCTTCTTGGTTTCCCCTAGGAAACGAAAATGGCGTCGCTCGAACAGTTGGCTGATCCATTTCGGCGAATCCGCGAGGGATTTCCCGTAGCAGCATCCGTAACTGACGCATGCTAGTCTTCCCACGCCTTCACCAAATGCATAGGCAATCACAATCGCAGCAAGCCAAGTTTTGATTGATCGGTCCGGCATTTCAATAACATTGGGCATAAAGTGAATTGCAAGCGGGGCAACTAACACTCCAATAAATGTCGCTCCGCCAATTGTGAAGTTATAGCGTTTGCCATCAATCAGCCAAGCAAGTAATCGTGATGCCGGCACACAGATGACTAGGATTGTTGTGATGACCGCTGCACTCGCTGCAACTGGAATCTGCACGGACGATAGCAAGACTATCAGTAGGGTCACGCTGAGAGCATAAGCACAGGCATTGAAGAAGCCATACCAAGTCAGGTTGAGTCCGATCCACATGCCCGACTCATCTCGATGCCGAGGAAGGCAAGCCATAATTTGCCAGTTCTCGCGGGGAAGAACTCGGAAGGCCCATAGGAATAGAAGACTGAGAAATATCGTAAGCGTTAGGACAAAAATCCAAGGCTCGTATGCAGCACTCATTCTATCGCATCCTAATATTCAATGGCTGAGTACTCAATGAGGAAACCGTATCGATTTCATAGTCACTGATGGTATGGCGACGCGACGTTGCAATTAAAGATCGCACACGCACGTCGGTTTCCACAAGGGGTTGTCCGAAGCCGTGACTAAAACGACTTTCCAACGGGCGAGACATGTTCCTGACGAGATCTGTCGCGAACTGAACGCGGTCTCGTTCGAATAACAGAACATCAGTGCTGCTACCCGGCTCGTAAAGACTTTTAGGCTGCCCGCGGCGGACAAAGAGACCTTTTGTGACGTCTTGAGGTTGGTTGTAACGCTCGGTCGAATAACATTGTTTGATGCCACCAATCATTAAAGCGACGACTTCAATCATAGCGACGAGACCAACCCTGCTGCCTTCAGGGACGTCGGTATCAATAATCGTGACGACGCGTTTGTTCTTAGAATACGGCGTCACGATCGACACGACTGCCGACGGGTTGCATGAATGGTAGGTGCCGTCAACGGCATAGATGTCTCGAATGATCCCGGATACCGGCGTGTGGTTATAGTGGTATTTGTCGGGAGTCAAACGAAAGATTGCGAAATCGCCGTTCTCGAAATACCGATACCAGTCCGGGGTACGATCGCCTAGTAGTTCTCGGAGACTGAAGAACTTTTCTTTGATCTGGATCGGTGAGCCATTTGCGAATGAACCGACTAGCGTACGGGCATCTGCCGGCGAAACGACAGCGTTGTCCTCGACAGGCAGGGGTCGGGTTTCCCAGTAGCGAATCTGTCGTTGAAACCACTTTCTCGCTGTGTTTAACTTCTGAACAGTCTCTACACATTCGCTAGTATCAACGCCGAGTTCTCTGCCAAAGCGTCGGCTACCGGTCAGATATGAACCCACTTGAAACTGATAGTTCAGGAAGCCTAGCAACCTCGTCATGCGGCGAGACGCAAGAGCGCGACACATCACAGTCGGTCTTTCACGGTCGCGTGAATACAGCATCCGAACCATTCGGTCGTGGTAAAGTTTCTCCGAGCGAACTTCACCGGTTTCACGGTCAATGTATTGATGTCGCATGGAAACTCGCAGGCTTGGAGGTCTGGTGTTTGCTGGTTTTCAGCGAGCGATCGGTGGTGTTCTGAAGGCTGGATTGGCTTTGATCAATCGTGATCGCGACGAGACGGATGAGAGTCAGTAAGTCTTCTCGTTTACAGTTCTCTTCGACAACTTTTCGACGCAGGCGGTGTAGAAAACGTGTGGGGCCAGAGACTCCCAACCCGATGAGGCCAAGTTGCCGACGGACGTTCGGATCGAGATTGGTGGAGTGTGTCCAAAAGTCGATCAACATGTCATAAGACTCGCGTGTATGATCAAGGCGTAGTTGTTGGCGTGAATAGGTATCTGCAGCTTCGTTGAATTGCTCTCCAGCAACTTGCATGGGGTTCGATCGATTTGAAGATGATGCCAGGATACGCTGAGCCAACCGGCCGGCTGCCCCTTCTTGCTGAGGATTCTGCAATCGACCGAAGAGATCTTGTAGTAGAGCGTCCGAAAAGTCTGATTCGGTATTGTGTGTCACTTCTGCCTTTAGAACTTGAATAAGTGCGTATCGATACTCCTCAACTAGCACACGATAGTAGCCCGGGTAACGACGGCTTAGTCGTGTCTTGGTTGTGTGTGATAAAACTTGGCGAAGAAATTGATTCTTTGTCCGAGTTCTCACGTAGACGGTCGGAACGTCGGCGGCTGAAGCGAACATGAATTGCCGACGTTCACTCTCTTCGAACGGGTCATCAGGAATGTCATCGTGTGTAAGTTGACCGGTGAGAGCTTTACGTATCGCGAATGTTGTCACGAGGGCTTGGAGTTCGACCGCTTGCGCAAAATCTTTCTGCCATGAGGGAAATAGACTGTAGTGGCGTCCTTCGAATCCTGAATAGCCGACGGTGTTGACTAGCCGTTGGCGAAACAGTGAATATAGTGGCAGCCGGGTATCATAGATTCCCATTTCTGCAAGGTCGATCTTAAGTTGTTCGGTGTTATTGATCTTGCCGGAAAGTGCAGGGCTTTCGTGGGTACTTAGCGGGCTGACGAAGTAGTCAAGCAGGCGAAAGTCGGGGACATAATCGCCGTGCAGTCTCAGTGTTTTTGCAAGTAATCGATCAAGCCATCCAAAGCCGCTGGGGGAAAGACTCTTTCGAAAGAAGCGGTTCCGCGCTTTCTTTTTCCACCGCCGCCAGAACATTCGCAAATGGGTGGTGTGAAGTTGATGAGGCAGAAACCCGAGTACTTTCTCCGCATGAAAGTTCTTGAAATCGATGCGGTAGGGTGCTGCACTATAAGTTCCGACAAAGAGTGGCAGGAAATGCTCGACGATTTTCGTTGTCAAGTCGCCGATTCGTTTCTCGTCGGTTTGGCGTTGGCCACTGAAGTACTCGCCGAGCATACGGCTTCCGAGCGTCACGTGCACGCCGTTGTTCGCTAGACTCGCGTCGCAGAGGTTTGGTAAGACAACTAAGTCGGTGTGGATCACACCTGTATGTCGAAGTTTCGTGATTGCGTGCATCCGGCTGCGGCTAAGTATCTCATGACACGACCGCATGTATTGTTGTTTCTCTTCGCCAATGTCCCAGCCGGAAAGACATGGACTGGTGAAAAGTTCTCGATAGAAGGAATCGGGGAGGCATTCACTAAACCGTTGTTGAAGGACTGGTGGCCGTGCAGAACAATATACAACGACCTCCTGTCCTGATTCACGAAGCCCTAGGGGTCCATTGCTCCATGAAACGAGGAGCTGAGTCAGGAGGTAACGCAAACCCGCTTCCCCAGCGACTAGTTTTCCAAGTCGTTGATTAACAGTTGGTGCGGAAACGTAATAGGAAAGGATCTCTGGAGAGACATTGTCACTCAAATAACACTGTTGAAGTCGGTTTCCAGTTTGGCGGATTGAATCGTCTAGGATTGGCGGGCAACTCATGACATCCGCTAGTGCGAGTTTCAGCAGATAACTGACTGGGATGCGAAGTTGTTTTTTGCCCGTTTGGTCATCTCGGAAGAATCGGGAGACATCCGAGCGCACACCGCGTTCGGGGAATGACTTGTCTTGCAGGAGGTCACGGTCCAACACACGCAGTGCGTCGTTGCTGAGCCTTTCAATCGATAGTCGCACCCAGCTATTGGGCCAGTTCTGTTGGGAAGGGTTGTTGAAAACGTCTTCAATACGCTGCAGTGATGAATGCGATGTTTCGCCGGCTTCAAACTGGCGTTTCAAGTTCGTAAAGAAGTTCGATTCGCGAACGACCTGAGGAAGGTCGACTGTGTGGGCGTGTCCCTGCACAGTGGTTTGCAGTTCAAATTCGGAACCGGCGGTTACGTCGCCGGGTGTGAACGGCGCAGGTTCGCCGGGTAGAATTGGAAACAAAGGCACGGGCAACGGCTTGGTGGAAATGACCGTATCCTCACAGTCATGAGACGGCGAATTCACTCATTGAATGCGGGAAACGTTAAGCCGAAATCATGAAGTCCTTGTAATGAACTTTTGAAATCCTGGCGAATTCTTGAGGCTTCGATTCTGACGATTGGCACCACAGCGACGTCGTATCATTCCTAGCTTCGATGACGGTTTCTGTGTCTACAATGAATACGATGAACCGGTGGGTTTTGGTCACCCGCTTGCGTCGAGCGTTTCGTCGGGACATACTTTCTCGCATGGTATTTACAGGTCCGAAGACAGCCTTGGCTTCGGATGAGTCGGCTTGAATCCGGGAATTCTGCTCGCTGTCATGTCGAACGTTTCGATCATCAATCATCCGGTAGTGGCACATCACCTGAGTGCGTTGCGGGATCAGCATACCGATCCAGAGCAGTTCCGCATTCTCGTCGCGCGTTTGACGACACTCTTGGCATTCGAAGCGACCGCCGATTTGCCGACGAAGCCCGCTTCCGTCCAAACGCCATTGACGGAGATGACCGGGCAACGGTTGTCTGGACGCATCGGTTTGGTGCCGATTCTGCGAGCGGGGTTGGGGATGGTCGATCCATTCTGGAATCTCCTTCCGACCGCCGAAGTGTGGCATTTGGGGCTGTATCGCGACGAGGAAACCGCTCGCCCTGTCGCTTATTACAATAAGTTGCCGGACGAGAACCCTGTTTCGTTGGCCTATATTTTAGACCCGATGCTCGCCACCGGCGGGTCGGCCTTACACACGATCACTGTGTTACAGAGTTGGGGCGTACCCTCGATTCGGTTGGTCTCACTGATCGCTTCGCAGTCGGGAGTGGATGCCCTGACGGAGGCCGCTCCTGATGTCCGCGTTTACTGTGCCGCGGTCGATCCCGAACTGAACGCTCAAAAGTTTATCGTCCCGGGACTGGGAGACGCCGGGGATCGCACCTTCAATACTTAGCACAATTGACGTTTGTTCGTGGCGGTTTTGTTCTGTGGGGTTGGAAAGGCCAAGTCTTTTCCGCATCCTTCAGAATTTTCAAAACCGTTTTGCCGCCCCGTCACGGATGAGCGAAGCACCTGACGGCGAAGGTCCGATATGTTGCAATTTATCAGTGGGTTGGGGCTGTTCGTCCTGATTTCGATCGCATGGCTTATGAGTTCCAAGCGAGATTCGATTCAGTGGCGACTCGTCGTCAGCGGGCTGATCTTGCAACTGGTTCTTGCGATTTTGATTCTTTGGACCACACCTGGGCAATGGATTTTCTCGGAACTTGGGGCAGCCTTCCGTCAGATTCTAAGTTTCGTCAACGATGGTGCCCGGTTCGTGTTCGGTTTGCACCCCGGCGATTCGAAAACCGGTCCCGATCCGGCAGCGCTACTGAGTAGTTTCGCATTCGGCGTGTTGCCGACTGTGATTGTGGTGTCCTCGCTGATGGAAGTTTTATACTACTTCGGTGTGGTGCAGTGGATCGTCGTTGGCGTCAGCAAAGTGATGCGGTGGACGCTGAGAACATCTGGCGCGGAAAGTCTGGCCGCTGCTGCGAATATCTTCGTCGGTCAAACCGAAGCCCCGCTGGTTGTTCGTCCGTATATTCCGAGAATGACGGATTCCGAATTGCATTCGCTGATGGTTGGCGGGTTTGCGACGGTCTCCGGCGGGGTGTTGGCGGCCTACGTCGGCATAGGAATCGATGCCACACATTTGCTGACCGCCTCGGTAATCTCCGCGCCCGCTGCACTGGTGATTGCTAAGATTATTCAACCGGAAACGGAAGAATCGGAAACTGCCGGGACGGTGGAAGTTGATTACCAATCCGAGGGTAGCAATCCGATTGAATCGGCCGCGATTGGTGCGAACGCCGGGATGAAGTTGGCGCTCAATATTGCAGCCATGTTGATTGCGTTTATCGCCTTGATCGAGATGGCGAACGCTTTGCTCGGCGGAGTTGGTTCGCTATTCGGTTTCACCGGGGCAGCAGCGTGGTCGTTTTCCAAGTTGCTTGGTTATGCCTGTGCACCGCTGGCCTGGGTGATGGGAATAGCGGCGGAAGACTGTCTGAAAGCCGGAGAGTTGCTTGGGCTGAAAGTCGTGGCGAACGAGTTCATCGCGTACGAACGACTCGCCGAATGGATGAAACCCGAGTCGGAAGCGGCACTGAATCCACGCAGTTACACAATCATGATTTACGCGCTCAGCGGTTTTTCCAATTTCGCATCGGTTGGCGTGCAGATCGGCGGCATTGGTGAGATGGCTCCAAGTCGGCAAAAAGATCTGGCACGACTCGGTCTCAAGGCGATGCTCGGGGGAGCGATCGCCTGCTGTATGACCGCCTGCATTGCAGGGATTCTTGTTGCGTGAGTCGTTGGTCGGAAATTCCGCTCCGCAGTCGAACTGTGAACGAGTTTCGATCGATTTCATTCGTGATCGTGTTGGTCCGGTAGCGGCACTTGCACCGGGTGTATCAAATAACCGACGAGGTCGCGAATCTGGTCAGGTTTCAAGTTCTGGAAGAGACCGTCGGGCATGGCGGATTTCGTGGATTGCTTGATGGCTTCGATGTCGCGTTTCTGAAGGGTGAGTTGTTCCGTTGCGGTCCGCAGAGTGAGGATTTGTTCGTTCTGCGAAACCACCAAACCGTTGAGAACACGTCCATCCGCCAGCAATACAATCGACATGCGGTAATCCTTCCCGACGACCGCACTGGGATCGATCACATTACTGAGCAGGTAATCCAAACTCGATCGCTGGGCACCGGTGAGATCGGGGCCAATCTTCTGACCCTCACCATAGAGTCGATGACAACCGCTGCATGTCTTGGCGAAGAGTGCGCGACCGCCCGACAAATCCGCAGACGCCAGACGTTCAGGGGTGAGTTCATCTTTGAGTTTCGCGATCAGCAGGAGTTTTTCCTCAGACGATTCCCGCAGTTCGCCCCAAACCTGCGAAAGCTTCGCGACGAGTGTTGGGTCATTGTGACTCTGAATTTGCCGAGCGTGCGAGGCGGAGATGTCCGACAACGGCACACGGCTTCGTCCTAACGCGAGTTCATCGAGCAAGATGGAAGCCGATAGCGGACGGGCCACCAGCGTTTCGATGACTGCGGGGCGATCGTCTGGATGGAATCGGTGATACTCCCGCGAGAGCAACACGGCAACCGCGGGGTCTTCGAACAACGCCAATCCTTTCAATGCGGTGGCATTGAGTCCGCGAACTCGAATCAACGATTCGCACAGTTTTCGCAACCCATCCGCGCGGGCATCAATGAGGGCTTGTAATGCGCTGTGTCGCGTTTTCATCTCCACTTGGGAATCGCTCGCGATCTGACGAAGTTCCGTGAATGCTCGGCCATCTCCGAACAGCACACCGAGTTCCCGCACGGCGTCCGCCGACTTTTGAATCGTTGGCAATGATGCAAATTGATCCCAGTTTGTCGGCTGTTCCGCTTTCCGCCACCCGCGAAACGCATCCTGCATGCCTTGGAGAATCTGCGACTGCGAATTCGCATCAAGTTTCGCCGCATCGCCCAGCAATTGGTTCAATGATTTCGGGTTGGATGGAATTTGCGACGCAAGATTGCGAGCAATTGAATAGGTGAGCGTCGGCCATTGTGATTGCCGGGCGATCTTCACCAAGTCAGCCGGTTCCGCATCTCCCAAGGGAATCAATCCGTACCAAGTCAATAATGCGAGATCGTGATCCTTTGCATGTTCCGTACGTTTGACGAGTTCGATCGCCAACTCGGACCGATGTTCCACCGGTAGTCGTTGCAAAGTCGATGCGAGTTGTCGATGCACCAAACCGGAAGAATCCTCACGTGCCATCGTCACCAGCAACTCGCGGGTAGTTGGGTCGTCCGGATAAACCGCCTGCGGGTTGGGTCCGGTGACCCAATCCAACGGCCAGAAGTCGGTCAACAATCGAATGGCCCACACACGGACATGCTCGTTCGGATCACTAGCCAATGTTCGCAATTGTTCCGGTGTTGTGCGACCGGCTTGGTATTGTCGCCAGAGTTGCGGCAGCGGACCGACACCTGCCAGGCACGCCGGTTTGACGATCGGCTTGTGGACCCGTTCGGAACCGTAATCAATCTTGAAGATGCGACCGCTGAGTCGATGCACGCCGGTATGGTCGTGACATTCCCCGGTATCACTCCAGTCGATTACGAACACACTTCCGTCCGGCCCGGTTTGCAAATCCAAGCCACGGAAGAACGGGTCCTTCGCAATGAAGAAATCCGGTTCATGTCGTCCGACGTAACCGGTTGGCGTGCGGTCCAACCGTTCCACATTTGCCCGTAAGCCGTGCATGTTGATTGTGAACAGTTTGCCACGATACCGCTCTGGCCATTGGTGTCCTTGATAAATCAGCATACCGATGTGAGCGTGTCCGCCGCCGTAATCGTTGGCCTTTCCGTCTCTGCTGGCGGTCCAACTTCCGTTGGTGTCGAAGTGGTAATGGTCGGCGATCATATCCATGCGTTCGTAAACGCCGGGATTGAGACTTTCCCCGAACGACTCTTTGAAGTGACACCCGGGAATCGAATGCCACAAGTGCCCGATCACCGTATTGATGAAAAACAGCTCGCCGTTTTCGTCCCAATCGTGTCCCCACGGATTCGTTGTGCCATGACAGAGAACCTCCACGACTTGGCGATCCGGATGATACCGCCACATTCCGCCATCAAGCGGCACACGTTTATCCTCCGGCGTGCCGGGCAAACCAATTCGACCAGGACACGAATGCCCGCAGCGACCGTACAACCAACCGTCTGGTCCCCAACGCAAACCGTTCGCGAAGTTGTGATAATTGCTTTCCGCGACTTCGAACCCGTCCAGCACAACCTGCGGCGGGCCATCGGGAACGTCGTCGCCATTGGCATCGGGAATAAACAGCAACGCGGGCGGGCACATCAGCCACACGCCACCACGACCGGTTTCCACGCTGGTCAACATTTGTACGTCGTCGGTGAACACCTTTCGGCTGTCGGCTTGGCCATCGTCGTCGGTGTCTTCAAAGATGACGACACGATCGCGGAGCGAAAGGTCGAACCGCTGAGTGCGGTCGGAGTAGGTATAGTTTTCGGCAATCCACATTCGTCCGCGTTTGTCGAACGCCATCGCGATTGGGTTTTGCACCTCGGGTTCGGCTGCGAAAACGGTCGCACGAAAACCTTCAGGAAGTTGCATCGAGGCAGCTGCTTCTTTGGCCGGCATGGGTGAGAAATTCGCTTCCGCCGGGCTGTTGTACACGGGCGGAAAATCATCCGTCGAACTGGCTTTCTCAGCGGCGGCAAGAGGCTCAGCAAAACGGACCAAGAATGGGACCAGCAGGAAAGCCAAGATCCATCGTCGAGCACTCATTGATTTCTCTCCACGGTTTTTGCATCGAATCGGATGGCAACTCATTCGCATGCCGATCGTCCGAGTTCGGGAAGTCAGTTCAAGAATTTCCAGTGTACGGTATCCATTCCAATTTGACGAACCACGTAGCGGGAGCGGTTCGACATCGGTGCCATCCGAGCGTACAATCAGAGGACCCGAATTTCGCCACCAATGAAAAAACGCCATGTCTGAAATTGCCGACGTTCCCATGTTAACTGCTGAGATTCCCGACGCATTGGCCCCGTTGCGGGAGGAAATCCTGGCGGAATTGGTATTGCTGAGTCAAATTCCCTCTCCCACTGGCGAGGAGATTCGGCGGGTCGAACATATTTTGAACCGGTTCGTCGAGGCAGGGGTGCCGGAAGCCGGTCAAGATGAGAAGGGGAACGCTGCCGGTTTTCTTCCAGGTCGTGTGGGCGACCGAACCATCATGTTGGTCGCGCATCTCGATACGATTGTCCCGAGCAACATCGATCACAACGTCGAGGTGACGGCAGACCGCCTGATCGGTCCCGGAATCAGTGACAACGCCACCGGTGCGACCGTTATCTCAATGTTGCCGAACTGTCTTGATCATCTCGGCTTGAAGTTTGATTCGAACATTTCGTTACTTGGTACGGTGAATTCGCTCGACCGCAGCCACGATAGCGGCTTGCGGTTTCACTTAGAAAATATGGTGCACCCGGTTGATGCCGGCATTTGCATTGAAGGAGTACAACTCGGGCGTTTGAACTATTTCTCGATCGGGACACTCCGTGGACGAATTGATTGCGATGTGAGACTCGAAGGAAACTATCAGTCCCGCAGTTATGGCTCACAAAGTGCCGTTGCGGTATTAAATCACATTATGAATCGCATCCTAGCGATTGAAGTACCACAGCGACCATTTACGCATATTAGTATCAATCGTGTTCGCGCGGGTGTAAGTTATGATGTGGAACCCGATCATGCAGAGCTTGGTTTCGAAGTGAATAGTCACGACGACGCCCGCATCGATCGCATTGAAACGCAGATTCAGGAAATCGTTGCAGAAGTCGCTGCCCGCAACGCAGTGGACGCGAAACTCGATAGTTTCTTCCGACGTCGTGCCGGGGGAATCGGCTTCTCGCACCCGCTTGTAAAATCCACAATTGAAGTGATGGAAGCGCTTGGTATTTCGCCCGATCAAGGTCATAGCCCGTCGGAACTTTCGGAGTTCATCGCCCGTGGTATTCCCGCCGTCACCCTTGGCATCACCACCGGCGAAAAGAACCGTAAGAAACCCGACCATGTGAACATTGAGCCAATCCTTCGAGGCGTCGCTCAGATAGTCGGCGTGCTGCTAGCTATCGATCGTGGCATCACCGAGGAACCGGCTTGACCACCAATCGGAAACCGGCTCGTCTGTAACTATCAGAATCGTAACCCCGCGCTTCTAGCCTCTAAATCCTATTCCCTAAATCCCAGCCCCTAGCCAATCATGACTCCTGAACAATGGCTCCAAGACCGCACCTATCATCACTCTAACTTCTGGAACTTGCGTTGGCTTGTCGAGGAGAAACAACGACAGGGACTTACAATCTCATTGTGTCTGCCAACGCTGAATGAAGCGAAAACCGTCGGCAAGGAGATCATTCTGCTCAAAAGCGAACTGTATGATCGCTATCCACTCATTGATGAGATCGCCGTCATCGACTCTGGCAGTACCGACGGCACCCGCGAAATCGCTGCGAGTTTCGGGGCCGATGTGTATCTCGCCGAGGACTGTCTTCCCGAACTAGGCAATCGACGCGGCAAAGGCGAAAACCTTTGGAAGGCATTGTATCTACTCAAGGGTGATATCATTGTGTATGTCGATTCCGACATTAACAATATTCACCCGCGGTTCGTTTACGGTTTGATCGGCCCGCTCATCAAAGAGCCCGAAGTCCAGTACGTCAAGGCATTCTATGATCGGCCGCTCGCCTTCTCTCAAGGCATTCGCCCGACGGGTGGCGGACGCGTGACCGAGATCTTAGTCCGGCCGCTGTTTAGTTTGTTCTACCCGGAACTCACACCGATCATTCAACCGCTCTCCGGCGAATATGCAGGTCGAAGAAGTATCTTAGAGCAGATCCCGTTTCCCGTCGGCTATGGTGTGGAAACGGCGATGCTGATTGATATCTATGAGAAGCACGGGCTTGCAGCGTTTGCTCAAACCGACCTCGATACCCGTGTGCATCGTAATCAAGAAACAGTCGCACTCGGGCGGATGGCATTTGGTATTTTGCGGGCATTCTTCAATCGTTTGACCGCGCGGGAACGGGCACAATTCCCCTATGAGTTGGCTGACATCATGCGACAGCCCAAAGTCGACCAAGGCAAGTTTGAACAGGCCGAATACAAGATCGAAGAGTTCGAACGCCCACCAATGGTTGAGATTGCAGCATACCTCGAAAAATTCCATCAGTCGGTCCAAGCCGAGTCTGAGTGAGTGCAACGAAAATGAATCTAGCGATTCTGCACTATCATCTCAATCGCGGCGGCGTGACACGAGTGATTGCTAGTCACTTGCTAGCCTTGGATTCCATCCTCGATGGACAACAGCGTTGGCGTGTTGTTGTCTTTCATGGCGGACGTGATGACGGTTGGCCCAGGGATCTAGCGACCCGACTCAAACACATTGACTTAGATCTGCATGTGATTCCAGCATTGGAATACGACGCCGAACGCACTCAAGCAAAGGTATCGGTACTAAGTTCGATTCAAAGAGGACTTAGTCACTATGGGTTTGATGCTAGCAACACGCTACTGCACATCCACAATCATTCGCTGGGCAAAAATGCCGAGTTGTTGCCGGCGATTTGCTCGCTGATTCGTGAGGGCTTTGCTTGTCTTTTGCAGCCCCATGATTTTGCGGAAGACTTTCGCTCGGCAAACTATCGCCACCTCGTACACACGTTGGGCCGGAGTGTCTTTGAGCAATCGGCCTACCCGATCGCAGGGCATGTCCACTATGCCCTATTGAACCGACGCGACCGTACCATCTTGCAAACGGCAGGCGTGCCAAGTGAGCAACTGCACTTTCTGCCCAACCCAGTCGATGATGTTCCAACTAGTAATCGACAGACGGCTCGTGAACAACTCCAGCAAAAACTAGGCGTTGATAGTTCGGAAACTTATGTATTATATCCGGTTCGCGGGATTCGGCGAAAGAATGTCGGCGAGTTTGTACTATGGTCTGAAGTACTTCGTGAGCATGCCATCAAACTAGGCATTACACTGACGCCACTCAATCCTGCTGAGAAAAAGTTCTACGACACCTGGCGGAACTATGCTCAAGAACATGCGTTGCCCTGCGTGTTCGGAGCGGGTGACGACCACGGACTAACCTTTGCCGACAATATGGCTGCTGCCGACGCGATTCTTACAACGAGTGTCGCTGAGGGGTTCGGGATGGTGTTTTTAGAGTCTTGGCTAGTGGATCGGTCTTTACTTGGGCGAAACTTGCCAGCGGTGACGGCAGACTTCAAAGATCAAGGTCTGGAATATCCGTCACTCTATGAAAGCTGCGATGTTAAAGTGGATTGGTTTGATTTCAAGAGTTACGAACGACTGTTTCAGGAGACTGTATCCGACTTAGCCGCAGCCTATGAACGACAAACTCCCAGTCCGGCTGAAATTCAAACTGCGCTGGATTCCCATGTACGTGACGGTTGGATTGACTTTGGCGATCTCGATGAAGTCCTGCAATCGCAAGTGATTGACCACCTGCGTGAGAACCATACCGCCCGCGACGAGTTTCAGCATCGTCATGCAGCTTTGATCGAAAGCTTTGAGATCAAAGGCGTGAACCCGCTTGTTGAGATCAACGCCGATCGTGTGCGAACGGCGTACGGGCTTCGGGCATCGGGGCTGAACTTGCTTAGCATCTATCAATCGGTGATGTCATCCGAGCGTGCTAGTATGCTCGATCAACTGGATACAGAAAGAGTCTTAGAGCAGTTCTTAGACTATCGAAACTTGCGTCTCATTCGAACGTGATGTTAGTCACTATTGAGCGCCGAACTGTTGACGCGTCAGTGAGTAAACGCGATCGGCATGCGAGTAACCGGGGAGCGTGACATCATCGGTATGTGTCATGCCGAGTTTTTCTGCGACGCGAATCGATCGATGATTCTGTGGATCGACCAATGCGATCAGTCGTTCGATGTTTAGTTGCCCGAAGGCAAGGTCACGAACCGCGGTAGCTGCTTCGGTTGCATACCCGAGTCCCCAGTAGGCTTTTGCTAGTCGATAGCCGACTTCAATCTCCGGACCACCGTTGATGTCCTCAAATCGCGCGAGACCACAAAAGCCGATGACCTGATGGGAATCTTTCAACTCAACCGCCCAATGCCCGAACCCTCGTTGAGCGTAGTAATCGATCAGTTGCTCGATCCGAGCACGGACCCACTCGACCGACTGTGGCCCACAACCAAACCGCATGACTTCCGCATCCCCAAAGACGGCCATCATGGGATCGACATCTTCATGCGTGAACTGCCGTAGAATTATTCTGACTGTAGTTGAGACAATCATCTGATGTTGGCTGAGACAAGTCCCAGCACTCCCTTCATTCTGCAATATTCGGCCGACATGTTCCTATGAGAACTCTGGGTACGAAATTCCTTCAAGTTGAGCTATCTTCCCGTTGCCACTCGCAAGCTGTGAAAATTCCGAGATAAATTGGTCGAGGAGGATAGCTTCGGACTTCAGGTAGAGTCTGGCGTTCGAGGCGACTTTAGTCTGTGGTGTTTCGAACCACTCAGATTCCACAGATACCGTCAGGAATATCTTGCCACTTCCAGTTTGGTCAAAAGCAAATCGAACCATCAACGCACCAGATGCGTATTCCGGGCCAAATTCACCAATCCGCAGATCGTATAGACCACCATATATCCCAGGTGAAAATTGGCGGAGTTCGTTTGAGATCGTTTGTAGTTCGATTACGCCAGCATAGAGATTAGTGCAAAATATCGACCGCCCGTCGCAAGCTGACATTGCCAATTCGTAGACGTCGTTATCTTCCCAAACTTTTTTGAATTCGATATGCGGCGTCATTTATTGCGGTGTCCCGACCTCGATCTCGAATAACTTCCCCCAGTTCTTTCCGGTCACGAATAGGCGTTTGGATTGTTCGTCCCAGGCGATGCCGTTGAGGACGGCTTCGCGGTGGGGGCGGCGGGGGTAGAGGCCGGTAAGGTTGATCCAGGATTTCACGGTGCCGGTTTCGGGGTCGATGCGGGCGATGTGGTCGGAGTGCCATACGTTGGCCCAGATTTCGCCGTTGATGTATTCGAGTTCGTTCAAATTGTCGATGCGTCGACGTCCATCGACAACGCGAATTCGGCGAACGGTTTTGAAGGACTTCGGGTCGACGAATTCGAGAATGTCTCCGCCATCGCTGACGATAAGGTGTGTGCCGTCGTGCGTGATGCCCCAACCTTGGCCGCGATAACGAAACCGATCGATGGGGGTCATCGTTGTACGGTCGTAGACGAAACAGATGCCGCTCTTCCAGGTGAGTTGGTAGATACGGTCGCCCATCACGGTGATGCCTTCGCCGAACACGCGGGGCGAGAGCAGTTGTTGACGGATCACGCGGCCGGATTTGAGTTCGACTTCTCGCAGAGTCGATTCGCCGTATTGTCCGGTGCCCTCGAGGAGCACTCCATCGGTGATGACTAACCCTTGAGTGAAGGCGTTGGCATCGTGTGGGAATTCGTTGACGACGCGGTAGCCGACGACCGGTGCCGTTCCGCTGCCGATTCCCATCGCCCAGGCGGTGAGGATTCCACCACCGATAACCGCGAAACAGATGGCTGGTAAGACCCATCGTCGCCGGGTCTTTCGGCTGTTGTTGCCGGGTTCTTCCGGTGTGGTGGGCGTCGTCAATTCCGACGAAGTGGTCGCGTTTTCCATGGGCGTTCCGGCCAGTCCTTGCGGGGCGCTCGGGATCAGCAGTCCGTGATCGTGAATACCACGGCTATGTAAGCCGTGCTTGATCTCGAAAACTGTCGGGTTGTTCGCACGGGCGAAACGCCAGTGCAGGAAGTTGCATGTATTAAAGACAATATTACGTAACATTCAATGCGGTTCATACTTGGGTGGCATGCCCACCGTTTGGGGTGGGCATGGGCCAGCGATGTTTGAATGTTTAATCTTGCCCACGTAAAACCGTGGGTATGCCACCCACGACGCTAAATCGATGCAATTTCCTGCAGTGACAGACGTCAACGGATTGTCGAGAACGCCCTGATAATAAGCTCATGAATATCAACGGATCAATGGCGGTTCCGCTTGTTAGCTCGTGAGTTGTCAGTCGGCGCAAAGAAAAACCGCCGATTGTGGTCGGCGGTCTGTGGGGTTCATCGAAAGCGATGCGGTTACTGAATCAGTTGTTTTTCGCGTTCGTATTCGATTTGGTACTTCTTCATTTTCTTGTAGAGCGTGGTGCGGTTGATGCCGAGGGTGCGGGCGGTGTTCTGGCGATTCCAGCCGTTTGCTTCCAGGGCTTCGACGATAAGTTGCCGTTCCGGTTCGGCCATTGCTCGTTTGAGACTGCTGCCATTGCTGGGCAGTTCGAAGTTTTGCTCGATCGTGCGGTGACCGCGAATCGACTCCGGCAAATCGTTCATCGAGATTTCGTCGGACTTGGACAGTACAACCGCCCGTTCGACAACATTGACCAACTCGCGGACGTTGCCGGGCCAGTCATATTGTTGCATGAGCCGAATGGCAGCGGGGTCGAACCCGTGTACGTGTTTGCCGTTTTGCTCGTTGAATTGTTTGAGGTAGAAATCCGCGAGCAGGGGGATGTCGCCGATTCGTTCCCGCAGCGGTGGTTGGACCATCGAAATCACGTTGATGCGGTAGTATAGGTCTTCGCGGAACTTGCCGGCTTTGACCATTTCTTCCAGGTCGCCGTTGGTCGCGAGGACTAGTCGCACGTCGACTTTGTGTGTCTTGTTGCCGCCGACTGGTTCGAATTCTTTGTCTTGCAGCACCCGCAGAAGTTTAACCTGCAAGCTGGGCGGGGCCGTGGCGATTTCGTCGAGGAACAGCGTGCCCCCATCGGCCGCGAGGAATTTCCCCTCTTTGTTCTGTGTGGCTCCGGTAAATGCGCCTTGCACGTGGCCGAAGAGTTCGCTTTCGAGAAGATTCTCCGGCAACGCTCCGCAGGCAACTTCCACGAAGGGTTTGTCGCGACGGTCGGATTGTTGATGGATTGCGCGGGCGGTCATCGTTTTGCCGGTGCCGCTTTCGCCGAGGATCAAGACCGTTGTTCTCGTGTCGGCCACACTTTCGATGAGGTCGAACATCTTGAGCATTTTGTAATCGTGCCCGACGATGTTCTTCATGCCGAACCGCTGATCGAGTTGAGCTTTCAGCGATTTGTTTTCTTCGACGATTCGTCGTTGACCGATCGCCCGTTGAATCGCGAGTTGAAGTTCCTCGTCGATGACGGGTTTCGTGAGGTAATCGAATGCCCCGAGGCGGATGGCTTCGACCGCACTTTCGATGGTGCCGTACCCGGTGAGCAGAATAATCGCGGTTTGCGGTTGCTCTTTGACGGCCCATTCGAGCAGGTGGAAACCGTCGGCATCGGGCAGGTTGACGTCGCAAATGACGGCTTCGAAGCGGAAGTCCCGCATGCGGTTGATCGCGTCTTCGCAGGTGGTGGCGGTTTCAGTGCGGTGACCGAGACTCCGCAAATAATCAGCCATCGCTTCGACAATATGACGGTCGTCGTCAACGACCAACAGCGAACCTTGGGCGTGTTTCATGTTGTATCTCTCAAAAGGTGTCGCCTTGCCGTCGGCAGTCCGACCGGGCAAGTCAAGTCATGGGGTGTCAATCGTGAGTATGTGCGACATCCGAGCCAGGCGGTCTGTCCGCCGGTGTATCGTCCGTGGTGTCAATCTTTGCTGGTTGCTGTTCGAGAGGGTGCACAAACCTAGGCCACAGGTTGCAGGTCGTCAACAAGTTTGTCTTTGCGCGCGTTGGATTTCGCCAACAAGTTGCCGAAACTGGCAGGCAATGCGTTGATTTGGAACCACATGCCGGTTTGTGTATCGTGGAGCGAGTCTTTTTAGAAACGGATTGGAATTATGCTCATGCGCGCTCGAATTAGTTGGTGTCTGATTGTTGCTCTCTGTTTGGTGGCAACTTCTTCTCCCATGTTTGCCGGGGAGACGCGGAACGTGGTGTTCTTCCTGGTCGACGATCTCGGTTACATGGACATCGGGGCGAACAATCCTGATTCGTTCTATGAAACGCCGAACATCGACCGCTTAGCAGCCAGCGGCATGCGGTTCACGAATGGCTATGCCGCGAATCCGGTGTGTAGTCCGACGCGGTATAGCATCATGACGGGGAAGTACCCGACGCGTGTGGATGCCACGAATTACTTCTCTGGTAAACGTGCCGCTCGCTTCGAACCAGCTCCGCTGCACGACCAGATGGATCTCGATGAAGTCACGATTGCTGAGACGCTGAAGGAGCACGACTATCACACCTTCTTCGCCGGGAAATGGCACCTCGGGCCGACCGAAGAGTATTGGCCGACGAAGCAGGGGTTTGACGTCAACAAAGGTGGTTTCTCACGTGGCGGTCCGTATGGGCCGGGCAAGTACTTCGTGCCTTATGGCAACCCACGACTTGAAGACGGACCGAAAGGTGAGCACTTGCCGGACCGACTGGCCAGCGAGACGGCGGCGTTTATCCGCGAGCACAAGGACGAACCATTCCTCACTTATTTGGCGTTTTACTCGGTGCACACGCCGCTCATCGGTCGACCGGATTTGGTCGAGAAGTACAAGAAGAAAGCTGAACGGCTTGGGCTGACCGATCAGGAAGCGTTCGCTCCCGAGGAACAAGTTTGGCCGACCAAGCAACCACGGAAAGTCCGCACGTTACAAGCACACGCTGTGTATGCGGCGATGGTGGAAGCTATGGATGCGGCCGTCGGTAAAGTGTTGAAAGAACTCGACGAGCAAGGTTTGACCGACTCGACGGCAGTGTGTTTCATGTCGGACAATGGCGGCTTGAGCACGTCGGAAGGTTCACCGACTTCGAACTTGCCGTTGCGAGGCGGGAAGGGGTGGGTGTACGAAGGCGGCATCCGCGAACCATTTATCATTCGTTGGCCGGGCGTCGCGAAGCCGGGCAGTGTATGCGATGAACCGGTTGTGAGTACCGATTTCTATCCGACAATTCTGGACATGCTCGGCTTACCGCTCCAACCGAAACGTCATCTCGATGGTGTCAGTTTGGTGCCGCTGTTGAAAGGGGAGAAGCACCTCGATCGCGAAGCCATCTTCTGGCATTACCCGCATTACCCCAATCAAGGCGGCTTCCCCGGCGGTGCGATTCGCATGGGCGATTGGAAACTCATCGAGCGTTACGAAGACGGCCGGCTTCACCTCTATAACCTGAAAGACGACATCGGCGAACAAACCGATGTGGCCGAAGAGCACAAAGACCGCGTGCGAGACATGCGACGACGGTTGCACAAGTGGTATGGCGAAGTAGACGCGAAGTTCCTGCGAGCCAAAAAGAACGGCCCGGAACCGTGGGCACCGAAGCTGAATTGAATTCTTTTCGTTTCTACTCGGTCGGTGTTGCCGAAGGATCCCGCTCGGTCTCTTTTCGAAACGGGCCATATTCGCCAAATTCGGAATAGATGATCCGCGTGGGATCGGCTTCACTCAGCTGTTCGATGTCTTGCTGGTTAATATGCGGAGATTTAAGACCCAAAATCCTCAGATTTTTCATCTGGGTGAGGGTCGGTAGAATTGATGCCGTTACCTGCGTGTTGTAGAGATGCAACGTTTCGAGTTTTCTCGCTGTGGCCAGCCAACCCAACGCATCATCACCGATCTCCGATTCCCCAAGATCGACAATCCGCAGTTTGTAAGCGGAGAGATTCGCTAAGGGCTTCCACTGTTCGCGTCGAACTCTCGATGTTGTAGGTAGTGAAAGACGCTCGAGATGTTTCAACTTGGAGATTGCGGAGATTGTTTTCGGACCGATCCGTGTATCAACAACGTCTAAATGCACCAAACGTGGGAATTGTCCGAGTGGTTCCGCGATTTCATCGTCGACTAAATAGCCTGTTAGTGACAAAACCGATAACTTCGAGGCGCCGGACAAATGCTTCAAGCCCTTTCCATGAATGAATGTCCCTGTCAAATTTAGGTGCTGCAAATTCGTTAACGGGGCTAAGTGCCGCAGATCGTCATCATGGATATCGCAATTATTGAGAAGCAGTACTGTGAGTTGGGTGAGTTTGGCAATCGCTTTCAAACCGTCCGCCGTGATGTCGGAACCATAGAGGTCCAATTCTCGAAGCGTCGTGAGATGACCAACGGACCGAATTCCCACATCGGAAATTGGTCCATGCAATGTGTGAATGTCTGATTTCAAGTTCAGAACTCGAATCCGTTTTAAACCGACAAGTTGCGTCATGTCGACATCCGCTAAACGCGGGGCGGTTCGAAAATCGATGGTATTCACAAAGAAGTCATCTTTGGGTAATTCGTCGACAGATTTTGGAAACACAAGTTCGCCGGACTTGGCCATCACCAGACTAATCTGAGCGTTGCGTCGCAATGTCCACTCCGCGACTTCGCGTTCGATGGGTTGGGGAGATTCGTCGGGAACGGTCTTTTTCAACTGAGGAACTGCTGCGACGGACTCGGTTTCGGGTTCGTTCTCCTTGATTGGGGCTTTGGACGAGTACCGGAAGATGAAGAAGATCGTCGCAACGAATAGAACCGCCAGAACACTGAGTGAAATTCCCACCCACGGTCGTTTTTTTATGGGCTTTTGGGTAGGCTCCGGAGGTTGCACACGCCCGCTTTCCGGAGGCGTCTCCAACGGCTGAGTGAGGCTGACCGTCGCTGCCGGAAGAACGGGGTGCAGCGGCTGAGAGAGTGGAATTGTCTCATCCGCAGCCGCGTCACTTGAAGTGCGTTGCGTGTCCGACTTGGAGGGCTTCGTCGATTCTTCCGAAGACAAGCCCTGCAAAAACTGACTCAGCTTGGGGTCTTGCGTTGGAGCCGGGATGGTTGCACTCGACGAATCGGGATGGCAATTCCTCAGGCCAGTGATGACGTCTTCCATTGAAGAAAATCGGTCGTCGGGTCTCTTGGCCATCATGATCTGGAAGACCGAATCCAATGCCGCGGAGACCGTCTTGTTTGCATCACGAAGAGAGGGAATCGGGCTTTCGCGGTGGGCGAGGAGCTTCTTCATTGCCGTATCCGCATGGAACGGCGGTCGTCCTCCGAGCAGGAAAAACAACGTGCAACCCAAGCTGTAGATATCGGTTCGCGCATCGACATCGCGAGTGTCGAGTGCTTGCTCGGGAGACATGTAATCCAGCGTACCCATGATCGTGCCGGTTTCCGTCAGGGAATCTTCCCCAGCAGTTTCATCGAAGCGGGCCAACCCCATATCCAGAATTTTCACCGTCCCGCGCAGCCCCAAGAGTATGTTGTGTGGTTTAATATCTCGATGAATAATCCCTTTTTCGTGGGCATATTGGAGCCCCTCCGCAGCTTGCAGGATGTAGGTGATAGCTTTGCTCACAGGCATTGGGCCGCGAGTTTTCACCAACTTCGAGAAGTCCACACCGTCAATGAATTCCATGACGAGATAGTGCACGCCACGCATTTCACCGGCATCGTAGGTCATCACGATATTCGGATGTGAGAGCCTGGCCGCCGCTTGCGCTTCCCGGTGAAATCGTTGAATGGCGCTTTGGTCGGAAACCATCTCCGGAGGAAGCAGTTTGATCGCCGCCTCGCGATTCATTCGATGATGATATGCTTTGTAGACCTGCCCCATTCCCCCAGCGCCGATTTTATCTTGAACGACATAGCGACCAATCCACAGAGATTTCGCCTTGCCCCGCAAGATCATCCGGCTTTGAAACAGGGTAAGCGTTTTGGATTGAATCAACGCCTCGGCCAATTCCTCCATACATGTGAATGTGTCGACCCGCTCCGCCCAGGCGTCAATTTCGGCCTCAGGGAGCAATTGATTCTGAGTGACAACTTCCCAAAACTGTTTGGCCGTTGACGGACCGCGTGATTTGGTCGCCTCGTTTTCCGTCATGTCAACAATCCAAGCCATACCGAACAGTACGGTTCGCGACATTCCCGTACATATTCTAGCGAGACGAGAGGCCGTCTATTCGGTTCTCATCCAGAATTCAACGACTTTTCGGAGAATCAACGGACGGAGAAGCGAGGAAAAGTTCGTCAGCAGCACCATTTGCGAATGGCTTGCGCGAATTGGTTGGCACCGCGTTTGAGTTGATCGAGGGCGATCCACTCGTCTCTCGTATGGGCTTGAGCGATGTCACCGGGACCCCACACGACAAGGTTTTCGAGTTTCTCTCCGAGCACTGACCCGTCGGTTCCGTAAGAAACCGTGCTGGACGTCTCGCAGTCGGCCAAGTCGCAAAGTTCGCGGACAAATTCGGAATCGGGTGATGTGTAGAACGCCGAACCGTTCACGCGAACATCGAACTCTAATCCGTTTTTCTCAGCAACCGCACGGGCACGACTTAACCATTCGCTTGAGTCTTGTCCCGGCATTGGTCGCATGTAAACGGTGCAAATGCTTTGCGGTGGGGTGATGTTGACCGCGTGGGTGTGATCGTTGATTCCGAGGTTCATCGAAACTGTCGGCGGATCGAATTCGTCGTTCTTCCATTTCGGATCAGTCTCGGTTTCCTCGTGCATCGCTTTCATCTCGAGGAGGAACGGAATCATGGCCCAGTTTGCGTTGCGTCCTTTGTTCGTGCTGGAGTGAGCCGCGACGCCGCGAGAGATCGCCCGGAATCCGCAACTTCCCTTATGAGCATGCACGACTTTTAGTCGTGTGGGTTCGCCGATGATGCCGTTGATGCAGTTGTCGGCCATTTCCTGATAGAGTTCGGAATGCCGAACGACCCTTCGGGCCCCGTGATAACCCACTTCCTCGTCTGCGGTTGCGGTAATGTATACTGGGTGCTTCAAGTCTTTGCCGGAGAATCGGGACGCTGCCTCCAACATGCAGGCAAGCGAGCCTTTCATGTCGCAACTTCCGCGACCGTACAATTTCTCATCTTGAACGTGTGGGTCGAATGGTCCGTGCGTTTCGCTATGCCAATCGGTGACGGGCACGACATCGGTGTGGGCAAAGAACCCCAGGCCACCGTCGCCCTCTCCTTTCTTAGCGATGATGTTACATTTCAGCACGCCGTTGGCGTCTTCGTATTCGACTCGTTCGGTCATGAACTCCAGTTTGAGTAGCAGGTCTTCGACGTAGTCACTCACCGCCACGTTCGATATTGCACTGGGTGATTCGAACGCAATGAGGTCTTTCGTGATATGTAGCGCATCCATGGTTCGCTCGATCTCGATTGGGAATCAACTCCGTCTGGTAACGTCCGCAACCGGACGTCGCCAATTCTCCTCAGCCGCGATTCCAGATGCAACCGCCAGAGGGTCCTGACCTTGGCATCTCAAAAGACGCTTGAGAATCGACTGACGAGCGTTGACAAAATCCCAGACGGAAAAAACGCGTCAGAATTCGAGTCCTGACGCGTTTTAGTTATCGAGATAGTCGAAGCCATTACTTACCGTTTTTCAAGTTTGCGAAGGCCGGATTCTCGACCACGTCCCATTCGTCACCGGAATTCCATGGACCCGTGTGATCTTCCCCAAGATCGCCAGAGCCCGTCGAGTCGTTGTAGTATTTGTCCACGTATTCATCGTCCACCGGCATTTCGCCGATTTCCAACGGGCCTTTTGACATGCTTTCCAAAGCTTTGCCGAATGCCTTCATATGCGTGATTTCCCGGGTCATCAGGAACATCAAGGCATCTTTCGAACCGGCATCATCGGTTTGGTTGATGAGTCGTTCGTACGTGATTTTGGCACGGGCTTCCGCCGCAATGTTGGCACGCAAATCGACTTCCAGTTGACCACTCACTTTGAGGTAGTCCGCGGTCCACGGATTTCCCTGTGAGTTGTTCAGCGAAATACCGCCGCCGCCGACGATACAGATCAATGGGTCCTGTTCCGCGCATTCTGCTTCTTCACGCAACGGTTTCAGGTGCATTCGAGCCAACTGCCCAATGACTTCCAGGTGGCTCAACTCTTCCGTGCCGATATCCATCAGCAAGTCTTTGCGGGCGGGATCTTCACAGTTCATGCCCTGCACGCTGTACTGCAACGCCGCCGCCAATTCGCCGTTGGCTCCGCCGAATTGCTCTAACAGCATCTTTCCAAAGCGTGGGTCCGGTTCGCCCACATTCACGGTATACATCAACTTTTTGACATGATGATACATGTATCTCTCCGTTAAGAACTTCAAAGATTTGTCGGACATCGCCGCACGACGCCATCCTTGGATCTCTAGGCAAGTTACATGCCATGCCCCGGTTGGTGTTCAAAAGCGGAAAATTGAACTGATTCTTGGTATCGATGCGGCCAAGCTGGTGCGTAAGGGCCCACCGAACCAAATTGGGATGCGTTCTCAGTTTGTGTTCGACGGAACTAGAGACATTGTTTCAATCGGGAAAAATGCGGTGTTTCCCGTCGGAACACGCTAGTTCAAGAAACCGCAGTTGGTCTACAATTCGACGAAACTTATTGGAAATTCCGTGCCTAGGAGAGAAACCGTGAAAGGCGATTCTGAAATCATCGATGCCCTTAATGCTGGGCTGACGATCGAATTGACCGCGATCAACTTGTACTTCATCCACTCGAAGATGTGTCGCGATTGGGGTTACAACGCGTTGGCGAAGCATTTCTACGAAGAATCCATCGAAGAAATGAAGCACGCGGAATACCTGATCGATCGCATCTTGTTTCTGGAAGGGGTTCCGGAAATCGCGCGGTACGACGTGATTCGGGTTGGCGACACTGTCGAAAAGCAGTTAGCTAACGCGTTGGAACTCGAGTTGAAAGCCGTCTCGACTTACAACGATGGCGTTAAGCTGGCGGCCGACAAAAAAGACGCCGGTAGCAAAGAGATTATGGAGCGGATTCTCGTCGAAAGCGAAGAAAGCGTCGACTGGACCGAAACCCAGCAACACGTAATCTCGGAAGTCGGAATTCAGCTTTACCTCAGCACACAAACTGGTGGACCTGCCGAGTGAGACGCGGTAGCGGCATGAGCCTGGGAGGTCGCTAGCAGGGCACTAATCCGGCGTTTGCATCCCATGCAGCCAGTTCCAGCTCCGGTAGAATTCATTACGCACCCGACAGTCCGAACCATTCCTGTGGAGATGGCTCCGCGAACTTCGGATTCCGTCACACCTAAGCAATGACAAATGAGTTTGTCGGAGTGATGAGACATATTCCGATCCTATCGGAAAGGCCATTCGCGAGTTCGCGGATGGCTTTTTTCGTGGCAAGTGGTTCCAAGTTTCCCGCGGAACCGGCTTGGTCAGGAAGGTTTGTTACTGAGATTCAGTCTCAGGAATAATTATTCTAGTAGTTCATCGACCATCGTCAATGCAAAGTTGGAAGAAATCTGGATCTGCCCGACTCTTGCGAATTCTAAGAACAAAGCCGACCTGGAAATCCGCGTTGACCATTTTCAGTCGTCGTGAGAGAATCCCGGCCCTCGGCCAGTGCAGCATCCGTAGCGCAAGAACGTAAGTCATTCCAGTGGAAGGATTTCCCATGACCAGCGGCAAGGACGTCGCCCGCCCGTACAGTATGAGTCTTGATGAAAGTCCCGAAACACTTGATTTCACCGCCGCGTTGAACCCAACGCGATCCGCTGACCCGGTGCTCGCCCGACGCGAAGTTTTTGCCGACCGTGATACGCCGGAAATCTTTCGATCCGTATGTCATCGTCATGAAATTTGGCGTGATGATCCGTTTGATGTCGCCACGATTCATGGATCGGCTCGAAATGAATTCGAGCGACTGATCAGCAATTCATCGACTCGAACTTCAACCGGTGCCGGTCGAATCCTGTTGATTCTCGGGGAATCCGGTGCCGGGAAGACGCACCTGATGCGTGTATTTCGCAACCATGTGCATTCTTCTAAGTCTGGTTACTGCGGCTATTTACAAATGACGTCCGCCACGGACGACTACAGCCGTTACGTACTCAGCAACATTATCGACTCGCTGGATCAACCGTATTTTGAGACCGAGTCTGCCCTTTCCGGGTTGATGTCGTTGTCCAATGCGCTCGTTGAAATCCCGTCGTCGGTATTACGTCGCGAACGCGACAGTCTTCGGGAAGATCGTTACAGCGACCGGGAGTTGGCGAAATTCATCCGTCAAATCGCTGACTTGATCATCGAGGACGAACGCTACGCCCGGTGTGACGTGCATCTCATTCAGGCCTTGTTGTACCTGCAACGAGAGGAACCCCGCATCAAAAGTCGGGTGCTGAGTTACCTGCGTTGTGAAGCGTTGTCGGATTACGATCGCGAAGTTCTCGGCGGAATGGTTCCACGGACCGATGTGGACCGCACCATCGAAGCGGTCGGGCAACTTATGTGGTCGTTGCAACAAATGTCGCTAGTGGTTTGCGTCGATCAACTCGAAGATATGGCCAACTTGGACCGTGATGCCGAACGATTCCGCCGAGCAATGACGACCGTGTGTGCACTTGCCGAGCGTGTGCCTTCGTCGGTGTTCGTCATTTCTTGTTTAGAAGATTTGTATCCGCCGCTACAGCAAAGTTTGACACGGTCCTACGTCGATCGTATCGAGCACGACCCCGAACCGATTCGGCTCGAAAGTCGCCGTTCGGGCGAAGAAATCCTTGGATTGGTTAGCAAACGACTTGCCCATCTCTATTCCTGTGCAGGCGTGGCATTTGACGAAGAGTCGCCGACTGATCCGATCCCGGTCCATCAATTCGATACCCTTGTGAACACGCGGACTCGTGATATTCTCGATTGGTGTCGCGATTATCGTCGGGCGGTCTTCTCGGGAGAGATTCAAGCTGGCGAGGAGTTTCATCCGGCTTTGGTCGAGTTTTCAGCGACTCCCTCGCAACCGACCGAGCCTGCGGTGTCGACATCCGATTTAGAAACATCCATCGTCGGACTGACGCAACTTTGGAACGACGCATTAGCGGCTCACAACGAACCGACGACCGATGACGACGACCGACTCGCATTGCAGTTGGCCGAAGCGGTCGAGCGATGCGGTGCGGAACTTCCGGTGCCAACCCAGTTCCACTCGACAGTGGATGGCTGGTTGTTGCGGGTCGAGAACACGGACATTCCGCCGCTATTGATCGGTCTGTGCAACAAATCGCCGCAGGGCGGGGCACTCAGTCGCCAAGTGGGTACGGTTCAAAAACTCGCCGGCGATGCCTTGCCGATCTTGGTCCGCTCAACCGAATTTCCTGATAATCCACGCACGAAAATCGCCAAGCAAATCGGGCAGATTCTCGATGCGGGCGGTCGCCAAATCGTGGTGGAGGATTCGGATTGGCGTGCCATGCAAGCCATGCGAGTCTTCGAACAAACGCACCAGGACGATCCTGGTTATGCAGAATGGCTGAAAGCCGAACGGCCACTCACGCGGCTGAAATCGCTGCGATCCATTTTGCCATTGGATCAGCTCTCCGAAGCCACGGCTCCTGCGGAATCCGAAACAATTCGTAAGGCCGCGTGACCAGACGTCTATTCTTCCACGACGGGTTGTGGAGAAATATTGTCTTCGTTGTCGATACGAATGACGCCACGTTCGCGAACAAGAATGGAGTACTTGCCGTTCTT
Organism: Thalassoroseus sp.; assembly: GCF_984380535.1. Lineage (NCBI taxonomy): Bacteria > Pseudomonadati > Planctomycetota > Planctomycetia > Planctomycetales > Planctomycetaceae > Thalassoroseus > Thalassoroseus sp. The sequence goes on from NZ_CFHRBF010000005.1 coordinate 284,734, forward strand.
GTTCGCGGTAACGTTTTGCAGACTCGCCGAAGACGAACCGCCGACGAAAATCCCTGCTCGGCCGTTCTCTTCGCAAGTCACATTCTGAAGCGTGACGTTCCGACTGAGGTCGTGCAGGCTGATTCCGTCAACACGCCAGTGACGAATGGTAAGGTCTTCAATGACCACGCTGTCCACATCGTGTAGCGTCAACCCCGTGGTTCGTCCGGCAATTCGCAAGTCCAACATTGCGGGTTCGATGAGCCGATCCGTGCCTAGGAAAATGGAACCATTGCTGACGGTCCATTGATTCGGCTGGGGTTTCGGTTGCTCACCGTATGGCGTTTCGATCCGCTCCAACTGCGTGTCGCCACCCGCCATCAGCAAGTAATACCCTTTGCGGTTGGGTGCGAATTGCCACAGCGACGGGTTGATTCTTCGCCATCGACCCAGCGGAATAGCTTGGGAGCCGTCTAGAACTGCACCATGACCCCGCAATACGAACCGCAGCGGACCGATCCCACGGAATTGATCCCCAGAGAGCGAAATCGGTTCGCGATATGGAACCCCCGTGTTCGCCAAATGGAGGATGTCACCAGGTTGACACAGGGAAAGTCCTCGTGAGATCGAACGCACCGGCCCCCGCGTCGCACTAATAATTTCGCCAGCGTGCCCGTCGAATGCGTCGTTACCTTGCCGATTGTTCACGAAGACTTCAGCCGCCGATGCGGAAACAGACGCAATCGCCAATAGGCAGAAGGAAACGGCAACGGTTCGAGACAGTGATTTCACGTGGGGCACTCAGGAAAGACGTTCGAAGATTGTCGATATCGGGCCTATCAATCAGCATCGGCACGAACTCGCGACCGATTAGTTCCGATTCCCTGGCTGGTCCGCAAAAGAAGCTGAGACGCAAGAGACACTCCATGCGAACCGCTTAGCTCATGCAAGTCAAACATTCGCACAAGTGAACATAACCTATAAAATTGCAAAAAACGGAACAAATGGTCTGTGCGTACTCTGTCAGAAGACTTATAGTAGTGTCCATGCTGCCAACATGGGTTGGCAGCGAATTGAGATGACTTCTAATCAGTCCAACTCGTTCGGCAGTATGCGACAGGCAAATTATCGGCGGGAATTCTTCCCGTTGAGAACCGAGTTCGTCATTGGGTCCGATACAGTATGGTCAGCGACTTTTGGATTGGATTGTCAGCACGTCGGGAGTGTTGCCAATCAGTCGGATCGGTTCGTGGTGGACCGGGGCGGTTGGATGTCGATCTCAACGACCGTTTAGTTTTGTTTGGGGCTGCACAAGCCCACAGAGGATGAGAATGAGCATGAATTTGTTTGTAGGGAACCTGCCCTACTCCACCACGGACGAAGATTTGCGTGACACGTTTGCTCCTTACGGAGAAGTGACTCGCGCACAAGTGATTAATGATCGCGAAACCGGCCGCAGCCGTGGCTTTGGTTTTGTCGAGATGGCATCTGGCGGACAAGAAGCGATCGACGCTTTGAACGAAGCCGACTTGGGTGGTCGCCCACTGAAAGTCAACGAAGCTCAACCGCGAGAAAACCGTCCACGTGGCGGTGGCCAACGCCGCTACTAAGCTACCCGATTCGGAATAGCGAAAACTTAAAAACCTTGGCCGTCCCGACCGGCCAAGGTTTTTTGTTGCGCTGACTTCATTCTCTTGGCCGTTTCCGAACCACCTTGTTCTTTCATCGATCGAAAACAGCCCTCATCATCTCAGGCTTTGTCCCTGTTGAAAAAAAAACATGCGGTTTCCCCTGGCGAAAACAGAAATCTTTGTGTTGCGGAGAGGCTTTGGCACGCTGGCTGCTCTACGTTCTTTCAACAGGCGAGCAACTGACTGCGAACAGTAATGTTGCTCTTAACACAAACTGGTTGTTGCATCCATAAACGACAACCTTACCAAACAGCTTCAGAGGTGATCACATGTTAGGTTGGGCATTAACGTTTCTCGTCATCGCTTTGATCGCAGCCGTCTTTGGATTCGGTGGGGTTTACTCCGCAGCGACCGGTATTGCCAAGATTTTGTTCTTCGTCTTCTTGGTCCTGTTCGTCGTCAGCTTGATCTTCGGTCGTGGTCGTACCCCGACTGTGTAGCGTTGTAAGTATCGGAAGAATTCGAACGAGCCTCGTGCCCGACTGGGCCGAATGCAGACACAACTCCATGACCACACCAGGCCGGTCTTAAGAGCCTGATTCTTCATAGATCACAGCCCCGGTTGGTAGCCATTCCAACCGGGGCTGTTTTGCGTCTGTGGATTCTACAACCCACCTATCTTTTTGCAGATTTGACACAGTTGTAGAGATGACAAGCCAAGCTGTCGGTTTTTCAAAGATTCTACTGAAACCAATCTGGACGTCTTCGAAAAGATTGTCTAAATAGCGTCTCGCCCATTCGGGCCAACTCTCTCTCAGATCAGTCAACCAACTCAACACGCAATTTGTCGATTACTTTCATTTCGGCAAAAATTTCAGTTTGTCATTCGTACAAATCCGAAGCCGCTGGCTTGAGAGCCAATCGGTCGACGATCAAGTTGCGTCTTGGCGACCTGAATGTAGGAGACTTTCATGTCATCGGATACACCCCTAAGCTGGCGAGGATTTGCAGCCCAGCAACGGGGATATCTTGTTCCGATTTTCATCATCTCGGCCGTGCTAATTCTTTTCGCACCGTTGCCGCCGATCATGATGGACCTCCTGCTAGCCTGTAACGTCACGCTCTCTGTTCTGATCTTGTTAACAACGATCTACGTCGGCAAGCCACTCGACTTCTCAGTGTTTCCGACGATTCTGCTTGGGACAACCTTAGCACGACTTGTATTAAACGTAGCCTCGACCCGACTAATTCTTTCCGGTGCGGAATCTCGAGGAACGGCAGCAGCCGGTCAGGTGATTGAAGCATTCGGGAAATTCGTCTCAGGTGACAATGTAGTCGTCGGGGTGATCATCTTCGTGATTATTGTCGTGATTCAATTTGTCGTGATCACGAAAGGTGCAACTCGTATTAGTGAAGTGACCGCTCGCTTTGCCCTAGACGGAATGCCGGGCAAACAAATGGCGATCGATGCGGATCTCAATGCCGGGTTAATAAACTCCGAACAAGCCCGCAAACGACGTGATGAAGTTGCCGAACAAGCAGACTTCTATGGGGCGATGGACGGTGCTAGCAAGTTCGTTCGCGGTGATGCCGTTGCAGGTATCATTATTACAGTGATCAACATCGCCGGCGGTTTGTATGTCGGCATGATTCAGCTCGATATGGACTTCGGTCAAGCTGTCGAAGTCTTTACGACCTTGACGATTGGTGACGGTCTCGTTTCACAAGTTCCGGCTTTCCTAGTTTCACTAGCAGCCGCCTTAATTGTGACGAGAACGTCTAGTACTTCGAATCTATCCTATGATGTTTTGTCTCAAGTTTTCGGTCACGCGGAATCTTTGATTCTCTCGGCAGTCTTTCTCGCGATCCTCTCGACAACTGGGTTACCTTTTATCCCGCTAATATGTCTCAGTATTGCGTGTGGTCTTTTGGGTCGCCAAGTCTTGCAGGACAAAAATGCACCGGAAGCAACCCAAGAAAACACGGAAGAGCAACCCGAAGAAGCACCGCAAGAACCGAAACTCGAAGACGAACTGGCAGTCCCGCCACTTGCTGTTGAACTTGGTGTGGGCTTGGTGCCACTTGCAGACCCGAATTCAGAACATGATCTCACAGAACGAATCAAACGTGTTCGACAGATGCTCGCCCAAGAACTCGGCATCCTGATGCCAAACGTTCGAATTCGCGACAATGTCTTACTGAATCCAAACTCATATCGTATCAAACTCCGAGATGTTCCAATTGCTCAAGCGGACTTGCAAGTCGAAGGTTATCTTGCGGTCGATACCGGCGGGGTCACTGCACCGGTCCCAGGGATTGATACGATCGATCCAGCGTTTGGCCGCGACGCAAAATGGATTGAACCGGCCTTCAAAGATCGTGCAGAACTCTTTGGTTACCATGTCGCCGAACCTTCACTCGTGCTAACGACCCACCTGCTTGAAGTCGTTCGGAAACATAGTAGCGAACTATTGACTCGACCACTCGTCTATGAACTATTGGAACACCTCAAAGAACAATCTCCAAAGCTCGTTGAAGACTTAATTCCACAACCGCTGTCGGTGCCGTCCTTGCATCAAGTCCTACGGAACTTGTTACGCGAACGAATCGCCATCCGCGACTTGGAAACAATTCTAACCGCTCTTGGAGACTATGTTTCTAAGACTGACAATCTCGATGTCCTCACAGAGTACACACGGCTTGCATTAGCCCGAAGCATCTCGCAGAAGTATCGTGACCCGAACGACGGTGTGTTGCGAGTTGTCACTCTCGAACCTGGTGTCGAAAACATTTTCGCTGCGGCTTTGAAGTCGGGTGATCAAGGATTGCGACTCGATGTCGCACCACAGATTGCAGAGGCGTTCATCCGGGCTCTTGCTGATCAGCTTCAGCCCTTTGAAATTCGTGGAAGCCATCCGGTGCTAGTTTGCGGACCTGCGATTCGTGCCGGAATCAAGAAACTGACGGAGCCTGATCTCCCAAGTCTCGCAGTCTTAAGTACGAATGAAATTATGCCGGATCTTGATATTGAAGCCCTGGGACAAGTCTCCTTGGAAAGTCTGCAAGGTGTTGCTGCGACTTAGTAAACTGCTCTGACATCGAACGACTGAACTTGAGAACCTGTGCATTCAAGAGGATTTTGAAACGATGGCCGATGTTCGCACTTTCCGGGCAGCAACAATGCGAGAAGCGTTGCAGATCGTCCGTGACGAGATGGGAGCCGATGCTGTCATTCTCCATACTCGACAAGTCGAAACAAAACGACGTTTGCCGTGGAGTCGTCCGCAGGAAGAAGTGGAAATCACCGCTGGTCGGAATGTTAATGTTCGACCGGCTAACGCCTATCGTCCACGCCCAACGCCCGTAAAATCCGTACAGCGATCGCCGGAAAGTTTGCCGAAGACTCCACAAACGACGAACGCTCCGATCGATCAACCGAAGACTAAGAAGCCAGAAAGCAATAGCTCTGCTATCGGCTTACAGACAACTACGATCGAGAAAAGCCGACACACTCTCGTTTCTGGTCGGCTCGAAGTGTCTAGCAAGTTGCCGGAAGTTCAGCCGGATGCCAAGCGATACGATGCGATCGAAGAACAGCTCAAAGTGATTCAAAAGATGTTGAAAGACTTGGGTATTGGTCAGCCTAGCAGTCAAACCAAGTCGAACGAGGAGCGACCTGAAGTTCTGCAGATGCTGTCTCAACGACTAATGGCCGAAGACGTTGATGCCGAGATCGCAGAGGATTTGTTGAACGAACTCGAACAGGAAGCAACTCCGAATATCTTGAAGGATTCATCTGCTGCCACTGCATTGTTGACGGCTCATGTCGAACGACGGCTGAAGATTGGTTCGCCGATCGCGGTACAACCTGGTAAACGCAAAGTGGTGGCTCTTGTCGGTGCGACGGGCGTTGGGAAAACAACAACTATTGCAAAACTAGCGGCCGATTTTCGTCTGCGAGACGGAATTCGCATGGGTCTAGTCACGGTAGATACCTATCGAATTGCAGCGGTCGAACAACTTCATACCTATGCAGAAATTCTCGATCTGCCCATGAAAGTCGTCACGAATCCGCTCGAAATGCGACGGGCGTTAGACGAACTTGCCGGGCTTGATCTTGTGTTGATCGATACCGCTGGTCGTAGCCCGCGTGATGAAATGCAAATTCAGGAACTCAAAAGATTGCTAGCTGCAGCGAATTGTGATGAAGTTCAGCTTGTGCTCAGCGCGACGGCGAGTTCTCGCAGTCTGCTAGCGACGGCAAAACAGTTCCAAGCAGCGAATGCCACTTCGATTATTCTTAGTAAACTTGATGAAGCGAGCCAACTTGGTTCCTTGTTGTCACTGGCACAAGAAGTCGACTTGCCGATTAGTTATCTAACAACAGGGCAGGATGTGCCGGACGACATCGAACCAGCTCGGGCGGAACGTGTGGCTCGTTTAATTCTGGGTCGCGATGAAGTTGCCAGAGCGCCTAGGATGCGACGGCAAGTGGAAACAGTGGAACAATAGGGTGCCGGCGGTTCTCTCTTTTTCGTCTCTGTGGAAATCTCGATGAGTGATCAAGCAATGGCACTACGCGGTTTGATGGAGCGACGTCAGTCGACTCACGACCGTTGGGCCGATACGCCAACCGAAGCCTCTCGAGCCGCGACAAGTGTTGCGATTACGAGTGGAAAGGGCGGTGTCGGAAAGAGTCATCTTGCATTGAACTTAGCCATTCAATTGGCTCGAACCGGCTCGACGGTTCGGTTGTTCGATGCAAACTTCGGTCATGGGAGTCCGGAACTACTGTGTGGGTTGAACGCCTATTGGAATCTTCGGCATGTGTTGATGGGAGCTCGGTCGCTTCAGGAAATCATGGTGGACGGTCCTTGTGGGGTTCAGATCGCGCCCGGATGCGGGTGCCTGTATGAAGCCGACGAGTTTCCACGGTCCGCGTTCGATAGTCTATCCGCTCAACTGAGTCCCTTAGAACAAACCGACGACTTTTGGATTTTCGATATGGGCTCGGGACTCAGCCGGGCCGTGCGAAGAATTGCTTCGCAGACGGATCTTGCTTTAGTCGTCACCACACCGGAGCCAACTAGCCTAGCAGATGCCTATGCAACGATTAAGTCGCTGGCGGCTGTCGAGCATGCTCCGGAAATTGAAGTCATTTTGAATCAAGTGGAAAGTCTGTCACAAGCGGAGGAGATCTCCGATCGCTTGCGACGAACTGTGAAAACATTCCTCCGATCCAACCTGAACATGGCTGGTTCGGTGCCGAAGGATGATGACGTCGTGACAGCGACGATCGACCAAGAACCGTTTTCATTGTCGAGTCCTCAGAGTCCGGCATCGTTAGCGGTGGGACGAATCGTTCGTCGACTACGACGAATGCAAGAGGGTATGCAATCCCGTGGGAAACTCCGCAGTTATCTGCATGAGCAGTCGGAGCAATCGGTGTTGCTACCAAGTTAGTTAGAATACAACTGTGACGGCCGGTCCTTGTTGCGAGCTTGGATCAGTCGGTTTCATCATCATGACCAACGGATTGTGGTTCCGTGATCCCTTGGAAGTGATGATGCCAAGAGTTTAGTTAGAAGCCACGGAACGTCTCTCTCTCACTCATTTTTCTTATCAAATCCCTAGTTACCGATGTCAGTTGTCTTCGTCACGAAGATGATGGCGCTCAAGTTACGCACCACGAAATAGGCTTGCCTGTGGAAATGGTGTAGCTGCGAAAAGTTTTCCGATTATTCGGGAAATGATGAATATGCAGCTGCAGTCTTGCCGATCATAGATAAGGTCAAAAAATCGATTGATCGACTGGTTCTGCCATGCTGCGAATTCGTTGGAGGTTCAACGATTGAGTTTACATTTTGCTTTTCAATTGGCGTTGATCGCGTTTGCGACAGTCACGTTGAAAGCTGTTGTGAATCGAGCGGATCTTGAAGGATCGTTGACTTCCGCATTGATTACCGGCGTCGCATTCGGCGGGTTGGGATTGATCACTGGCGAGCTTGCTCGTCGAATCGTCGAAGAACAAGTTCAAACGGAGTTTGAAGCATGGAAATCGAATCACTTGAGTGAGCTTTCCCAGGTTCAGGGACAGACGAGCGAATCTGAATCCTGAACGTGATTGCTCGCGTTAGATCTATCACCGAGCTTAACCACTCGGCTTACTTAACCGAAGGCTTGGGCAAGATGCCTAAGCTCATCGCAATCCTCAGTTGTCGGATTGTCGATAAATTGATCACCACGGAGGCGAGAATGGCGACCAAGGTCACCGAGGACGTCACGGAAGTTTGGCACTCTTACAAAGCCGATCAGACCGATAAAGCGTTGCGGAACCGTTTGATCGAACGGTATCTGCCGTTGGTCCGCTATAATGCGGAGAAGGTTTGGTCAAAGCTCCCTGAAGGTGTCGATCTCAACGACCTGATGTCTGCAGGGGTCTTCGGCTTGATGGACGCGATCGATGCATTCGACATGGATCGCGGTGTCAAGTTTGAAACGTACTGCGTTCCGCGTATTCGTGGGGCAATGCTCGACGAGCTTCGCACGATGGACTGGGTTCCGCGACTTGTGCGAAGCAAGGCGAGCAAACTTGAAGCGGCTCGGAAAGAGGCCGAAGCTGAAGCCGGTCGCCCGCCGACAGATCAAGAGATCGCTACCAAGATGCAGCTTCCACTCCCTGAGTTTGAGAAGCTCAAAAGCGAGGCGAGTGCGGTCAACCTCGTCAGTCTCAACAAGAAATGGTATGAGACCGACTCGTACAAAGATGTTCGGGAAATTGATATTCTCGAAGATCAAAAAGGCGAGGATCCGACGCTCGGTCTGCAAAAACGCGATCTGATGAAGCTGGTAACGAAGGGCCTGAACCGCAACGAACGGCTCATCATCATTCTGTACTACTATGAAGAACTGACCATGAAGGAAATCGGTACAACCTTGGGGTTGTCCGAAAGCCGCGTCAGTCAGATGCACTCGAGCATCGTGGCCCGATTGAAAGATCAGTTAGGTCGTCGGCGTCCCGAATTCGGTTGAGCGGTTCGGTTTCGCTCGCCGAATGTCAGGCTACTACCAGTGATCTCCCGTGGTTGTCTATTAACCCCGCTTTCAAGCGGGGTTTTCTTTTTGCGCTGGCGTCGCAATCCCGGTAGCGGTCGGTTGTCGATCTGATAGAATGGAGCGTGAGAAAAGACTGTTCCTACAAAGGATCGTGCTCGATGTTTCGCCAAATTTCGTTGCTTCTTCTTGTCCTGTTGAGTTTCACCGCCTCCGCTTCCGCCCAAATCCGTGAGTGGAAAAGCGGCGATGGCTCCGTACGTGGGCAGTATATCGGTGTTGATGGCATCAGTGTGATCATCGTGAATTCTCAGGGTGAGCAGCAGAAACTCTCTTACTTCCTTCAGTCGTCGCAGAACCAAGCCTTCATCCGAGAACAACTTCGGCGGAAGGACGACTTGGATTCGTTGCCAAAGGCTGGCGAAGAACGCAACTGGACCCAGAACAACGGAGACACGTTCGCTGGTCGATTTGCCGGGGCCGACCAAAGCTACATCTACATTTTAGCGAACGGAAACGTGCAGGCGGTCGAGAAGTCGAAACTCAGTCGCTCTGATGTCGAGTATGCCGAACGGGTTCTTCGAGACCCGGCTGCCAGTGGTGTTCCTAGTCTTGGAAGTGGAAGCACAACGCCGGAACCAGAGAGTACCGAACCTCCCAAAGAACCCGAGAACGAGAACAAGCCAAGCTCGACCGATTTCTTTAGTCCCTCGAATACTGAACCAACCGACGATGGGAACTCGCGTCCCGAGAACACCAACAATGACGGGAATTCAACCCCAGTCAATGCGGCATCGACCGACCAAGCTTCGAATCGAACGGCTCGAGAACAATCACGACGGAAAGCGATGGCGTCGGTGGCCTCCCAGCGACCGTTTTACGTGCCCCCCTCCAACAATGTGACGGCCTTCGGCCAAGCAGAAGGGGCCGCTGCCGGCGCTGTAGTGAGTTACGCCGCTGCCGGTGGTGGATTGAGCTTCATCCAGATCGTGGCCATCATTCTCACGATAGCTGCTATCGCCGCTGTCGGCATGCAGTACGCCGGTCAACGCAAAACCAATTGACGCTCGTCTCACTCGGGCTGTGTACGATCACGACGGTGGCTCCACCATTCCGGTTCTTTGAACAAGTTCGCAACAGGAATCTGAAACGACGGAACCACAGAGTCGCCAAACAATATTTCGTGATCGCGAAGTCGCTTCGAGGGGCGGTTCTGGTAGTAGCGATGGACTTGGGATTCTTCGGTATCAATCACCCAGATTTGTTCGACACCACGCTTGAGATACCGTTTGACGCGGGCTCCCATCGCTACTCGGCGATCGTTGGTGGAAGCGATTTCGACCACTAAGACCGGGACGGTTTCGGAGATCAATTCGTCGAGTTCGCTGAACCAAGTGCCCCCGCGGAAGTAACTCACTGCAGGGCTGAGTACGGTGTCCGGGCGACGTTGAACAACGATCAGATGATCGAAACAGGCATACCCATGCGGTCCATCCGCCTGTTGACTGGCCTTCGCGAAGGCTTTTGACAGGTTCAGCACCGTGGTTCCATGACGATCGTCCGGCGGTTCCAAGCGGACGGTGTCGCCAGCGATGAGTTCGATCCAGCGGCCACCATCGGGAAGATCGAACCGGTTGGCGGCAAATTCTTCAGCGGTCATCGTTGTTTGAGGCATCGGCCTAATCTCCTCGACAGTCGCGAATTGCTAAGACATTATACCGACTCGACTGACGCCAGTCTCCCGATTGGACTTCAACTGCCCAGGCTTTCCTCGGGAATCGGCCAGTTGATCCCGGCGGACATTCCGCCATCGACGTAAATCGTTTGTCCGGTCATGAACCGGGACGCATCCGACGCCAAGAAAATCGTCGCTCCGACGAGATCTTCCACCTCACCCAATCGTCCAAGTGGGGTATTGCGTTCACCCCATCCTCGAATGGTTTCGTCGGACCAGAGTTTATTCGTCAGGTCGGTGAGGATGAAACCGGGAGCCAACCCGTTCACACGAACGCCCCGCGGTCCCCATTCCAACGCCAACGAGCGGGTCATCATCGACAACCCGGCTTTACTCATTGCATACGGAGCAACCCCCTTGAGGGGTGCGTAGGTGTTGAGGGAATCGATGTTGATTTGCACGCCTTGGCCATGGTTCAACATTGCTTTCCCGACCGCTTGCGAGAGGAGAAAAGCTCCCTTGAGATTGATGTCGAGAATGAAATCGTACTCCGCTTCGGAGAAACTCTCGACCCGTTTGCGTTGATTGACTCCTGCGACGTTGACCAGCACATCGATTTGTCCGAAGTCGCTGAGTGTTGTGGCAACGAGTTCCGCGATTTGCGTGGAATTGGACACGTCACAAGCGATCGCGCGGACCGGGTGTTCTGAAGTCGACATCGCCTGGGTAGCCGATTCCAACGTCTCGGCGTTTCGTCCGGTGATGATGACTTTCGCGCCCCGTTGGGCGAACCCTTCCGCCAACGCAAACCCGATTCCACGACTCCCGCCGGAGACCAAAACCACGCGATCGGAGACTGAAAACAATGAATCGGACATGAATGGCTTTCCACGAAATTGGGGACAGGAGACGGGGGTTAGAGATTAGGGGTTCGAGATTAGCACACTCGTCGGTCTGGTCTCAGAGATCAACGCGAGATTTCCGAACGGAACTCGACAATTCGCCAGCTCTATCAGGTTTCACTTTTCCGTCCAAACTCCCGATCGCTGACTTCTGCTTCCCGCCTCTTGATTGATTTTTCCGCGAACCATCTTGGCCCATTTTTGATCGGAAGGGTAGGGCGTGAGGTTCGCGAGGGTCAAAAAATTTTGACACCACGAGTATCGCGGTTCTAATAGAACTGTTCAGAAGAGTCCGGTCGGAGTTGTATGTTGACTCTTAAAACCTGGACTCGCGGGCCAAACGTAACTTGAGGAACACTCAAAAATTTGGAACGAGGAGTAAAGGCGTATGAAACTGACGCACTGGCTAACGCTGTGGAAATCCGATTGGCAACCCGCGTTCGAAACGACAGGCGAAGCTGCGTTTTCCGGGTTCAGCCGATTCCTGAAACGCCCCTCGGGCCAGTTGCGGTTCTTACATCACCAGAGAACACGCCAACCCTATAAGACTGCTCGCAGTCAACTTCCAACCACCCGATCGCCACGACCTGCCTCTTAACGCGTGGGCAAACTTCCGCTTTGGAATGTAGCGGTTTCCGTCTTGTGAAGGCCGGAAAGCAAACGCTTTTTCGCGACCTTCACAAGACGTGGAAGACCAAGGTCTCGATTGACGGCATGATCGTTGTAATCGGAAAGGTTGGCCGAAACTTCGTGTTTCAAGTTTTGAACGAAGCGTTCGAGTTTGCCCAACCGCTGAAATGATGGCAAATTACCCTGTCGGTTTTCCCCAACCGTCACAAGGGAGCTTTCCAAGCACGGACTGCCCGAGTTAGATTCGAGCCGACCCACTGGAAAGGTTGTAGCTCTCATGCCAGATGATTTTCAGGCCACCGAACTTGTCGTCGACCGGCGAGCCGGCCAAGATCGCCGATCGAAAGACCGCGTCTCTCGACTCAAACAAGACGCTTCCGCACCGCCAACGGAACGTCGTCAAAAAGTGGAACGTCGTCGCCAGATCGATCCCACGACCTGCGAACGGGACTACTCCGACGACGAAATCGAGTTCATGCGAGCCATGGACGAATACAAACGGAAAAGTGGTCGACAATTCCCGACTTGGAGCGAAGTTCTCGAAGTCTTGCGAAGCGTCGGCTATCGTAAGGTTGCCGAACCGACGGAAATCTTGCCGGATTCCAAATCATAAGTCGACGAATTTGCCGCTCGTCATCGACCAAACTTCACAAGAAAACCGCCATTTGCCGTGGCGGTTTTTTTGCGTTGAGAACAGGTGGGATCTCGAATAGTTTCCGTGTTCTCGGGGCGGGTTTCATCTCGTGAAATGCGGACACGAAAGACCGTGATACGGCCTAAGCATCGCGGCCGAAGGTCATGATCGTGATATCGTCGTTTTGCGGCCGTCCGTCGGCGTGCAGTCGCACATCCGCAAGTAACGCCTCGCCGAGTTCTCTCGCATCGGGGCTGCCCTCGCTGACGAATTTCACCACGCGATCTTTGCCGTAGAGATCACCGTTGGGGTTCATGGCTTCATCGACGCCATCGGTCACAATAACGACTGTGTCTCCGGGTTTGATTGAATGCGAGACGACATCGTAGGGGTAGTCTTCCATAATTCCGATCGGAATCCCGATGGTTTCATCGGGGAACTCTTCGGTTTTACCGTCGGCATGACGGATGATCGGCGACATATGCCCTGCATTCGCGAGTGTCATTTCGTTCGTCGTCAGGTCGATGATGACCAGCACGTAAGTGACGAACCGACCTTCCACCATGTTCGAGCACATATGCTTGTTGATCGCATGGATGGCATCACCGGCATCGTTCAAGAACGGCACGATGTTCTGCACGCAACTTGCGATTCGTGACATGATCAACGCGCCCGGCACACCTTTCCCGGCCACGTCGCCAAACGATAGGCAAATCTTGTCTTCGCCAAGCATGAATGCGTCGTAGTAGTCGCCGCCGACTGCTTGAGCCGAATCGTACGAGGCGAAAAATTGCCAACCATCGACGGCCGGCAAGAACTCCGGCAAGAGTGCCCGTTGCACTTTGCGAGCGATTTCCATCTCGCTGTCTTGCTTCATTTTTTCAAGATACGACTGCAACAGCCGGGCGTTCTCGAACGTGATCGCCGCCTGACCGGCAACTGCCTGGAGCAAGTCGAGGTCGTCTCGTGTGAATTTCTGAAAAGGATTGAGCGTATCGATGTTGATCACGCCGAGGACCTCTTGATTGAGGTCCAGCATCGGAACGCACATCAGCGAACGAATGCTCAAATTGGCGATCGACTCGCTAGCTTGGAACTGATCGTCACTGGCCGCATCGGCGGACAGCACACCAGATTTTTCTTCGATCACCTTGTTCAGAATTGTTCGGCTCAGTTTGACTGTCGAGTCTTCACCTTCGCGACGGTGTCGCTGATGGGCCGGCAACATTTTCCCGTTGTGGGGGTTTTTGACGAGGATACTGGCCCGGTCGGCGTGAGGAAATATCTCGAAAAGCGTATCGACCATCTTCGGCAGCATCTGCTTCGGATCGACCGTACCCGCCAAACTCAGCGTAATGTCGATAACGCCTTTGAGTTTTTTCTCCGGTTGCACATTGAGCACACCGAAGCCGCTACCCGTTACGACAGAATCGACAATGTTTGTGTTGGTCGGATCATCGTCTTCGGTCAGAAAGTCGTCGGAGAATTCGGGAGTCCGGGCGAGCGGTCGTTCTCCCGGACTTCCCGGTTTCTTCCAATCAGAGCCCGCAGACACTTCGGCTTCGTAACGGACGAGAATCGGCCCGAGTTTAATACGGTCATCGTGTTTCAGCTCGGTGCGGGCTTCCACTCGTTGACCGTTGAGAAACGTGCCATTGCCGCTGCCGTTGTCTTCAATATACGCTTTCCCATCGGCCAACGAGACTTTCGCATGCAGCCGAGAGACCATATTGGACTGCAATTGAATCGTACACGTCGGCAAACGGCCGAGTGTTGTCTCACCGTCCAACAAGCGGTACGGCTTGGCCTCTCCACTTTGAAGAACGACCAGAGTTGCCATTGTCAGCCCTCATCGATTACGTCTAACGAACGCCTATGTCCATGGTGGATGCGGAGGAACCTCTGCTGTTTCGGCCGCCACGGGACAGAAACCGCTCTGATCAAAAATCAACTGCATTATCGGTTCTGTCAGATTGTGAGTCGAGATGTGAACCACAATCGGAATCAAATCGCGAGTTTGCGTTTGGAGTGCTGATTATATCAAGACCGACTAGCGAGCGAAAATCCGTTCCGGGTTTCCTCGCAAAACGAGTTTCCCGAGGGCAACCGCTCTCTCTTCACTCCAACCTCGAGCGATGACAAAATCATCCGCCAACACCTTTGCCAAAACTCGCCGGTACATCGCAAATTTCGGCAACGCAAATTCGAGTTTGTACATATCGCTGTAGTAGCCGATTTGCTTGGTCTGCGGAACCGCTTGCAATCGGGCTTTCGTGTCTTGCTCGATGTGAACCGGAATGTTCGAGTACCACCAATGCCCGTTCGTTACGACATTCGGGAAAATCCAGGCATAGCTGACGAGTTCCTGATTGCTCGTCGGGGCCAACACCGAAATCGGGAAGGTCACATCGGGGAAGGCGTTGAACAACTCGCGATATTGAATCAGCGAAACGCGGGAATCGTACAAGTCTTGTCCTTGGAACACGCCGTCTTCGTAGACCCGGCGATTCACACCAATCATCAAATCGAACGGCAGTTTGTGTTCCGAGCAAAATTGAGCGAGCGTCCAGAACACGAATTGGCTGGAGATCGCTTGTTCGTCGGCTGTCAGTTCACGACCAGCTTGCATGGCTTGCAGAATCGGTTCCATGGTGGCGGAATCGACGTTCGCAGGTGAGAAGGTCGGCGGAATCGAAATCGCACATGCTCGGGCACCACGCGAGGTGAAGTGCTCGAACAGCTGACCAATGGCCTTCACCAATGCACCGCAGTCACTAAGTTCGACACCGCTCGCCTTAGTAAGTCGTTCGCGAACGCTAGGTTTCGCCAGGTGAAACACCAAGTCGTCTGTCCGCAAGCAGGGCACATAACGGTTCGAATCGAACCCTTCAAGTGGGTCGTCAAACTCGTTGGTGAGATAGACCTGCTCCAACTTGCTGTGCTTGAGAACTTGGTCTTCCCAATCGGACTGCCCCATCTTCGCCAGGGCGTTATCGTAGAGTTTTTCCCAGTTGTCCGGCGTGATCCGGTCGGCTTCGAAGCCGAAAAACTCTTGGCAGATTTCGATGAGCCAACTCACTTGGATGGTGTTGTCCAAGTCGGCAAGTTTCTCGACCAACCGGCCCACTTTTTCCTTCGGGGAGATGCCGGGTTCTTCGATTTGCGACTTCGGCAAACCGGCGGAGTGGGCAAGCTCGGTGTAATAGTGGTACCCCATGATATCCGCCAACGTTTCCGACGCGGGCGAATGAGGGTTGATATGCGTGTGCGGATCAATCAGAACGAGAGATTCGAGTTCCGTCAGGATGTTTTGGGCAGGCTGAACCGACATGAAAGACCGTATCCGAAGGTTGAAAGTTCTCGGAATGGCGAACCGGGAAAAACAAAACCGGTCGACCACCAAACGTGCAGTTTGGCGACCGACCGACGGAACATCAAGCGTCGACTAGCAGGCGATGGCGGAACAGCTACTTCGCAGCTTGCGTGTTCGGATCCGCAACCGGTTCCGGCGCTGCAAACGTGAATACAGCCTGACCTTTGTCATTCCAAACCCGTAGCACACCATCTTCACCACCGGCGACAAAGAGTTTCCCATCCCGAGAGGCTGCCACCGAATACACGTAATCGGTCGCGCCGCCAAACGTGCGAACTTGACGTCGGTTCGAGGCGGTGTATTGCCGTACGGTTTTGTCGCCGCCACCGGTAATGACATCGTCACTCGTCCCGATGAACTGCAACGAGGTGACTTGCTTACCGTGCCCGGTGATTGTGGTGACTTGCTCGCCGGTTTCCACGTTCCAAACTTTGATGACGTTATCTGCACCGGCGGAGGCCAATCGTTGACCGTCGGCTCGCCAACTCACGTCCATCACATGATGCGTATGGCCTTCGAACGACCGCACGAATTCGCCGCTCTCGACTTTGAAGACCTTCACGAATTTGTCGGCTCCACCGGAAACGATTTGGCTACCATCGCGATTGAATTCCACCCCAAGAATCGTGTCGCTATGGGCATCCTCAATTGTTTTCGCGACGCTCTGTTTTTCGATATCGAAGATCACGAGTTCACCACTTCGGGACGGCTCACCGGAACCGGCCGCCAGTTTCTTGCCGTCGCGGCTGAAATCCAAGCTCAATACGCGATCGGAAAGTGGCGACATCGTGACATCGGCTGGGTCGTCCGCGTTGCTACCAAGTGTGCCGATGAGTTTCCAATCGGGAGTGGTATCCCAAACTCGTGCGGTCTGGTCGGCGGAGACCGACAGCAATCGATCTGCATCTAGGAAGACCAACGAAGCAACTGCCCCCGAGTGACCGGAGAGACGTTCCAATGCTTGCCCGGTCTCGGCGTTCCACAGATGAATCGCTTGGTCTTCCCCCGCGGTGGCGAGTAACTTGCCGTCGGCGGAAAACGCGACGCTTTGGAACGGTTTGCGAGATTCTTGCTCGGCTTTCTTTGCCTCTGCTTCTGCCGTTGTAGCGGCCGTTTGCTGTTGCTTCTTGGCTTCCAGTTCCGCTTTTTCAGCGGCAACGCGTTCGGTCGCCTTCGGAATCGCTTTTTCCGCCAGTTCGACGGAACGATCGGCCGCCGTTTTGGCGTCGTTCGCTTTTTTCAATTCCGCTTCTTGTTTGTCGAATTCTTTCTGAGCGTCTGCGACTTTCTTCTGCAAACCTGCATCGTCGGTCTTCTTAGCCAACTCGTCTTTGGCCGCTTTCAACTTCGTCTCGGCATCCGTGAATTTCTTCTGTGGGTCTTTGATCGCCTCGACCGCCTTCGTCTGGGCTTCTTTAGCAGATTTGACGGCGGCTTCCCGATCGGTCAGATTTTTCTCCGCAGCTTTCAACGCGGCATCTGCGAATTTGACTTGGCTGTCGATGACGGCTTTCGCTTCGGTGGCTTCGGTGACGGCCCGCTGTGCCAACACGTTGCCTTCCATCGTTGCGATGGCTTTGCCGTTCGCATCGTACAGTTTCGCTTGGCTATTCTGGCCGACCGCTGCGAAGAATTTGCCGTCGGGTCGTACGGCGACATCTCGCACGGGCGAGCCATGATTGAACGAACGAATTTGGCGTCCGTTGTTGAGATCCCATTGGCGGAACGTGTTGTCTTCGCTGCCGGACACAAACTGAGTGGCATTCGGCACCCAAGCCAATGATGTGACAGGTTTGCCATGTCCGGGGAATTCCCGGACGGGTTTGTTGGCTTCTTCCGGTTTCACGTCATCGCCGGTCGCGACCGGTCCCGCAGGCCAGAGACGAACTAGGTTATCCGCATGAGCAGTGAGGACTTGCCCGCCATCGGCAGTCAGCAAAACGTCGTGAATCGCTGCGGGTGTCTCGCGTTGCCAAGCCAAGGAACCGTCGGCGGTTTTCCAAGCTCGCACGATTTTGTCTTGCGAACCACCCACCAACAGTGAGCCGTCGGTTGAAAAGCTCAAACCGGTCACGGGAGCCGTCGCACCGGTCAAAGTGTGCGTGGTTTTTCCGTCAGCCAGGTTCACAAGTTTCACGGAATTATCCGCACTCGCAACAGCCGCTAGTTGGCCATTCGAAGTGACAGCAGTCGCCACAATTGAACCCAAACCTTCGATCTTTGAAATCGTCAAGTCTTCCGGACGCTGCCAAAGTTTGACGACTCGGTAACCGCCTGAAGCCAGCGTGCGACCATCCGGACTGAACGCCAAGGAATGCACGAAGTCTCGATGAGCGGCGCCGCTCGGGTACATCGGCTGACCGTTAAACTGTAGAGACTGGAGGTGGGGATCCTTGAGGGAAGCGACTTCCCGCCCGGTGCCCATGTCGTACATGGTGATTTGATTCGCACGTCCGGCGGCGGTGAATCGTGCCCAGGGGGAAAGTGCGATGGCATAAATCGACTGCACTTCCGAGGGCAGCGGCTGCCAGTTGACCATTTTCACGTCGCTTCCCGCCCCGCCAGCGGCTCCTTCGATAATCCATTGACGGAGAATCCCGAGTTCGTTTGGCGTCAGGGCGTGGGCGTCCATCTCGTTCGGCAATGGGGGCATGGCCGGTTTTTGTCCGCGAGCGGCAAGTTTGTAGATTAAACTTTTGTCTGGCTCTTTCGGCACTAACGCGGCTCCCGTCTTGCCGCCTTTGAGCATCAACTCGACTTCTTCGAGATTGAGTTTGCCCTCGTCGATGGCCACGTTATGACACGCGATGCAGTTCGCTTCGAGCACCGGGTACACGTCGCGTTCGTAATCGACCGGGCGTCCCAAGTTGACGGCAGCCGGTTTGATCGGCCCCGTTTCGGCGTCTTTTTTCTCGTCGGCTGCAAACGCGAATGTTGTCATGCTCAGGCCGACAACGATCGCCGAAATTCTAAAAATGTTCCGCATTCGATTTGTCCTCATCGCTTGTGGCCCAGCCGTTCGGATTTGACGGGTTTTCAAGCTTGACCGTGCGCTCGTTGATTACTTGGAGACTTTGATTGTGACCGGGGCGTCGACGGCTGCTTGTCCGTCGAAGTCCATGGCTGCCCGAATGACGAGATTTGCGAGGTCACCTTCAGTTGCGTTGCCGTCCGCTTGCACAACCAACACGCCTTCGTTTTGATCGGCCGGAATTGTGACTTCTGGGGCCGACAGCCCGGTGACATTCGGCGGCAATGGCAGTGACAATTTTACCGGTCCTTGGAATTCATTCTGCCGAGTGACCGTCACTTTGATGTCGATTTTCGAGCCGCGTTTCAATGCACCGCCGCCAGGGACGTCCGCTTTCAGTTTCACGGGACTTGGGCGAACCCGAATGATGATTGGCGTGGACGGATTCGTCACATTGATATTCTTCGGCTTCGCATCCGCTTCGACCTTTTTGAGATCGGCGTCAATTTGCTTCTTGATGTTCTGCAGGTTCTTCACCTCATCTTCAGCCGTTTTCACTGCTGCAGTCGAGGTGTTCTTGTCATTAGTGGCGGCTTGAAGTGCTGCTTCAGCATCTTTCACCGCTTGCTCAGCCTTCTGGATGGCCTCTTCGGGCTGCGTTTGTTTCTTAGCCTCAGCAAGCGCTTGCTTGGCTTGTTTGACAAGATCTTGATTGGTCTTTTCGCTTTCGGTGGCTTTCTTGACCGCTTCCTTGGCTTGGTCCACCTTCGCCTGGGCTTCTTTGATCTTGCCATCGATATGGGCCTGATCTTCCTTGGCCCGCGTGACGGCTTCAGGATTACGGGCATAGCTGACCTGAGCTTGCCCATTCAGATACACGGTATAGTCGCCGACCTTCGCGTTGTCTTTCACGAAGACTCGCAACAACGATTCCGCTTCACCCTTCTTAATCGTGACTGCGGGAACATCGATATTCGCGTTCTTCGGAACACCGGCAACAGCAAGTTTGACGTCCGCATCGAAGCCGTTTCGCTTGTCGAGTTTGAGCGGCACCAGGATTTGCCGACTTTGGTTAGCAGTGACATCTTGCGGCGTTGTCGTGACTTGAAATGCTGCCGCTTCGTCGATGACTGACAACCCCAGCGACCGGGAAACACGGGAGTCGGCCGCGTTGTTGTTCGTGCCATCCCACAGAATTGTTCCCGTACGGGCGATTCGCTCAACTTCTTTGGCAGCGGCGGCTTTCTCTTTCTTCGCAGTGTCGACGGCAGTCAACGCATTCTGCATTTTCTGTTCGGCGTCGGCGAGTTGCTTCTTCGCGTTATCGACGGCTTGTTTTTTGGTGTCGAAGTCTTTCTGAGCGGCCTCGACTTGTTTCTTGAGGCCCTCATCATCGGGCTTCTTCGAGAGTTGCTCTTTCAATTCGGCGAGTTTCTTCTCCGCGGGTTGAAACTGTGCCTCGGCTTGTTCGACCGGTTTTTTTAAATTTTCGACAGCATCCCGCGCCGGTTTGATGGCCGCCTCTGCCGCAGTCAATGCCTGCGTTTTCGCAGGGTCATCGATGACGGCTTTGCCCGAGATCGTCACCCGACCCGCCCACGGCTTGGCATCGGCGGCGGCGCTAAAGATGAGTTCTGTTGTCGTTTGCTCGGAACTGATGACAACCGGCGGACACGTTACACCTTCAGGCAGACCATTCGCCGTGATATTGATCGGGCCGTCGTAGCCGTCTTGTCGGAATGCAAAGACGGGCACAAAAACGTTATCGCCTTTGCGAACCGCGATGGGCGAGTTTGTGTAGGTGTTGTTCAGCGATCGCTGCGGAACGGCGACGAGGCGGAAATCGGGATTCTCCGGTCGCACCGCTAACCGGTAGACCAAACGCGGATCTCGGCGATTGCCGGCGTAACGATCCTTCACGTACACGCGGTATGTACCGTCAGCGGGCACTTGGAACTTCCATACCGGGTCGTCGGTGTTGGTGTCGAATGCGTACTGAGCCAGGTTTGTGGCGTTATCGTCTTGGCTGGTGATACGTTTGATCGTTTCGGTGCCGTCGTCTTTCTTGGTCACTTGATCGACCCAGAAATACGGATCGGCCGTTGTCCCGGTTCGCTGGGCGAAGACTTCGACGTAGTAAACCGTTCCCGCTTTGGCTTCAAACTCGATACCATCGACGTCGCGGCGTTCTTGAAATTGCCCGTAGACCTCCGCCGGCACACTCACTTTTTGCAGTTCGCCGGCTTGGTTGTTCGGTTCAGTTTCGGCCGTGAGTGGTGCGGTCGCGAATCCGATGAAGACGGCATTCGAACGACCATTTGGTGAAGGCAACACGTACTGAATACCGTCAATGCCGGCTTGGACCGGATCGAGGCTGGTTTCGACGTCGAGCTTTGTCGGTTCATTCGGCAACGCGATTTCCATCTCGAGCTGTTCGAGAGGTTTGCCACCGGCGACGACATCGGAAGGTTTGCCACCCGGAAGATTCCGACCGTAAAGCGTGTACTTGGACTTCGAACCGGGCAGACCGGCTGGCGGTAAGACAAAATCGATCCACGGAGCTGTCGTCACTGTGAACCGATAGAAATACTCATTGCCGCCCTGATAGGTGAAGTCGGCGACTTTCGCATAATACACACCATCAGCCGGTGCGACGAAATCCGCGACCGGGTCACCGTGCATCCAGATGCGAGACCGACTGGCAAAAGCGATTCGCCGTTCACTCGCATCGTAAATTTCGACGCTGCCATCCAACTTGGAATCGATGCGAGCGGAGTTGCAAATGGCGAGTAAACGTTGGCCTTTCTTCGCGGTGAACTTGTAGTAGTCCACATCGGTTGCTCGTTCCGATTTCGCATTGATGACTTGGTTGAGTTCGATTTCTTGGGCGGAATCGAAGTCGTTATTTGGATCGGTTTCCAGTTGTTCGGGATGGTTGCTGACCACGAACGTGCGGGGATTGCTCAGTCCGTACAGGCCCAACGCGCGAACTTCGTAATAGCCGGCGGGAACGTCAGGGGCGACTTTGACGGTAAACGCTGTGTTGATGGGTTTCGTTTGCCCGGCGACGTCTTTTGTCTTCTGGACGGCGGTTAGACCCGGATGATTGAACTGAAGCGTGGTCAAGTCGTCGAGGTCTTGGCCGGCGGTCACGGTGACGTCGACCTCCGTTCCGGCTTGGGCACCCGGCGGGAAGACGGCATGCAAGCGACATTGCGGCAACTGAGCCGAAGCAGTCGTCGAGAAGACACACCCAACAACCAAACCGATGCAGACGGTCACAGCAAACAAACGCCGAGAGTCAGCAGCCGTCTTAAGCGACATGACATTCCCTTGGATCAAAATCCGTGCCGTGGAGTTTGGCTCGACGGCTTCGTTGCAAACAGGATATTCGACAACGCCCAGGAACCGAAGCTCCTGGGCGTGATTGGTCGGTCAGTTTCCACCCGATCAATGGTTGAACAAAAACTCTTTGGTGTTGATCAGAGCCCACACGATGTCTTCGTATGCCGGTTGCACATTCTCTTTGTGCTTGGCGATGTGGTTAAGCGCCACTTGAAGTTCGTCAGCCTCGGGTTCTCGCGAGTACACCCAACGGTAGAGTTCACGAACTTTGTCCTCGTGTTCACGTTCTTTGTCCCGAGCGAAAAGCACGGCTCGACCGCTGCCGCTGCCGATCTTGCTTTGGACTTCTTGGCTGTTGAGCAAGTGCAGACTTTGAGCCAAGTTTGCTTCTTGGGACCGTTCGCACTCACACGCGGTATCGCCTTGCGGTTGGCCGAAGACTTTGAGGAAGTACGGTCCAATGGTGGGGTCCGGCAGTTGCGTGGCCCGCGTGCCAGCCGGTTGTCCGCTGTAGCCTTGTGTGGTGCCGGTGACTTGATGGAACGCATCGTAGAGGACTTCGGCGGTTAACCGTTTCGGGTAATACCGCGAGAAGTTCTGTTTGTCTTTGAGGTTGTACTCGTTCGGCAGAGATGTGAACTGATAGGTTTTCGATTTGCAGATCGTGCGAATCAATTCCTTCAGGTCAAAGCCGCTGTCGATGAAGTGCTTCGCCAACGCGTCGAGCAATTCGGGGTTCGATGGTGGATTGGTCGCCCGCATGTCGTCTTCGGGTTCGACGATGCCGCGACTGAAGAAGTGCTTCCAATACCGATTGACCAACGCCTTCGCGAAGAACGGATTGTCCGGAGCGGCCATCCAATCGACGAGGTACTGACGCGGGTCTTCTTGCGGATCGAGTTCCAGCGGTTCGCTGCCCAAACCGGCCGGTTTCAGGTTCTGTCCGTTGCGTGGATTCCGAGCCGACGCCGATCCTTCGTTGTGGAAGATACGTCGTTCCCGCATTTGTCGATTCGGCACGAACGCCAAGTTCTTCTTCCCGACGCGGCTGAAGAATGCAGCGAAACTGTAGTAATCGTTTTGGCTCCACTTTTCGAACGGGTGGTGGTGACACCGGGCACACTGAATTCGCAAACCGAGGAAGAGTTGAGCGGTGTCTTCAACCTGCTCGTTGACTTCATCGACTTCCCGATACCAGATCACCGCCGGGTTGATATTTTGATCCCCCGAGGCAGCGACGATTTGTCGCACGAACTCGTCGTAAGGCTTGTTCTCGTAGAGACTTTCCCAAATCCACCGGTGGAACGCGAACGTCCCGGCGATGTCTTCGTTACGACGTTTTTTGTTTCGTAGAACAAGGTTCCACTTGTTCGCGAAGTAGTCGGCGTACTCGGGGGAATCGAGCAGTTTGTCGATCACCTGATCGCGTTTGTCGGGTGATGGATCATCCAGGAACGCGGACGTTTCCTCGGCGGTGGGCAGGGTGCCGGTGATGTCCACATAGACCCGACGCAGGAATGTGCCGTCATCGGTCAGCGGGGACGGTGGAATGCCCAGGAGTTTCAGTTTCGCGAGCACGGCATCGTCGATGAAGTTGGACGCCGGCGGCAAGTCTTCGGTTTTGACATCGACACCCAGCGGGATCGTCGCTCGGAACGTGGCGACTTGACCTTGATAACGAGCCATGATCGCGACTTCACCGGCCAAATCGAGTGTTTTGACCAGACCGGTTTTCGTAGACTCGGCCATTTCGGTGTCGTTGGCTTCGAAGAGGGCCATTTGAGTGACGTCTTCGGTGCTGCCATCGCTATAGGTGGCCATCACGGTGATTTGCTGATCGGCACCGCGATCCATCACGCGACCTTCTGGCAAACAGGCGATCTTGGTCACATATGGATCATTGGGTTTGCCATAGGGCATGCCTTGCTCGATCCAACGGTAGACCATGCGGTATTCGTAGCTATCGACATCCATCCGCTTCCCACC
This sequence comes from Thalassoroseus sp., assembly GCF_984380535.1. Taxonomy (NCBI): domain Bacteria; kingdom Pseudomonadati; phylum Planctomycetota; class Planctomycetia; order Planctomycetales; family Planctomycetaceae; genus Thalassoroseus; species Thalassoroseus sp. The sequence goes on from NZ_CFHRBF010000005.1 coordinate 308,913, forward strand.
ACCGTGTGGCATCCGCCCGATGGCTTTCTGCAGCAGCAGGCTTTCACCTGGCGAACCGGGGAAAATTCGGCGTCCCCGAGCCTCTTTGACGAGGAACTCGTAATCGTCTTCCGGATAGAAACCCAACAGCGACAGTTTGAAGCCGTTTTGCCCACTGGCTTTCCCGTGACATCCGCCACTGTTGCAGCCGAGTTTGGTGAAGATCGGCGTGATTTGGTTTTTGAAGTTGATCGGGTGTTGATTGGCAACCCCGGTCACAGTCAAAGCCAATTGACCGGCCGGACCGTTTTCGGTTTTCGCGGTGACTGTGGCTTGGCCGTCTTTGAGCGGTGTCACCAACCCGGTTTCATCCACCGCGACGACACCTTCGGGTTGAGTGGTGAAAGTCACTGAGTGGGTCAGGTCGTGCATTTGCCCGCTAGAGTACACACCGGTCACGAAAAGTTGTTGACGGGCGTCACGTCCGCGGATTGTGACCGAATTCTCGCCGATCGCCGGTCCAATTTCGACCTTTTGCAGGGTTCCCGGGTCACCCAGACCGGTTGGTTTCGGCTGAGAATCGGCAGCCGTTGTGGTCGAAACCCACATCGACAGAATGGCAATACTCGCCAGCCAGAAACGTGTCAATCGGCTCATCGAGAACTCCTATTTGTGAGCAACACAAAACGGATTTGGAGGTTTCGGACTGCAACGAACCGCAACTGATCACATTGACGCAGTCGTCAGCGTGACGCTCGCATTGTCGGGGCCGTCGGTATTGTGGAGGGAGGCGAAGTCAACTGTGGATCCCCGTCCTGGGTCTTCCGCAATCAGTTAGCCATCCCCTGGAGGTTGGTATTCAGCATCCTCTAACATATCAACGAATACTGTCGTGTCAACCTTCCGACGTAACGAGATCCGTCTCGTATAGAAAGATTGAGCGTTCCCGAGACCGAGGTTACGGGCGAATTGCCTTTTTTCATCATCCTGACGAAAACACCTCATGTATCGTAGAAGTACACACGCTCGGCCGTCTTCCGTAGCAGGTTCTCGCGATCGGTGTCGGAGAGGAAGTCGATACGATCGCGGATGAGCGCGATGGAATCGTGGTAAGTGTTCGGGGCCACGATTTGATACGGACTATCACTGGCCCACATGCATCGTTCGGTGCCGAAGGCATCCAGCACACGACGGATCATCGGCACCAATTCCCTGTGCGGCGGCTTCTTCTTGCCGAGAGCGTAATACGCGGAGATTTTGAGCGACGTCTTCGGGTACTTCGCCAACGCACAGAGTTGCTTCAAGTCGCGATCCCGCATTTTGCCGTCGATCCCGACACGGGCAAAGTGATCGATGACCACCGGTGTGTCGGGGTGTTTTTTGCACATCGCGTTGACAGCGGGCAGGTCTTCAGGATTGATCAGGCAGCACATCGCTTGCCCGGTTTCGGCGGCACACTTCCACATCGCGTCCATACCGGGACCGCTCAGCCAATCTTTGGCACCGCGAATTCCCGATGTGATCCGAAACGCCGTCACCCGCTGCGGCAACAATTCTTTCATCTTGAGATCAGGATGCGGCTGCGTGTCGTCGACCATTCCCACGACGCGGAATTTCTCCGGGTATTCCTTCGCGGCCCAGATGAGATACGAGTTGTCCCAGCCGTGATAAATATGGTGTTGAATCAACACGACCCGCGTGACGTTCTCTTTCCCGGCGACTTCCAGCAATTCCTCGGCGGTGAAGCTCGGCGGAGCCAAATCCGCTACGGTTTGCCCCTCGGCCAATGGAAACCGTTTGACGTCCCGAGTCCAAATGTGCGAGTGTGCGTCGATCCAACCGCTCTGCGGTGAGGACGTTTTTTCGGTGGCGTTCAAAAGGGACCCCGTCATAACTCCGGCGGCAACTGCGGCTGATGTTTGCAACATTCCACGACGAGACAAAGTCAGTTGATTCACAGGGGAATCCTTTGTTGGTGATCTTCGGCCAGGTGCGAGTCGGAGGCTGAGACTCGCTCATTTCAACATTCTCTCATACGATACCGGGAGAAGTTCCGGATCGTCAACGAGATAACCAGAAGGGAACACGCAATGCGAACGAGCGCTCTACTCATGTTGGTGGTGATGACGGGTTCCCCAGTGTTGGCGACCGACATGGAACGCATCCGTGTCTCCGACGACCAAAAGGGGTTCGTCTTGGCAGAGTCCGGTAAACCGTTCGTGCCTTGGGGGTTCAATTACGATCACGACCGTGACGGCCGACTGCTCGAGGAATACTGGGAAGAGCAGTGGGCCGACGTCGAAAGTGATTTCGCGGAGATGAAGAAACTCGGCGCGAACGTCGTGCGGATTCACTTGCAAGTCGAAGCATTTCTCAAAAGCCCGACGGAACCGAAGCCAGCCGCGCTCGATCGTCTGTCGCAGCTTCTGAAACTTGCGGAACGCACGGGGTTGTATCTCGATATCACTGGGCTCGGTTGTTACCACAAACAAGACGTGCCCGCGTGGTACGATGAACTGAGCGAACAGAAACGCTGGGAAACGCAAGCTGTGTTTTGGTCGGCGGTGGCAAAAACGTGTGCCGACAGCCCGGCAGTCTTCTTTTACGACTTGATGAACGAACCCGTTGTCCCAGGGGGAAAACGCAACGATCGGGATTGGCTCGGTCCCGGTTTTGGCGGCAAACATTTCGTGCAGTTCATCACGCTCGATCAAGCCGGCCGGTCACGCCCCGACATCGCCAAGCAATGGGTGAAAACGCTCGTCAAAGCCATCCGAGAACACGACGAGCATCACCTCATCACGGTTGGGTTGGTGCCTTGGAGTCTCGATCGCCCTGGTCTCACCAGCGGATTTGTACCGAGCGCGATCGCCGACGACCTCGACTTCATCGCAATGCACATCTACCCCGAAAGTGACAAAGTCGACGAAGCGATGGAAACACTCGCCGGTTTCGCAGCCGTCGGCAAACCGGTGATTATCGAGGAAATCTTCCCGCTCAAATGCAACATGGACGACTTCGCCGAGTTCATCGAGCGTTCGAAGAAACACGCCTCCGGTTGGATCGGGTTCTATTGGGGATCGACACCCGATGAACTCGAACAAACCAAAACCTTCGCGGCGGCTATCACCCGCAGTTGGCTGGAATTCTTCGAAAAGAACGCTGCCGACATGCAACGATGAACCCACAAACTTAGCACTCAAAAACCGATGACAGTTCTATTCAGATAGGAGACCAGTTCGTGATCAAGCAGTTTTCACTTTCGCTCATTCTCAGTTGTCTTTTTGCAGTGAGCTTGCAAGCCGAGGATGCGGGCGGAATGCGGCTGATCGAGTCGCAACGAATTTGGGACAAGGCCCCACACTCGGCATTCACCGATTTGATTCGTTTCCAAGACCGTTGGTACTGCGTGTTTCGTGAAGGCGACGGTCATGTGTCGGCCAACGGTTCGCTGCGAGTGCTGACCTCGGAAGACGGCGAAAAGTGGACATCGGCGGCGTTACTTTCGTCGGAAGACTCGGACCTGCGAGATGCCAAGATCGTCGTCACACCGGACGGGCGGTTGATGCTCTCCGGTGCCGAAGCTATGAACAATCCGAAAAGCTACAAACATCAATCGTTGGTTTGGTTCTCCGAAGACGGCAAGAATTGGAGTCGAGGCTACGAAGTTGGTGACCGCAATAACTGGCTGTGGAGAGTTACTTGGCAGAAAGATGCGGCGTACGGTTTCGGCTACGACACGGGAAAGGACCGACAAGGTCTTCGTTTCTTCCGCAGCACCGATGGCAAAGAATTCGATACGCTCATTTCGAAAGTGGCAGTCGAAGGAACGTACCCCAACGAGACATCTGTCGTGTTCACACCGGATGGCACCGGCTATTGTTTATTGCGACAAGACGGCCAACCGAAGGTCGGTTACATCGGCAAGTCACACCCCCCATACACTGAATGGGATTGGAAACCACTCGACCGACGAATTGGCGGGCCGCACATGATTCGCCTGCCCGACGGTCGGTTTATTGCCGCCGTGCGTTTGTATGATGGGAAGGTGCGGACGTCGCTATGTTGGCTCGACCCGGAGAATGCAAAAATCACCGAAGCCCTGAAACTACCCTCCGGCGGAGACACGAGCTACGCGGGCTTGGTATGGCACGACGATCAATTGTGGGTCAGTTACTATTCATCCCACGAAGGCAAGACCGCGATTTATCTGGCGAAGGTCGAAGTCGATCCCAAGTAACACAACCAACGACTCAGTGCATCACCCGTCCGCGAATGTAGACGTCACTACCAAGCGGGCGGATGATGGAGTCTTCGAGTTGTGGCGTTTGGGAGACGGTGTCCAATCCCAAACCGGCGAGTGGTGTGATAGCGTCGGTTCCGCCGAGAAGTTTCGGGGCGACGAACACATGGCATTCGTCAATCATATCGTCATCGAAACACTGTCCGAGTAACTCTCCACCGCCTTCGACCAGCACGTTCGTCATCCGCCTTCGACCGAGTTCGCTGAACAAGTCGGGCAGAGAGATCTTCGCGGAACCGTCCTCGGTATCTGACGTGGTCGGCAGAACCAACACTTCGACACCCGCGGCTTCGAGTTTCGTGATATTCTCTTTCGGGGCCTGTTCCGAAGTGGCAACTAACACCGGATGCTCGCCGGCGGTTTGCACGAGTTGGCTTTCCAGCGGCAAACGTGCGAGCGCATCGACGACAATGCGGATCGCCGATCGTGGTCCCGAAGGGCGAGCCGTGAGTAGGGGATCATCCGCGATCGCAGTGCCGATGCCGACCATGATTGCATCCATTCGGCCCCGCAGATGATGCACGGTTCGCCGAGAAAGTTCGTTCGAAATCCATTGCGACTTCCCGGTTCGTGAGGCGATTTTGCCATCGAGCGTCATCGCCCACTTGGCATGGACCCACGGCAAACTTGTGGTCATCAATTTGGTGAACGGAGCAATCAGGGCTTTGGCGTCGTTTTCCAATAACCCAACGGTCACTTCGATGCCCGCCGCTTCGAGGGCTTCGATCCCGTTCCCCGCAGTATGCGAAGCCGGGTCGCGGGTGCCGATGAAAACTCGCCGAATACCCGCTTTGATCACGGCTGACGTGCAGGGGGGAGTTTTTCCTTGATGATTGCACGGTTCGAGTGTGACGTACAGCGTTGTGCCGTTGGCTTTCGCACCGGCGTGTTCGATCGCATTGACTTCAGCGTGAGCATGCCCGAATTGCTCGTGCCAACCTTCGCCGACGACATCACCATCCGCATTGACCAGCACCGCACCAACGGCCGGGTTCGGCTCGACCATACCAAAGCCACGAACAGCCAGCTCCAAAGCCCAGCGCATTGCGTCTTCGTGCGTGTCCAACCGTGCGACCATTACTGAACCGTGATGTGCAGAGGCGTCATTGAGAAGGGATGTCGTATGTCATCTAATGCTTCAAGAACAGTGTTAGTGTTCTTAAGCGGATCGAGAATCGAGGACAGCGTACCATTGCAGGCGAACTTGGCCATCCTCGATCCTCCATCTTCAACCGTCAAAATCGAAGTGATGTGAGTGTCGAATCATGAGACGTGTTGATCGTCAAGTTGACGAAATTCCTGTGTTAGTCTTCGCCGGGAACCCAGAGTTTCTGAGTGGCGTTTTCGGTGGATCCCCCTGCGGAGTCCGGGGTCCATAAACCGCCGCTGGAAACCTGACCGCTCACGCCACCAACTTCCACTCGCTCGGGAACCTGGAGGCCGTAAGCTTCAAAGACCATTTGAACGTGTTCAGCCAACTGGGGAATCTTCTTCGCGTACCGATCGAGCAGCTTTCGTGCGAACGGCATGAGTTCCGCGTCCGTCGGGTCTTCGACTCGCAGCGACAACTCACGAATTTCCCACCGCACCGTCTGCGCGAACGCGTCGTCTGTGGTGGCGGCGTGTTCTTTGCCCTGACGAATCCAATCGAAAGCGGCTTCGCGGTCGTTGCGATCGCGGGCCAATTCGCACAGCGTGTACAAGGCCCGATCCAAGTCCAAGGACGACCGACAACTCTCCCGCGACAACGCCTCTCGGAGTGTCCTTTCGAGGAACTCGTTATGACGCAATAACAACGCCCGATTGAGCACGTAGTTGAGTTGCGTGTCGTCGAGTTTCTCGATCGGCAAGCGATGCATTTTCATGACCGAGAACGAACCCAAAGGCAAGTCGTCGGTGACTTCGATCGGTTCCGGCGTGGGCAGTTCCAACTTTTCGAGCAGCGCCGGCAGATTGAGAATGAATGCGTTGCGATCGCAGAAGGCATCGAACACATAAACCGAAGCGGCTAACGCGACACGAGCGGATTCATCGCCAACGACGTCGAGCGGTGTGCGATCACCGAGAGCCGCTTGCGAGAGATTGAGCCATGTCTCGTCGACGTGCTCTTGCCATTGCTCTTTTTCGAGTTCCAGTTGCCGAACGGCTGGCACTGATTTCGGAAAATGCCATTGGAACTGCAGCGGCAAATACTCCCGCGGCGTAAACGCTCGCATGCCGCCATCTGGGTCTTCTTGGGTGTCTTCGATTTCCGCCTCGGCGATGGATTCGAAAATCTCGCGAGCGGATTCGCTGTATTCGGTGGCCAACCGTGTGAGCCAAACTTGCGGAGCGTCTTCGACGACCGCCTCGGCGAAGATCAAGCGTCCGACGACACGCGAGACATTCTCCCGCGAGATTTCCTCGTCTTCGGAAATCGGTTCACGATCGAGAATGTTGACCACCGGCGGTTGTTTCCGGCCGTCTTCATCGGGGGTGTCTGGGAGACGTTCGAGTTGCGGATGATCGTCGATCATCGACAACAACTTGCTGACCGACTTCACACGATAACCCACGGCGAGCACATCCGCTTGGGCATCCGGCGCGTTTTGGTCGAGCAATTGAGCGAGTGTCTCGTACTCGACGGCGGTTTCGAAATCAGATTCCAACCGTGCGGCGCGATGGAGCGCTTCGGCGGCTTCTTCTTCGTCACCGTCCCATGCCCAACACAATCCCGCATTCGACCACAGGACGGGATTCTCCGCGTCATCCTCGGCCAATCGTTCGTACAAGTTCGCAGCGGTCTCGTAACAACCCATCACGACGGAACGCTCGGCCCGTTTGAGCCATTTCGCCCGGTCTTCGGCGTTCTCGCCATCGTCGGTCATTTCGACCGGACGCAACGGATGCGGTCCACGCAGCGGGTAGGGCAGTCGTTCGTCACCGTCGAAGTCGATCAATCGCAGGAAGACTTGTTGCTTGTCTTCTTCCGGCACCAATCGCATAGCGAGTGCCAAGTGTTGACGGACCGCCAGGTACTTTCGTTCGCCGTACATCAAGCCGGCAATACCCATCGCGAGCGAACCGACGACATCCGGGAAGTGCTGGGCGCAATGTCGGAAAGCTTTGTAGACCGTCGATTTTGCGTCTTCGAATCCGACCGCACCGACCGAAGCCGTCGCCAGCAACGCGAGCCCAAACGGGTGCTCGGGTTGTTGATCGAGCAACGCCGTCAACGTTTGCTGAGCTTCCGCAGCACGGCCTTCATTCAAAAGCACGCCAGCGCGGGTGACGTAAATCCACGGAATTTCGGGCTTGGTTTTTTGAAGGCGATCGAGAACTTGCAAAGTTGCCTGCGTTTGGTGGTTCTCTTGCAGACCGGCAACTTTGTCCATTTCTTCCGCTACGGGAAGGCAACAAAATTTAAACTTCTTCCCGCTGCCACACGGGCATGGGTCGTAAGCATCATAAGCCATGGGGTCATCCTGTCGTCCGATGGGCCTCCGTGACGCTACCGCAACGTAATTGAGGCAGGTCGGTGCCGCTTAATAAGCTGTTCGCCGCAGGTGGTAAACTACGGAACTCACGATGGTAGCAAATCCGTCGCCAATTCACAGCGTACTCAGTGGGATTGACGGGGCAGTCGACGAATTTTCACAAGGTTCAGTTTACCCCAAATCCAGTGTAGCAAAGCCTCCGGCTGCAATTACTTGCTGGATTTGAAGAAACAGAGATTCGTGATAGGGGGTGCCGACGGGTTCATCGGGCATAAAGACCTTCAGTGGCGGATCGGTGTAAAAACGGAAAAACCGACCGGACGGAGCGTGAAACCAATCCCGGTCTGCCACGAATGCCGCTCCCCACACGGGTCCGCCGAGTCTCGCAAGCGAGCGATAAATCCACCCATGCCGATACCAGCGGGCGATCTCCACGAATTGAATCGTAGAAACTTCACTCCCCGCGTGTAGGATTAACCGATCCGGCCGCACCACGATTTCGGTGACATTATCCCATCCCACGCCAACCGCACTGGGAACAAAGCGGACATTGGTCTCCCGCTGTATTCGACCCATGGATACACCCACCGATTGCGATCCACGAGGGATCAAGTACAATTCGCTCAGAGATCTAGGTAGTGGACTAAATCGTTGACCGGGAAGGAATTGTATCGTGGCAGCGAGTGGATCGAAAATCGCAATTTATGGAGCAATCGCCGGGAACTTTGCCATCTCGGTGACGAAGTTCATTGCGGCCGCGATCACCGGCAGTTCGGCAATGCTCTCCGAAGGGATTCACTCGGTCGTCGATACCGGGAACGGAGCGTTATTGCTGCTGGGGATTCGTCTGTCTCAACGTCCCGCCGACGAGGAGCACCCGTTTGGCTACGGTCTCGATCTGTACTTCTGGACGTTGATCGTCGCGGTGCTGATTTTCGGCATCGGGGGCGGCGTTTCCTTCTATGAAGGCGTACGGCACGTTCAACATCCGGGGGAACTTCAAGACCCAACGGCGAACTACATCGTATTGGGTTTGGCGATCATTTTCGAAGGTGCCGCCTGGTGGTTGGCATTGAAGGGGTTCCTGCAATCCAAGCACGAAGACCAAGGCGTTTGGCAGGCGATTCGTCACAGTAAAGACCCGACCACGTTTGCCGTCTTGTTCGAAGACTCCGCGGCGATGCTCGGTTTGGTGGTGGCTTTCCTCGGAATCTATTTTGGGCATTTGTTGGAAATGCCAGTGCTCGACGGTGTGGCGTCGATTGTCATCGGGTTGATCCTGATGGGTGTCGCGTTGCTGCTCATTCGGGAGACGCGTGGACTGCTCATCGGCGAAAGTGCAGACCCGGAAACCGTGCTCAGCGTTCGTGAGATCGCTACCACGGACCCGGCTGTTCAACGAGTTCGCAGACCGATGACGTTACACTTCGGCCCCGACACAGTCCTGCTGGCGCTCGACGTCCAGTTCCGGGACGAACTCTCAGCCGACGACGTCGAAGTGGCTGTCGATCGACTCGAAGAAACGATTCGCGGTCGGCATCCGCAGATCAAACACATTTACCTGGAAGCTGATTCCATCTCGTCCGGCAAAGAGCGTCGCGGCAAATCGGGGCCGCAGTAACCGCGATTCAGTTCGCTGCCGTTTCGGTCAGAACTGGTGCAGTCTCCGCGGCATCCAACACGTCAAAGTGCTGTTGCAAGGATTCGCTAGGCAGTGTTCCAGGTGGCGTGAGCAAATTGGGGCGTTTCTTGCGGTAGCGGATTCGCCATTCGGTTTTGTCTTGGGTCGTCATCGTGATGTCGCTGTGAGACGTCCGATGCGTCAGCCCCGGTAATCGCGGCGTGACCCGGCCGAAATCTTCGTTGTCGAAGTTTTGCAGTCCGCCGGCTAATTGAATGTCGTCACCGTGGCTGTTCTTGTGAACGTGCGTCACACTGCCGATGGCGGCTTCTTCCTCGAAGACGATTTCATAACCTTCCGGGAAATGCTGAGCCATCAGTTCCTCAGCTTTCTCCCGATTTCGCGCGGTGTCGGACGGCATCGCCACAACGCCTTCCATCTCGCCCTTCGTGACGTACCGAGCCGACGCACAACCGCTGAAGATCAGCATCATGCCTAAGAGGATTCGCATGGGTTGGCCCCGCAAACTGAAATGAAAAGACGGATTGTGTCGACGTCTTTCCCTCAATCGGCAGTTTTCCCCCGCGACTTCAAAAAAATCCTCAAGTTTTTACCACGCCTGCGGAGAGAACAGGGTTCGACTTTACTCTCCCTTTGGGAGATCGGACGCGAAAGCGTCCGGGGAGGGGCAATTGTGGTTGGGCTTAACTGTGCTCGCCCTCCCCTCGCTGCGCTCGACCCTCCCAATAGGAGAGTGATAGCGACGCCGATCTTGACCGCAAGTTGTTCTGTAATCACCTGCAGTCGCATCACTCGCCCAGTGGGGAGGGGAGTTGGCCTTGCTTCCAGGCGTTGGCGGTGTCGCCGTTGGCGATGGCGGACTGGATTTTCACGCGAAATGTGCCAGCCGGTCCCAGGTTCACACCCACGATTCGTTTTTGCACAAATTGCAATGGCAATCGTTGCGACTTGCGAATTTTCAGATCCGGGATGAACCAGTCCGCGAATTCGCCGGTGCCTGTGACAACGGTCACGTAATACGCCATATCCCGCAGTGGCGAGATGTTCGTGAGTTGTCCTTGCACCTGTAAAAAACCGTTCGGCTGACGAACCGCGGTCAACACGACTTCGCCCAAATGAGACTGCGTTTCGCTAATGCCCGCTTGACGTCGCTCCGTTGCGGAGAGTCGTTGACGTTGCATCTCGATCGGCAACTTCCGACGAAACTCCGTTTCCAATTCCGCGGGCGGTTTGCCGAAGATTTCCTCGAATTCGGCAAGTTGTTGTTCCGGACTCATTTCCGCGAGCGAGTCCTTCTCACCAAGTCGCTCGACGTAGTTTTTGTAACCGTCGGGGTAATTGTTGAGCAAGAACCAATGCATGCTCCAGGCGTTGCGGTAGGCATCGCCGGCGAAAATGTCGCCTCGGAATGCAGCGTTGTGCTGGACGGTTTCGGTCCAAGATAACCCGCCACCTGCGAGGGCTTTGCGAGCGTATTGGGAATTGAGCCGATTCGGACCATTGCGAATCCGATCGCCATTGCCTTCGAACGATGTTGCAATTCCTTCGTTGAACCACACCGGTAGCGGGGCCAGTCGCCGAAACACACCGCGATTGTAAACCTGCTGATGCATCGCTTCGTGAAGTGGGGTGGCAAAGTCGTAACACTCACCAAGCCGTAACACGAGAAAATTCGACATCCCCGAGTAAAACCCCGCGATGTTCCCGGCCGACAGACTTTGACCGCCGCCACGTGATTCTTCCACATAGGCTTCGAAGTCGTCGTCGGTCTCGAAGATCAACGCCACAAGGGTGTGCTTCGGGTTGTCGATCGAAATCCGTGCTTGGCGGGCGTAGTTTTTAAACTCGTTTTCCACTCGCTTCATAAACCCGACCGCTTCCCGCAGGAACGATTGGGCTCGCGTTTCTTCAATTCGTGTGCTCAATGGGTTGGCCAACACCAAACCCACAACGAACGGCCGTTTCGAGGTCGCACGGAATTTCTCTGCTCCGAACCGTCTGGTAAGCTGCGCGATCATTGCGTCTTCGTCGAGCGGTTCCGGTCCGTCCGTCGGTTCTCGTTTGACGATGCGGGCTTCCGGAATGACTTCCAGCGAACCGTCTGCCAACTCGAGCGCCACCGCGCCACGGTCTGATCCGTAGATCTGGGCCTCGACGGTGACTTGCTGCCCATCGTCTTGGATGTAGGTAATCTCGTCCGCCTGGACCGACATCAATGTCGTCGCGAACATGACCCCGGTGAGGCAAGAGTAAACTGACAAACCACGCATGCAAACACGTCCGGGTTCGAGAGTCGACAAATGTAACTGTGATGCAATCAGCCTATCAGTCGGCCATCAAAATTGCAAAAAGCTCTCAGCCCTCGAAGTATCCGCTTTCGTTCTGTTTGTCGAATTCCTCGGCCATCTGTTCGGGAGTCATTTCGTCGACGATTGCATACCGTCCGTCCGCCCAGCGGCCGAGATCGATCAACTGACACCGCTTGCTGCAAAACGGAAAATACGGAGAATCGGCCGTCAGTTCCGGCGGAAGTTCCGCATCACATATCGGACAAGTCTGCGAACGAATCATGGGCATCTCGGAGATATGGAACAGGATCAGCTTTTGTAGGCTTCCGGTGTTATCCTAACTAATTCGGCGTGTCCGACAATCATCGTTTCTTGGGAAGTCAGTGGTGTGCGAAAGATTGATGAATAGCGTGTCGCGTTTGACGGAGGGGATTGACAGAACCAGGGCACGAGGCGAAAATTCCGGCGCGTTCCCGCCTTGTCTTCCCGCCTGAAAGTTGGTTATTCCGTGACTTTGCAATCGACGGAAACCGTCTCGCCGAATTCGCTGTCCGTGTCCTCATCCCCGAGTGTTTCGCAACCTGTCTCCCTGGAACCAGTCCCGACATCCGCACCGTTTTATTACGGGTGGGTGATGCTCGGCGTGGCGATGGTCACGGCGTTCGCGAGTTCACCCGGGCAAACGTTCGGGATTTCCGTCTACAACGAACCGATCCGTACCAGCCTTGGACTGTCTCACAGTCAATTGGCAATGGCCTACATGCTGGGTACGATTTTGGGCGCGATGCCTTTGACGTATGTCGGGATGTTCATGGACCGACATGGTTTGCGTCGCACGTTGCTTGTCATCCTCACCGTGTTACTCACCGCATGTGTGACGTTGGCGATGGCAGGGAACTGGTTTGCACTCTTGCTCGCATTTGCGATGTTGCGACTTGTCGGTCCCGGTGCGATGGCGTTCCTCAGTGGCAATACGTTGCCATTCTGGTTTGAACGTCGACTCGGACTCGTCGAAGGTATCCGCACATTGTCCATTGCTTCCGCGATGGCAATCATGCCGAGAGTCAATTCCTGGTTGATCGACGCTTGCGGGTGGCGGACGGCCTATCTGATTCAAGGTGGCGTGATCTTCGGTGTGTTGTTTCCCGCGTTCTTTTTGATCGTACGGAACCGGCCGGAAGACATTGGTCAACAAATCGACAACGGCAAAGGTCTGCCCGATTCGCATCCGCATGCCCGTCGGATTGTTTCGGACCTCACGCTCTCCGAAGCGGTTCGCACACCTGCGTTCTGGGTGGTGTCGTCGGGTGTGGGAATGTTTTCGATGATTCTGACGGCCATCGTCTTTCACTTCATTCCGATTCTGCAAGACCGTGGACTGACTGTCGACGACTACGAACTGACGATGTCGTTCTTCGCGATTTTCTGGGCGACCTTCCAATTCAGCGGTGGCACATTGTCCGACTTCTTACCGGCACGCTGGTTGTGTGCGGCGGGGTTGGGTGGTCTGGCGTTGTCCTCAGTCTTGCTGATCAACGTGAACAGCACGGCGATGTGTGTGGCCGTCGGGATTCTGCTCGGTGCATCGCAGGGAACATTCTTTGGCAGCACGCATCCGCTGTGGGCTCGGTATTTCGGTCGACGACACCTCGGGCGAATTCGCGGTGTGGTCACGACCGGCACAGTGGCGAGTTCTAGTTTAGGTCCGTTCATTGCCGGCGGTGCTCGCGATTTGTTGGGCTCATTCGACCCGGCCTTGTGGTTGTTCGCCGTTTTGCCGATTCCGCTCGTCATCGCCGCGAACTGGGTGAAGCCCCCAGCGGATCGGAATGGATAAACGGTCCAGACTCGACGTGTGAGTTTTCGTCGATACGATGGAAAGCCAGAATCCACCCGTCGATCGGCAATTCTTCGGGTGGTGAACAACACTTTCCAACCGAGGGGATCGAGGATGAGTTTTCTACGTGCGTGCTGTCTGTCCGCGATGTTGCTGGGCGGATCATCGTTGCTGGCGGCCGACGCGGTTCAACTGACCAAAGGCGACGGCAAAACCATCGACGTGACTGTCGGCGGCAAGCCATTCGCAACATTCAATTACGGTTCGGATCTGCCGAAGCCGTTCTTCTCGCCGGTTCGCGGACCGGACGGTACCGTGTTGACTCGGGAGATCGTTGAACCGGGCGAAAAAGGCCCCGATCACCCGCACCACAAAGGCATTTGGGTTGCAGTCGATGAAGTCAATAAAGTGAAGTTCTGGAAGGAAGACGGGCAAATCAAAAATGTGTCCGTCAAGATCGACAAAGCCAAAGGCGATCCCGCGGTGATGACCGTGACGAACCACTGGCTCAACCAAGCGGGCAAACCGGTCGTGACCGAGAAATCGACCGTTCGCATCTTCTCGAATTATGTCGTCGAGTATGCAATCACGTTTGTCGCCGAGCACGGCCCGGTGTCTTTCGAGGACACCAAAGAAGGTTTGTTCGGGTTCCGCATGGTGGATTCGATGCGAGAAAACGAAGGCGGCCATGTGGTGACCTCCGAAGGCGTGAAAGGGACGAAAGACGCCTGGGGCAAACCCGCGAAGTGGATCGATTACTACGGCGAAGTCGAAGGGGAAACCTACGGTGTGACGATTTTCGATCACCCGAAGAACTTCCGCCCCTCGCGGTATCATGTGCGAAACTACGGACTGTTCTCGATCAACCCGTTCGGCGAAAAAGCCTACGCAGGACAGGAAGTTCCCCCGACGGAACTCGAAAAAGGAGCTTCACTGATGCTCCGTTACGCCATGTACATCCACGCCGGAGACACAAAGTCCGCCAAAGTTGCAGACACCTACGAAAACTGGCTCAAAACTACCTGGTAAGGGCAGACCAAACCGCTGGGTGCCACTGGCTTTGCCAGTGGTTTCCGGCTGGCGGCCAGATAAAATTTTCGAAGCGTATTCTCAGGACTGGCCATGTCCCACCGGAAGACAATTCGACATTATCACGAGCCGGGACATTGGCATGAATTCACGTTCTCAACTTATCAGCGAAAGCCACTTCTGACCAACGACGATTGGTGTCGGATGTTAGCTCGTTCGTTGGATGCGGCGAACGAAGAATTTCAGTTTCGACTTGTGGCGTTTGTCTTTATGCCGGAACACGTACATCTTCTGACGTATCCACTTCGTCAAAACCCGGAGTTTGGAAAGTACCTCGCTCGAATCAAACAACCTTTCTCAAAACAAGTTAAGGCCATTTTGCACACGCAGCGTTCCGGACTTCTCAAACGATTGACGGTACGTGAGCGTCCCGGTCAGTCGTGTTTCCGCTTTAGGCAAGAGGGAGCTAGTTACGATCGTAATTTGTTTTCCAGTGAAGCGATCTTGCATTCGATCGACTACATTCACGAGAATCCTGCACGTCGGGGGCTCTGCCAACGGGCGATTGAGTGGAAGTGGTCCTCGGCTCAAGATTACCTGAGTGAGACGACAGATTCCGACCGACCGTTGATCCACGGCCCTCCACCAGGTTTCTTCGATTGACCACGCATCGGCACTGGCAAAGCCAGTGGCACCCTAGGTTTTGTTTCATCAGGTCGCGTTAATGGGAATCTCATGGATTGGCTACTGAGTTGGCATTGGACGGCACTCGCGACAGCCATCGGGTTTCTCATGCAGTTGTGCCTGCTACCGATGCTGTTGCTAAATAAGAAGAAACATCCCGAGTCCACTGTGGCTTGGCTCATGTTACTGGTGACGGTGCCGATTGTCGGCGGCCTGCTGTTTATTGTGTTCGGCATTAACCGGGTCGAACGCAAAGCAGCCCGGCGAGCGGTTGCCAGTCGAGCCATCACCCGCAACCTTCCGGAACTCACCCAGTATCAGCTCATCCCCAGCGACAGCTTCACGGTTCACCAACAGCGACTCATGCGTTTAGCCACGCGGGTCGCAGAGACGGTTCCGACAAAGAACAACAAGGTCGAAATCGTCGCCGACACAAATCGGACGTTCGGGCTGATTGAACAAGCCATCCGTGACGCGAAGCAATCGATTCACCTCGAATACTATATTTGGCAACCCGATTCCACGGGGTTGAAGCTCCGGGACTGGCTCGTGGAACGGGCGCGGTCCGGCGTGGAAGTGCGGGTGTTGGTCGACGGAATCGGCTCGTGGGCCATGCGGCGAAATCACCGGTTTGTTCAACCCATGAAAGACGCGGGCATTCAGTTCGCGACGTTTCTCACGGGACAACACTGGCGAAACCGACTGCTGATCAACTTGCGGTCGCACCGTAAGATTGTCGTGGTCGACGGAAAAACCGGATTCACCGGAGGCATGAACATCGGTGATGAATACCTGGGATTGGATCCCAAGCTGGGTTACTGGCGGGACACGCACATGCGGATTCAAGGCCCCTCGGTCCTGCAATTGCAGCAGGTCTTCGCAGAGGATTGGTACCACGCGACTGGCGAAGAATTGACCGAGCCACGTTACTACCCGACTCCCGTGGAAGTCGGACATACAGCGGCCCAAGTGCTGGCAGGTGAACCGGCCGGTGAAGCGGAAGTCTTTCATCAGTTGATGTTTACAGCGATCAACGAGGCGGAACATCGACTGACCTTGGTGACTTCCTACTTCGTTCCGACACCAGCGCTGGCGATGGCGTTGGAGTCGGCGGCGTATCGGGGAGTTAAAGTGCGATTGCTGTTGTGTGCCCAAAGCGCTCACATGGCGACCGTGTACGCCGCTCAGTCGTATTACGATTCGCTACTGCGAGCGGGCGTCGAAATCTACGAATACGAGAAAGGATTACTGCATTCGAAAACGCTGACAATTGACGGTCATTGGAGTCTTGTCGGTTCGCCGAATTTCGATGCACGTAGTCTGCTGCTGAACTTCGAGATCGGTCTGGCGTTTTACGACACTCGGGTGGCTCAGCAACTCGAGGAAGATTTCGAACGCGATCTGCACGATGCCCGGAAACTCGAATACGAAGAATGGGTGCAACGTGCGAAATGGCGGGTTCTCCGCGAAAACGTCTGTCGTCTCTTTACGCCGGTTCTGTAGAACGCGTCGTCAATTCCACTGGGCATGGCTGGAGTGAGCCATCTCGAGATGCTCACGCAGCACGACGCGTTCGTCGGCAGGGCAGTTTCGCAGGCAATTGGTCAGAAGTTTGATGGCGGTGAGTGTTCGCTTGGCGTGCACGGAGAGAATGCCCATGTCACGACGTTCCTGGTACGACCCAGGTTTGAGTGACATCAAACGATGTTGCACCTTCCAAGCGGCCGACCAGTTCTCGTGTTTGGCATGAACGACTTTCAAGTTGTTCAACATCCGGACGAGAATCATCCGCGGCCCGGCAGGTTCGAGAAACGGCAGAATCTGCGTATCCGTCATTTCCGTGAGTTCCGACAACCACGCAATGCATTCCGTTTCCGTCAAGATCCGGCCCGGTGTAAAGGCATCGACAAACAACGGTCCTTCACTGGTTTCGCATCGCGAGAGAAAATGCTGCGGAGCCGATACCCCACTCAACGGCAAGCCCGCCCGCTCGGCGACACCTAAATAAATCAGTGACAAACTCAGCGGAATTCCATGACCGGTCGCGATGATCCGATGAAGATAACTCGCGTCCGCATCGTCAAAAGCCGCGTCGGTTCCCGTCAATTTCTGTCGTTGACCCAACTCCTCACATAACGCTTCAAGAGCTTCACGTTCGAAGATGCTTGTCGCGAATTGCTCACGCAGGGTGTTTGCGCGCAGGTCGAACCACCGCAGCGTTTCCTCGAATTGCAAATCCGGATACGCATCCCGCGCCACTTCCAAGGCGGCCACCGTCAGATCCACATCCGCACGCCGGGCCAACAATTTGGAAAACTCCGTGTCATGACGGTAATCCGGTTCAGAAAGATCAAGTGGCTGAGACATAACCCACAAGTATAACAGACCAACAGGAGAGATCGATCGCAACATTCGACGCCAGTTGGCGCGCTAAAGAGATCTACCAATTTCAAGTCACAGTTCTGCAGAAGCGAGCGTTTTCTCAAATTCTAAGAGAACGCGTACTGTAAAGGGCCGATTTCTCCAGAAATTCTTGCTAAGCCGATCGTAAAGGTCGCAATGCCTCTATGTGGTGCGTTTGGGAATTTGACTGAAAGTCACCGATAAACTCATTGCAATCGGGACGAAAACACGCGGCGTGACACATGCTTTTTTCAGAAGTGATAAATCGCATCGCAGCTTTCGGCGTGTGATGTCGATGACCGGCAGTTGCAAGCCTGATTGGCAGCTGTTGGTAGCACGTCATCCTACAAGAGGGTTCAAGGAAACCCATACCTTTCATTGTGTGACCGATCACAAAAAACGGAGGTTCGGACTCCATCGAGGGATAACCGTTGACGAAAACATTCGGCCCAAGCGGGTGTCATCGTCTCTATTGAATTGCGGCTGAACCATGTTCGGGGTGATGGCATGAACGTGTGGGTTCGGCTTCATTCGTGACGACAGCCCCCGCAGACGTTGAAAAGTGAACTGCTTTATGACACAACCCGTTTCTCTGACAATGCGAGCGTTGGCAACGTCGCGTAGCGACCATGCACTGCCAACATTGCTGAAAGCATTGGAAGTTCCCCACGCCGGTGTGCAGGTCGCTGCCGTGGATGCGATTGTCGAGTACAGTTCCGCACGCGCGCAGATCGAGTTACTCCGACAATTCGGGAATCTGACGCAGGAAGGCCAGGATCGGCTTGTTCTGAATGCCATTCAGCTGACAGGCCCATTGCGAAAGTGTCTCACCACGCGTGGGGATGCTTCCATCGATGTCATAGGCATCCTCGACGCCAGCCCCAGCGGAAATTTGCTGCCATTGGTGGCCCAGTGTCTGTGCGAGTTTCCCGAGTTCGTCGACGACCGCATGGTGGCGACATTCCGTGGCCTTGTCGATCGTGTGTACGATCAACTGCGGACACGATCGACCGATCCGCGTCACGCCCAGGCGAAGCAAACCCGTGATGCCAGTCTGATGACGCTCAATATCTCCGGCCCGAGCTTGACGAAATCGTTGTATCGCGAAGTCATCATCGAAGCGATTCTGATCTTAGGGCAACCGAACGATGAAGCCATCCGAGCGGTTCTTAGCCGCAATGGGAGTGAAATCCGCCAGCACGTCTTCGAAGTCCTGCAGACCAGCACCCATCCGGGCATCATGGAATTGACCCTGCAGTTCTTGAGCACCGCCCGTCCGCCACTGAAGGCTTTGGAGATTCTCAGTGAACGGTCCGATCTGGAGTTTATCGCGACAGTCTTGCGTTGGTTGCCGAAGAATCCGACGACAATGCAGGTCCGAAATCTCCAGCAAATCGAAAAGATGTCTTGGCTGCAAAACCCGGACGAAGTGCTTCCGCTGCTCCCGGAATCGTTGCAACCTGCAGTGCTGCGGTTGTTGACGCACGTCGCGGTCGCCGATCAACTCAAAACGCAGGTTCGCGAATGGATGTTACGCAACGGCACATTCGAAGCTCGTGACTTGGTGCTGTCCGGCGGCATGTCGGTTAAGGGGGAGTCGGTCCGGGAGATTGTGACCGATGCTCTCAACTCCAATCAACCCGAGTCCCAAGCATGGGCACTGACGCAGGTCCGACAACAACGCCTGCCCGATGCTCTCGAACGATTGGTCAACGGGTTAGACAGCACGGAAGACGTCGTGCGAGATGCCGCCCGTGGAGAACTGTCCGATTTCGGGTTGGAGCGGGTCTTGGCTTCTTACGACCGGTTCGACGAAGACTCCGCCGAACAAGCGGGGAAGTTGGTTCTCAAGATCGACCCCACCGCTACGGAACAGTTGGCGAAGGAGTTTTATCACCCGATCCGTCAGCGTCGACTTAGAGCGATCACCGGGTCGGTATCGTTGGGTTTGCATTGGCATGTGCTGCCTACGCTTCTGGAATTGCTTGACGACGAAGACGAGCAAATCCGGCGTGCCGTCGTGGAGACATTGACCGTGATGCCGGTTCAGCCGGTGATTGACCGACTGCAACAACAGCGAAACGACCCGAACATTCGAGTTCGCGAGGCGGTGGAATCGGCCTTGGTGAACCTGGCGGAATTAATCGCCGACCAAAACGTGGACGAACCGAATCCCTCGGTCTCCACAATCGCTTCCGCAGAAGTTTGAGGGCCACCCCGATGAATATTCCAGTCTCGACGTTCGCCTCGATCTCCGAGTTGGCCAATGCATTCACGCGTTGGAGTCGCCACTCGGCATCATTTGGGAACTTTCTGTTCTTCGCCGGGCTTTTGGTCGTCATTGTGGGCATATGGGTCGGCTTATACTGGTGGGATCGCTATCGCATCGCCCAGACAACCGCCAGCGACACACCCTACGACCTATTCGAACAACTCTGCAAAGTCCATCGACTGAACGGCTCTGAGCAGAAACTGTTGGCTCAAGTGGCCCATGATACGTGTGCCAACCAACCGGCTTTGGTCTTCGTCGATCTGCGGTATCTGCAGTCACAACGCGAAGGCGGGAACACGGAACAACTCCGCGACCTCATCCGCAAACTTTTCGGACCGGCCGCCTAAAGCCGTTGACGATTGACCGTCGCGGGTTCTGTCTCCTGGAAGTCGAAAACGAACCCCTGGTCAGGAATTGTGTCGAGTGATACGATGACTGCACGTCGTCTCGATCCCGTTCGCAACTCCGACTAATACGCCGATGATCTTCGTTCTCGACAACTACGATTCATTCACTTGGAACCTCGTTCAGCGTCTGGGCGAAATGGACTCATCGCTTGAGATCCGCGTCGCTCGAAACGACCAAACCACGTTGGATGAAATCGCCAGTTGGCAACCTGAACGTGTCATCATTTCCCCCGGTCCCGGCACGCCGAACGATTCCGGTTTGTCGCGGGAGATCATCTCGGAATTTGGCACGAAGATTCCCGTGCTCGGCGTGTGTTTAGGGCATCAGTGCATCGCGGACGTGTTCGGCGGACAAGTCGTCCGAGCCGAGCGGTTGATGCATGGGAAAGTCTCCCAGGTGCATCACAACGATTCCGGTTTATTCGCCGGTCTAGAGAACCCGTTCACCGCCACGCGATATCACAGCCTGATTGTACCGGCGGAATCACTCTCCGGCGATTTCGAACTCACCGCCTGGACCGCCGACGAAGACCACCCCCGCGAAGTGATGGGCCTGCGACACAAGAAACACCCCATCCACGGCGTCCAATTCCACCCGGAAAGTTTCCTCACCCTCGAAGGCGTGAAACTCCTGCAGAACTTCCTCGAAATGTGAGGGAAAGGTTTTCGCCAAAGTGAGATGCTATTGGCTCGTCCCCAAAGATAATCGCCGGAACAATTGGATTTTGTACGATGGTGGCAGAAAAGGGATTGCTGTCCGTGAACAATACCGCGACCTGTGTTGTTCACAATGTGGGAAACTCGATGAAGGGCGAGCGATTGCCCGAGGACTGGACGAAGACCTGCGGCTGAAGACAACATTTGATATCAATACGACGGACGATGGTTTCGTGTACTTCAAATGTGATATTTGGCACCAACTTGTGACACTCGGTGTCCATGGCGTTTCCACAATACCCATACCAGGCGATCGCGAACATCTTCTTGTCGTACCCGACCCGCGACTTGAAATCGATGTGGATGTCGCGCGGTCAGGCACACAGTTTCATCGACAGTGTCCTCAATGTGGTCGCTTTAGGGAAACAACATTCTTCCCAATGTTGGAATCGATAGCTCTACCAAGTGATCCTCTACAGATCGGGGTACCGTCGCTCAGACAAGAAAATATACGTGGCCGCGTTTTTTGGCTCATCGCCACTGAGACAGTGGTTGGTCACTTAAAGGACTTGCGGGCGAAAGGACTTGAGTACCTCGAAGTCCAGTAAAGCATCTATTAGTTTCAGCCAAAACAATGCACGCTGGTCGATTGCGTTCACGTTTCCTCGTTCGTCAACGCGTGGTCTTCGGGCGGAGCAGGGTGGTCAGGTGATTCATCGTCTGGGATTTGCGTTTGGTCTTTGTAGAAGTACGCGATCGGCACGGCTGGGTGGCATGCCCACGGCTTTGCGTGGGCATGATGAGACATTCGAACGTCGTTGGCCCATGCCCACCCCAAGCTGTGGGCATGCCACCCTATTCGTTATACAAATGCAAAATCGTATGCGATGCACCGCACTTCCGAACGGATTCTTGGTGCGTCCTGACGCACCCTACGGACGACGCGACTCAGCTTACGTTTCCTCGTTCGTCAACGCGTGATCTTCGGGCGGAGCAGGGTGGTCGGGTGATTCATCGTCCGGGATTTGCGTTTGGTCTTTGTAGAAATACGCGATCGGCACAAACAACACAGCGGCTCCGAACATGACGTACGTCCAGAACCAAAAGTAACTGGCACCTTCGAGCGTGACTTGCCCGCCGACCGTGAACGATTCGCTGATTTTCGTTTTCGGAATCTCCCCGCGAGCTTCCTCGACTTCTTTGCGACCGACATCCCCTTTGAGTTCGATAATTCGCTTCTCACGCCAAGAGAGCGGCTTGTCTTCCGATGCGGACGTTTTCTTATTGACACGACTGACTTTCGCTTCGAGAACTTCGTCCCAAGGCGTCTCGAAAGTTCCGTCGGCACCAGCGGAGACAATCCGATAACGATCGCGGGTCACGCGGTGAAATTGCAATGCGTTCCCGGTTGCGTCTTGAAGACCCGTTAGTAATTCGGCACCCGCTTGATCGTCCGGCAACTGCATGTCGGAGTCGTTCTCTGCCGACGCGAAGAAATGCTCGTCAATTCGCTGTTTCGCTTCCTTCAGCACATCGGCATTCTGCGGGGACACATCCGTTAGGTTGCCATACTGGTCGTAGGTCAAACGGAAGTCGTCTTCGGTATCGAACTTGCGATCGTAACCGGCGACCAACACATCATGCGTTTTGCTTTTCTCTTCGGCGTCCGTTGCTTCTTCGACCGGTAGAGCTTTGACGACCCATCGATCGTTATAAGTTTTCTCTTGATCCTCGATACTTAAACCACTCGCATCACTGATAAACTGGTTGATGCCGGGGACTTGAATGAAGTGGTTGACCGCCGCCGTCACATAGTTCCCCAACGAGACCGACAACAGCCAAATTGACATCACCACCGATTTCATCGACTTCGGAGCCTGCGAGTAGGAAAACTCCAAACCGGTAATTGAAACCATCACCTCGGCGGCCGTCAGAATGACGTAAGACAGAATCTGCCAAGCAATCGACGGACGAGAGCCGGTATCGATCCATTCCTGAATCAGGGACGACAATGCGAACGATGCAGCCGCCAGGAACAAACCGATCGAAATTTTTCGCAGTGGAGTCAGCGTGAAGACTTTGTTGATCGCCGGGTATAGACCGAATTGGAAAATGGGAATCAACAGCATCACCAGAATCGGATTGACGGCTCCAATTTGCGACTCCAACCACAACATGCCGAGCCATTGGCGATCCATATTCTGAGCCTGCAACACCCAAGCCGATCCGGTTTGGTCAAACAACGCCCAAAACGCGGAGATCGAAAAGTACACCAACAGCAGTTTGCCGATGGTGAAGAGCCCCGTGCGGCTGAAGACGTCTTCCAGAAACCTGACACCTGCGGGCGGCATGTGCACGAACGTCGTGCGACCCATCCAGAATGCCAGCGTGG
Source organism: Thalassoroseus sp. (assembly GCF_984380535.1). Lineage (NCBI taxonomy): Bacteria > Pseudomonadati > Planctomycetota > Planctomycetia > Planctomycetales > Planctomycetaceae > Thalassoroseus > Thalassoroseus sp. The sequence continues at coordinate 332,282 of NZ_CFHRBF010000005.1, forward strand.
CGATTCCCATCAGAATCCCCGGCACACCAAACGCAACGTGCGGACCGTACCATTCCAACAACCACGGCGTGAGGAAGTACGAAAACATCGAGCCGAAGTTAATCGAAAAGTAGAACCACTGATAAACCTTGGGCATCAAGTGTTGGTTCTTGCTGCCGAACTGGTCGCCCACGTGAGCTGACACACACGGTTTGATCCCGCCGGAACCGAGTGCGATCAGAAATAGCCCGATCCACATCCAGGTTTCCGGGGCCAATTGGGCGGCTCCCATCATGGCGAGCGACAAGTGCCCGATGCAGTACAACACCGACACCCAAATGATGATCCGATATTTCCCCGTCAGCGTGTCGGAGATGAGTGCACCGAAGATCGGGAACAGATACACCCAGGAACTGAAGGTGTGGTAATGCTCGGTCGCTTCCGCCTCACTCATGGCAGGTTGAATCTGGTCCGACATCAGATGGAGATAGTCGGCCATGAAGACGGTCAGAATCGCCCGCATCCCGTAGTAACTAAACCGCTCCGCCGCTTCGTTGCCGACGATGTAGGGCACGCCCGGCGGCATGGTTTCGATCGGTTCGGGAGTTTCTCGGTATTTCGATTCCGCCATGAGAGGTCTTTCCAGGAGGTCGTTTCATCGATGAACGCGATTTCGTAAAGTACGAACTCAACGGACCACTGACAACTGACCGATCACGATTCCGGTTTGGCCTTCAACCCCGGCGACACCAGAAACCGTTCGGCGATGTCGAAGAGAAACTGCACGAAGAGTGCCATCACGGCGGCCGCAATTGCACCTTCGGAGACGAGTGACCAATCCAATCGCCGAATGCCGGTGAAGATGGGTGCCCCGTAGCCGCCGGCAGCGATCAGTCCGCCGAGTGTCGCCGTACCGACGTTGATCGTGGCAGCCGTCTTGATGCCCGCCATGATCGACCGTGTTGCGAGTGGCAGTTCGACTCGCCACAATCTCGCCGATGATGGTAATCCCAATGCCTCGGCGGACTCGTGGATTTGTCGCGGGATTTCCGCCAGCCCTGCGTAAGTGTTGCGTACGATCGGCAACAAACTGTAGAGGAACAGCCCCACAATCACCGGTCGCGGACCGATGCCGAGATAGGGAATCATGATGAGAAACAGCACCAGCGAGGGAATCGTTTGTAGAATGCCCGTTACGCCGAGAACGACCTGACCAAGCACCCGAGACTTCGCCGCGAACACACCCAGCGGAACCGCAACTAACACAGCCGCGAACACCGAGATGCCAACCAGTTGCAAGTGTTCCCAGGTTCGTTTCGTCAGTCGAGCGGTTCGCGATTCCCGACGGATGGTTTTCTGGATATTGAACGATTCTTGCAGATAATCCGCCGCCACAATTGGTTCGGGAACTTTGTCGAGTTTGGCACGGGCGTTGAGCGGGATGATTGTTTCGTTGTCGATCTGCCCGACCAATTGCAACATCGCCTCGACCGCTTCCGGCGCGCGGACGCTGAGGTCGTCGCGATATAGAATCATCGCATTGTAATTCGGGAAGAAGTTGCGACCGCTTTCGAGTTCGTCGCTCAGAATTTTCAGATCCAGGCGTTTGATGTCGGGGTCGGTCGAATACAGATCGATCACATCGACGGTGCCACTCTCCAGACCTGCGTAAGCAAAACTATGATCGACACCGTCCACGTTTTTGTGAGGCAGACGGAACGCTTTCTTCAAGGCCGGCCAACCATCGTTACGATCGAGAAACTCATTGCTGAATGCAAATTCGAGATCGGGGTACTTTCTCAAGTCGCCGATGTTGGTCACTTGGTCCCAGTCGGCTTGGGAGATCCCCGTCGGCGCGATTTTACGCACGCCAATCGCATAGGTATTGTTCAAACCGAACGGCTCGCTCATTTCGATTTGAAACTCCGACTTCAGCAGCTTGCGGAGTTGGTCTTCGTTTTTGATATTGCGACTGGCGAAGAGTTCTTTTTGGATCGTACCGGTGTATTCGGGGTACGCATCGATTTCGCCCGCTCGCAACGATTCCCACAGCGTCTGCGACCCGCCCATGCCTCGCTCGTGAATGGTGTTGGCACCGGTTGATTCCATCAACTGCGTCATCATTTCCCCGAGGATGACGTTCTCGGGAAAGACCTTCGAACCCACGACGATGCTGGCAGATTCGTCGCCCTCACCAGAATCCGGATCGGTTCCCGGTCCGCAACCGACTCCGCAGACGAGCAGCGTGAGAGAGAGTACGAATCGACCGACGAAATGATTCATGAGCGATCCTATGTGGCGTGAATGCTGCGTTGAGCTTGCACGAATTTCTCGACGAACGGGTCGGCTGGTTTCTCCCAGAGTTCCGCAACGGTTCCCCGTTGCACGACGCGGCCGTCCCGCATCAGCACGACCGAGTCGGCAAAGTACGCCGCCTCTGCCAAATCGTGGGTGACGATCACGACGGTCTTATGCAGCGAATTGAAAATCTCGCGAAGTTCGGTTTGCAGGTCGGCTCGAATGATCGGGTCGAGAGCCCCAAGCGGTTCGTCGAGGAACAGTACATCGGGGTCGAGCATCAACGCCCGCATCAGTCCGACACGTTGACGTTGTCCGCCGGAAATTTGAGCCGGATAACGATTCAGCGACTCTTTCTGAAGATGCGTCAGCTGCCGGAGTTCTTCGAGTCGCTCGCTGATTCGCTTGGGCTCCCACTTCAAATGGCGCGCCATCAGCGTGACGTTCTCCGCAGCAGTCAGGTGCGGAAACAATCCGCCATCCTGAATGACATAACCCATCCGCTGCCGGAGTTCGAGCACGTTCTCGGGAGTGAGTTTCGTGTTGTCGAACAACACTTCGCCACTGTCGGCTCGGATGAGTCCCATCATCAACCGCAACGTGGTCGATTTCCCACACCCACTTGGCCCGATGAGCACCAAATTCTCCGCCGCGTCGATGGAGAGATCCAGCGGATGCAGCACCGTCTCGCCGCGATAAATTTTGCTAACGCCTCGCAATTCGAGCATGAAGCAACAAATTTCGTTTTGATCGAAAAACTAATAAACTACGAGACCTGAGATCATGTGTGGCATGCCCACGGCTTTGCGTGGGCATGGTCGAGTTGGTATGCGGAATCATGGCCACTCCGAGCCGTGGCCATGCCACCCTTGTCTCTCATTGTGAACCTTTTTCAACTCTGAGGGAATCAACCGATCTTGTCTTTACCGACCCAGGGCCGCAGCACTTCGGGGATGACGATGCTGCCGTCGGCTTGCTGATTGTTTTCAAGGACGGCAATCAACGCCCGACTAATCGCGACCGCGGTACCGTTGAGCGTGTGCACGAACTGCGTGCCTTTCTGCTCGGGCACACGGGTACGAATGCCGAGACGACGGGCTTGGTAATCGGTGCAGTTCGACGCACTGGTGACTTCGCCGTACGCATCACGACCGGGCATCCAGGCTTCCAAATCGTACTTGCGATACGCCGCTCCGCCGAGATCGCCCGTGGCCGTGTCAATCACCTGATACGGAAGTTTGAGCGCCTGGAAGATCGCTTCTTCGATCTCCACCACTTCCTCGTGGAAGGCATCGGAGGCGGCGTTGTCCGGGGCGGTGAAGCCGAACATCTCGACCTTCGTGAATTGATGCACCCGGTAAATCCCGCGACTCGCCCGGCCATGGGCACCCGCTTCGGTGCGGAAACAGTGTGAAACACCCGCGTACTTGAGCGGCAACTTGTCGTAATCGACAATCTCATCCCGCAACGAACCGCCGAGTGTGATTTCCGCCGTCGCGACCAAACTGAGATCGGTATTTTCGATGGAGTAAATCTGCGTTTCATCACCGCGTGGCGTATAACCAGTGCCGAACAGCACATCGTTCTTGGCCAAGTCGGGCGTGGAGTGCAACACGAAACCGCGTTGGTAGAGCGTCGTGAGGGCATACTGCACGAGCGCCATTTCCAGCAGCACGGCTTCGTTCTTGAGGAAATAGAATCCCGCACCCGCCACTCGCGTGCCGGCTTCGAAGTCGATCAAGTCATGCTTTTCCGCCAACTCCACATGATCGAGCGGTTTGAAATCAAACGCCGGTTTCTCTCCCCAAGTCCGTACGACTCTCGCATCGTCTTCGCCACCGATCGGGGCGTCGGGATGGGTCATGTTCGGAATGCGACTCTGTTCGGCGAACAGTTCGGCTTCGATTTCCTTGAGTTTCGCTTCGGCTTCGCTGATCTCCTCGCGGAGTTGCTTGCCTTCGGCGATGAACTTCGGCTTGTCTTCCGCCGACGCTTTGGGAATTTTGCCGGAGACTTCTTTCTGGTCCTTCCGCTTTTGGTCAACGAGTTGAATTGACTCGCTGCGTTGCCCACGCAGAGCCAGAACTTTTTCCAAGTCCACTTTCACACCTCGCCGTTCGCAGTTCTCCCGCACGGCGTCGGCATTATCACAGATATATTGCAGATCAAGCATTGGTTTTGTCAGTTGTTTGTTGTGGGTTGTCAGTTGTTTTCGCTCGAAACTGTAGGGTGCGTCGTGAAGCACCTGGTTTTCACGTGTTTCGAAATTGGTGCGTCGCGACGCACCCTACGAGTTACTCCAAACGCGTTCCGAGCGGGATCACGGTGACTCCGCCTTCGGAGATGGTGAAGCCGCGGGACTTGTCGAGTTCGGGATCATAGCCGATTTCCATGCCGGCGGGGATGTGGACGTTCTTGTCGATGATGGCTTTTCGCACTTTCGCGTGACGACCGATATCGACGCCTTCGAACAAAATCGAATCTTCCACGTGTGCCCAGCTATTCACACGGACGCCCGGCGAGAGCATCGATCGTTCCACTTTGCCCCCGGACAGAATACATCCCAGACCGACCACACTATCGAGAGCCGTCCCGACGCGAGGTTCGGCTACGTTGGCATCGTTGAACACAAACTTCGGTGGTGGCAGCGGCGGGTGATAGGTGCGAATTTCCCACGTTGGATCATAAAGATTTAACTGCGGATCGACGTGCACCAAATCCATGTTGGCTTCGTAATACGCATCGAGTGTGCCGACATCTCGCCAGTAACACCGCTCGCCCGTGTTCTTGTCGCGAAACGGATACGCCCGCACTTTCCGCGTGCCGATCATGTTGGGAATGATGTTGTGCCCGAAGTCGTGCCGACTACCAGCGACGGTAGCGTCTTGACATAACTGCTCGAACAGAAAATCCGTCTTGAACACGTACACGCCCATCGACGCCAGACAGTGTTCGGGATCACCCGGAATGCACTCCGGCTCGGCGGGTTTCTCGTCGAAGGACAGTACGTTGTGATCGGGGTCGATGTGCATAATGCCGAAATCCGAACCCTCGTGCAGCGGGACCGGAATGCATGCGACGGTTGCATCGGCACCGGAGTCGATGTGGTCGCGAATGAGTTCGGCGTAGTCCATCTTGTAGATATGGTCGCCGGAGAGAATCAGCGTGTATTCGGCTCCGATTTTTTCGATGGTGTAGATGTTCTGGTAGACGGCATCAGCGGTGCCTTGATACCAGTTTTCATCGAGCCGTTGTTGTGGCGGGAGGACATCGATGAACTCGTTCAACTCGCGACAGAGAAACCGCCAACCGAGATTGATATGCCGATCGAGACTGGCGGCTTTGTACTGCGTGAGCACCAACATCCGCCGCAAACCGCTATTGATGCAGTTGGACAGCGTAAAGTCGATGATTCGATAACCGCTGCCAAACGGGACGGCCGGTTTTGCCCGATCCCGGGTCAGCGGTTCCAGCCGACTCCCTTTGCCACCCGCGAGCACTAAAGCCAACACATTATGCATGATGCGTCCATTCGCGTCATTTCCTTTGAATTACCCACCATGTTGTAGCAGTTGAGCCGTCTTACCGACAACCGAACACGAATGGATGATGATGCGACAAGCCTTCGGTTTTACAGTTTTGCTGTTAGACATTTGTCAATGTGTCGTGTAGGCTGTTCGGCATTCTAGTGTTTCGTCGTGCCATGCCGGCACGCGAACGTTACTTCCTATTTTTGGTCGAGAATCAGGGAACAGACGAATGAGCGGGCATTCTAGAAATTGGATTGCAATCTGCGGATTCACAATGGGGCTTTGGGCGTTGAGTTCCCCGGTCGAAGCTGGCGAGATCGACGATCTCAAGCAGAAAATCGAACTCTTGGAGGCCAAGTTGGAACTGGCCGAGAGAACCATCGAACTGTTAGAAAAGGAAAACGAGACACTCCGCAAAGAAGCGGGAAACCGAAGCGGGAAAGATGATGACGGTATGGACGATGATAGCCGTACTCGTCAGACAGACCAGTTTCATACCGGCGTCGTGTGGGCCGGCCTGGCTACTGTCAGTAAGGACAAGAAAACGCCTTGGGCGATCTCGATTGCCACACGTGATGGCAAGAAATTCACCGGGGCGATTGCCTTTAAGGGGAAGGACAATGAAAAGGTCGAACTTCCGGTTTCCGGAACAGCGCCAGTGAGCGGTGACGGGCTTGTCATTATCGAGACGCCGGTCATCGGGCGAGGCAAAATTTATGCCCGGGGTAATCTCCGAAACGGTGTGATCGCACTCGCTTATTCCCTGACCGATCAGTTCGGGAAGAAACATTTCGGAGCCGCCACCCTCGAATCAAAGAAATAGCGAAATCTCTCGACCGTTTCAGCCGAGTCGCCTGGGCCGGGTCCTAGCAACTCGGCCCTAGAAATTCGCAGCCCTGGCAACCCAGTTCCCTAAGGAACCGGCGAACAATAAGAACACGAGAAACATGCCGTATTGAACGGCCAAGTCAATTTGCATCCGTGATAGCCACCAACTCAGAGCACACCAAATCGCTGCGATGCCGATCGATGGAACGATCAGGATCAGGAGCCCAAACTGAATCTGCTCGAAACTCGCACCGTCGTACTGGTCGTTCATCGTCATAGCCATGACGAACACCGACAGTGACATCAAGAGAAAGAGTTCTACGATCAACTTCGAGTTAAGGAATCCTGAATTCTGCATTCTCAGTCGAGCATCCTGTGTATGTTCAACTCATTCGGTTTCGCGAGTGATACCAAGTTTCGCCAATGCCATGAGCGCTGCACTCTCCAAGCCGTCTGGATGATCCTGGTGTCGTTCCGGCAAGGCTTGCAGGTGAGGGATGGCACGTGGGTCTCTCAATTCACCAAGAGCCAGAATGGCATCATATGCCACGCGATGATCGGGATCTCCAACCTTTGACACAATCGTCTCGAAGAAGTCCGGATCTCGCGATTTGCCGAGGATCCAAACCGCACGATAGCGAACTTGGGGATTAGGATGATTCGCGAGCGGCTGGACTTCGCGAATTGCATCACGTCCCAACCAAACCAATCGCTGTTCGGCTTTCCCACCCACCCGGTCAGACGGATGGCCCAGCTTCTTGATGAGACGAGAGATGTACCACTCACGAATTGTTTTGAGCATGGCCGTGTCTTCTCACCTCATGATCAGCCTACACCTTGCTTCTCATATCGTCCACGATATCCACCCGCGAATCCATCTCCGGCAGGGCGACCAAGCGGGCGTCGAGGGGGGCAGTGTCGAGGATCGCGACGGTCGGTTTGCGATAGAACCAGCCGCTAGTTTCGCCGGGATTGATGACCAACCGACGTTCGGTGCGTTCGATTTGAGCGCGGTGTGAGTGGGCGTGGATGACGACATCCGCGTCGGCGACCAAACCGCGGAGCGAATCGATCGTATGTCCGATCAGAATGCGAATGCCGTCGGGAGTTCGCAACCCGACCGGACCGTTGGCGACTTCGCCGATGATCTTCATTCCGCCCTTGATGCCGATGATGTTACCGTCGTTGTCGCCCAGCACCGCGAGCACACGACAATACAGATTCCGCAGCGAGGGAATCACGATCGGCGAACAGAAGTCGCCCGCGAAGATGACCAATTCGCATTTCTCAGCGTTGAACACATTGACTGCATGCCGGACGTTGTCGACGTGATCGTGCGTGTCCGCAAAAATTCCAATTCTCATCGTGCTTTATAATGTCGTCTATGTCGCATGCCGACCGCTTTGGGTTAGGCATGCTTGGAGTTGCAACAGTGTTTTTCATGCCCATGCAAAGCCATGGACATGCCACCTCAAGTCAAATCACTTGTCGGAGACGTCTAGCAATTCCTGCATCGCGGTTCGCAGGACGTCTTCCACTTCCGGAGCAACGCGGCTGGCGCGTTGGCTGGATTCGTAACCGCCTTCTTCGTAGTGAATCGATCGGCAAATGTAACCAGGTGCGTAATCCGCATAGGCGGCCATGGCGACGAACAAGTCCGGCCGCATTTTTTGCGCTTCGAGTTGGTATTCGACAACCAACTCACCTGGCATATGCAAGACGCGAGCATCGCCGAGTGTGAGACAACCGATCTCGACACCGACACCTTTCTGACATCGCTTGAGCCATACGAGACTGCGAGCGGCAGCCACGCGTGCGTCGGCGTTTTGTTCGTCGTCTTCGAGTATCGCGAGCAGCGTCTTTTCATCGAGATGTTTCGCCGGCGGCAGTTGCACGGTGGTGGACTTCCAATTCAGATCTTCGACGACGATCGGGCGGCGATTTTCGTGACTGTCTTCCCAGGCGAGTCGCATGCCTTCGGCGAGTCGTCGGGCGAGGATGAGGCGATTCTCCGGCGATCCGTCGTTGTATTTGCCCGCACCAATGTTGCCGCCCGCACCGTTGAAGTGGATATGCAACGGCCCGGTTTTTTCGGCAGTTTGCAGTGCTTCGTTACGCATCATCCGAGCCATGCCAGGAAAGTCCGGGTTGGCTTTGCCGGTGCGGTAATAACTTTGCGGATGGGTCGCATAGTACGACACGACCGCGACGGGTTGTTCGTTCTGGAAGAAACTGATCACGCGACACAGCGGATCGATCGTTCCCTCCGGTTCGGCTCGCAATTTCGGATCAAGCGTGGCGGTGTACCGAACCGCGCGGACTTTGCCATTCTCGTCGAGGATGCGACGGTTCGAAGCGACCTTCTGCACTTCACCGGAACCCAGCCCGATGTGCGTGACCGGTACGGCATTTTTGATGGCGTGTTTCACCGCATCACTGGCTTGGCTGAGGATTTCACGACCGAAGTTGTTATCGAATCGGTACCCGTCCAAACCGTGTTTCGCGACCAGATCGGCAGTTTCAAAATCGCAAATGGGGGCATCGTGTTGGTGGAGTGTATGGACGGAAACACGACCGGGCGAAGTACCTGCGGCTTTCGCAAGTTCCGTTCGCCATTCATCATGACCACCGTTACCGATGCCGATCCAATCGAGTGCACACAGGACGATTGGTTGATCATTCCCGAGCAGCACGATACCACAGCAAGTCAGCGGAAGTTGCACGGAATCGCAGGGGTCGTATGCCAACGGACTGCCGATTGGCGGGGAGGCATCGACGGTAAAAGTTCCGACCCGCAACGATGCCGCTTCAGTGATTCCGATAGTTGAAAACAACGCACAACATAATGCAATCAGGAACTGGCTCAACGGCATTCGTTTGTCTCCTCAAGACAGCCCGTCGTTGACGTGTGCCACGGCTGTCTCAGCCGTGCTTCTTAGAGAACCGAGACAACACGGCTCACAGAGCCATGACACACCAAGTCGTGATTCATACGGACGATTTTAGAACGACACGACCATTCCGTCTAATAACGGGCAAAACGCAATGGATTCAGCGCATGAGGAGTGTAGCACGGTGATGGGGGAAGTTCACGCGGGTTGGTTGAATCCACTCGAGCGAGTTGTCCGGGGTTTACGGGCAATTCGTGTGGCCAGTGCGTTTTGCTTCGCGTGATCGGTTTCTCGGCTGTCTGGAACCGCCGGTTCTGACGATGCCAAAGACCCCAGGTCGGTGCTCCACAATCCGAGCACCGCGCCGCTGAGTCCACCCATCAAGGCTGCAACGGGCCAACCGAGTATCAGCAGGTACACGGACGTTTGCAACGTATCGACAGCCACTGTCAATCCGTTCGATGGCGTTGCGGTCGGTCCGAAGATGGCGACACTACCCACCATCATCGCAAGCGAAAAAACACCGATGCCTGTGCCGATCACAGCAGGAGCAAAAATCTTCATGGTCGAACCCTCGGTTTCATTGGCTTTTCAGATCAGTTGCATCTCAGGAATGTAACCGCAGCCAAGACGTTGGGTTAACCAGTGACTCGCAGAAATATCGTCGAGGAACACCAAAAGTTACAGACCTAATGCACGCCCGAGCCGGCACGATCTTTCTGCCGTCGCAATGCCGCTCCGATGAAATCACGGAACAGCGGATGTGCATCGTGGGGTTTGGACCGAAACTCCGGGTGGAACTGCACGGCGATGAACCACGGATGGTCGGGGAGTTCGACAACTTCCACCAGCATGCCACTTTCGTGGGTGCCGCTCGGAGATAAACCGGCTGATACGAATCGGTCTTCGTATTCCGGGTTGAACTCGTAACGGTGCCGATGTCGCTCCGTGATTTCCGTCGCCCCGTAACACTCGGCGACCCGTGAACCCTCTTTGAGTCGACAAGGTTGGGCACCAAGCCGCATCGTACCGCCTTTGTCCGTGACGGTTTTTTGCTCTTCGAGAATGCAGATGACCGGATCAGGCGTGTCCGCGGCGAACTCGGTGCTATGTGCCTGCGTCAGGCCAAGCACGTTGCGAGCGAACTCGATCACCGCGACCTGCATGCCAAGACAAATCCCAAAGTATGGAATGTCATTTTCGCGGGCGTATTGCACGGCTTCGATTTTACCTTCAATCCCCCGCATACCGAATCCGCCGGGAACGAGAATTCCGTCGACGCCACGCAGCAGCTGGTCGGCCCCTTCTTTCTGCAAATCCTCGGCTTCGATCCGTTTGACTAACACTCGTGCGGAGTGACTAAAACCGGCGTGATCGAGGGCCTCATAAATCGATTTGTAGGCATCACGGTGGTCGATGTACTTCCCGACAACCGCGACTCGCACTTCGGAATCGGGATGCCGAACTCGTTGCATCAACGCTTGCCAGTCATCCATTTGTAATGGGTTGGCGTTCAGGCCGAGTTTCTGAATGATGAGCTGATCGAGTTTGTGATCCACCAATCCCAATGGCACTTCGTAGATCGAAAATTCCTTGTCGACTTCCTCGATGACGGCCTTCGGTTCCACGTTGCAGAACGATGCGATCTTGTCGAGATGTTCGCGTTCGATTTCGCGTTCCGTGCGGACGATGAGCACGTCCGGCTGAATCCCGATCTGTCGCAACAACCCAACGCTGTGTTGCGTCGGTTTCGTTTTCGCTTCGCGAGCGGCTTTCAGATAGGGCACGAGCGTAAGGTGAATGAACAGGCAATTCTCTTTGCCGACATCCAGCGGAATTTGCCGAATCGCTTCCAAGAACGGCAGCCCTTCAATATCGCCAACGGTTCCCCCGAGTTCGGTGATGACGACATCGACATCCGCCCGCGCGAGATTGAGGATGCACTCTTTGATTTGGTCGGTCACGTGCGGAATGACTTGCACGGTCCGCCCGAGATATTCGCCGCGTCGTTCCCGTTCGATCACTCGTTGGTAAATCTGACCGGAGGTGTAATTCGATTCCCGCGAAAGCGGGCTGTTCGTGAACCGTTCGTAGTGGCCGAGATCTAAATCGGTTTCGGCACCATCGTCGAGCACGTACACCTCGCCGTGTTGATACGGGCTCATGGTTCCGGGGTCGACATTGAGGTACGGATCGAGCTTTTGCATCCGTACGGACAGGCCGTGTCGTTCCAGCACCAAACCGATCGACGCACTCGTCAGCCCCTTGCCCAAGGAACTCACAACACCACCGGTAACGAAAATATGCTTGGTCATATCAAAGCAGAGGGCAAAGCGATCGCGGGACAAACAGGTAACGCATGTACAACAAAACCCTCCGGTTCACGCCACGGGACGAAACCAGAGGGCTGCCTGTTCGGATTTAACACCGCCAGCCCGGAAAATCAATCCCTCGGAGCAAGTCGGGGGCGGGGGCGTGATGGACGATTTCGTGTATAGAAAATGGAAAGGACGACATGTCCACGACTTTGCATGGACATGATTCGACATGCGAACCTCGCTGGCTCATGCCTACCCCAAGCGGTGGGCATGTCACTCAACCTCTTTCCCCATCAACTGTTCGGTGAGACCGTCGTCCACAAATGCGAAACCGGACGTGATGCACACTTCTTTAATCGTCCTCACTGTAAATCTGTTGCATTTGCTGGATGGCATTGCGGATGTCGCGGCGAAGTTCCAGAGGTTCGAGCACTTCGACTTGGGCACCATACCCAAGAATCCACCAGCGAATCTCGGTGAGTCCGTCGACAACGACCTGAAAATCCAATGTTTCGTCATCGTTCCAAAAGATTTGCTGCGTCTTATGCCAACGGACTTCAGCGACGTTCTTGGCGACCATCGGTTGAAATCGCAGGACAACCCGTGTTCGTTTGCCCCGTTCGGGGATCAAAGCCCAGGCATTGCCGAGGAAGCGTTCGATTTTGAAACTCGCGGGGATTTCGTACTCGTCCGAGAGCATCTCCCACGATTGAATCCGTCCCACATTGAAGATTCGCGTTTCGTCGTGCAAATCCGAATAGCCGACGACGTACCAACTCCGTCGTTTGAACATCAAATGATAAGGGGAAAGGGTCGTTTCGATTGTGCCCTCACCGCTCAAACTCCCGTAGATGATACGGGTTTTCCGTCCGTCAGCGATTGCCATGGTGAGGGCATCGTACGCCGCATGGGCGTGATGCAACGTGTTGTGCGGACCAAGATCAATTGAAATTGCCCGAGTCAATTCGCCGAGTTCGTCGCGTAACTCCGCCGGCAAGTTGCTGAGAAGTTTCAAAGCGGCCGACCGGGCATCGCGTTGAAAAGGAATCCCGCTGGTGGTGTGCCCGAGTTCGTTGCACAGCACCAGTAACGCAAGAGTTTCCGAAATCGTGAAATCGGTCGATGGTAACAACGTGGCATCTTGCAGGATGTAGCCGGTGTCTGCGTCGTCTCGGCCGTATACAACGCCGGCTCTCTGCAAGAGTTGAAGATCGCGAAAGATCGTTCGCTGACTCACACCACTTTCTTTTGCCAGTTCGGTCGACGTGTACGGCCGACCGGATTGCAGGAGTCGCACAATTCTCAGCAGTCTCAGCAGCCGATCGTTTGGTGTCATACAGACTTTTGGCCCTTACTGCGAAGCTCGTCTTTAGATGATTGGTATTCGACTAACAAAAACGTCGACGATCATCACACAATGGATGATCGTCGACGGTGCGTCAACAGATTTGACTTCTGATCATCTATTCGAGAAAGTCACGCCCGGGAAACAGATCCAACGACTCCGGTTCGGTTTCCGACTCCGTCGTGCGTTTTGGTTCCGTGTCCTGTGTGCGAGGCATTGTGAAACCGGTCTGGCGAACATTTCGATACCGACGCGAGAGAAACTTGCTTTCGGTCGTCATTCCGTCGTACTCCGCTTTCGGAGCCGGTGGAATGGGTTGCAAAGGAGCTTCGGTTTTGTCGGTTGTCGGATCAGCAGCCGGTTCGGGTGTGGGCACCAATGGCATCTCGGCCGCCTTGTCCTCTTCGATGACATTCGGAATATCGAGAATGACATCGCTGGGCTGATTTAGCTGAGCGGGATCATAAGGCACTGATTCCACTTCGATCTCGCTCGCGAACACACCCGGACGGGCATCGGTCATGTCATGTTCGAACGCGTAACTGCGTGCCCAGGCTCGTCGCAAGGCTTGATGGTACGCCTCGGGTCGCCAACCGCCTTCGCCGATGTGGATGTTGTTCGCTTCTAACATACTGCCGGTGAAGAAGTGGTAGTCAGCGATGGACTGAGCATACTCGACGAGACTCGAATAGTACGCTTGGTCGGCGGCGGCTCGTTCGCGTTGTGCTCGCAACACCAAGTCCAACGTGACCGATCCCAACGCTTGTTTCGTGCGGAAGACTTCCACCCGTTCGGCGGCGGCAGTTCGGCGGTTGAATTGTTCCTCAGCCGTGCCGTAGTTGGCAGCCAAGTCTTGGAAGGTCGCTGCGACTTCATGACTAATATCCAGTTCCTGCGTGGCTAACGCTTCTCGCGCTTTTGCCAAGCGGAGTTCGAGATTCCGCACCTGAGCATTAGCCGACCGCAATCCGATTTGCCACGTCATTTCCAAGCCGAGCCCCCAACCAGTCTGGTCGCCCTGCGTGATTGTTTCGTATCCACTGGCCAACCCCTGAGAGGTTCGGCCGTCGTTGTCGTCCTCTCCGAACAGATTGTCGCCGAAACCGTTGATATGATAGTTGCTGACGAAGTCCAACCTTGGGCGTGTCAAGCTTTTGGCTGCTTGCAACTGAAGTTCGAGACTCTTGATGTTGAACTTCTGGCTTCGCAGTTCCACGCGGTTTGTCAATGCTTGGGCCAAACTGACGTGCCAGTCTGGAACGAATTTGGCGAGCGGCGGCTCGTCAACCGGGCGAATGATGCGGCCATCGTTCACAGGTTGGCCCATAATCCGTCGTAGTTGGGTTTCGGTGGTATAGATGTTCGATAAGGCTGTTTTGACAGCGGCCCGAGTTTCGAAGTACTGAGCTTTCGCCTGGAGTTCGTCTTCCCGTCCCAAGTCGCGGGCACCACCGGCTTCGATGATTAACGACACTTCCCGCCATGTTCGCAAAGCACTGTTGCGGGCAACGACGGCGATGTCGTACAGACGATATTGCAAGTACAACTGCCAGTACAAACGCTCGACGTCCCGAGCCAAATTGCGGACCGAGGCCTCGAATTGGGCAATCGTGATGTCGGCATTGATTCGCGTAATCACAACCCCTTGGTTCACACCCGTCAAACCGCCGAAACTCTGGGCGATCGGGCCGGCAATTCGTGTGAACTCCGTACCGGCACCGGCCAACAACGGTTGCCGATACTCAAGTTGAGCCAGCCCCGTGTACGCCGACGGAAACAACACGTTCTCTGTGTTGGTTCCCTGATACAACCAAGAGTGAACCAACGCCAATTGCCCACCATAGGCAAATTGCTTCTGCAAACGAGCCTGAAAATTTCCGGTTTCGGCGACAAGTTCACTGGCGGGACCAGCGACAGCAGCGTTGGAACCCCCGCTGATCAATCCGCTTGTCCCCGTAGCCGCATTGGTAATCCCGGTCGAGGGGTTCCCCAATGCCGTGGTTGGTCCCAAACTCGTTCCGCTGAAGAACAGGTTATTGAGGATTTGTTCGTCACGTCCCCAGTTCATCGAGACGTTCAACGTCGGATCGAATGCAGACAAGGCCGATTCGACACCGCGTCCACCGAACAACACCCCAGACTCTTGAATCGCGGGATCGTAGATACTCGGTGCGTTGGTTGGGTTGTTCAACACCCCACCACCGGTACGGAATTCACTCGCAGTGCGAATGACCGCATTGTTTTCGAGTGCCAAATGCAACGCTTCTTCAAGCGTAAGATCCCAAAGTTCGTCTTTGCGACGATCTTCGATCGTTCGTGGCTGATCGGTCGCCATCGCGTCGCCGACCGTGTCCGAAAACACGAGCGGATATTCCACTTGCGTGGCGGCTTCCTTGTAGTAGTTCAAATCCGCATCACCGATGTAATGCAGCTTCGGTGGATTGCTAGCGCAGCCAGCAAGGATAGCCAACACACAAGAAACGACACAGCCCGAGACTCGAAGCGTCATCGGCGAGTTGTTCATAGATAGACCCTCTGACTCCGCGCAAAATTGGCATAAGCGGCAGAATCAGTATCGGCGGGTCAATCCGGAAAGTTTGACTGTTTTGCCGAAGGGCCGAACTCAGTGTAGGGAATTCCCAGCATTTTTTTGATCAAAATGAGTTCGCCCGCGTCATTTCCCTCGATTGCATGCCCTAAAAACTGCAGAACATAGCCGCCGATGAACGCACCCGCAGCGAAAATCCACTGTTCACGAATCAGGAACACCACCGAGACAACAAACGTCAACGGCACACCAATCCAGTGCAACAATTGATTCCAGCGGTTTTGATGGCGCGCGATGTAATTATCAATAATACGTTTCACGTTGGGTTCAATCTTGCGTTTGTCTATCGACGTAACCGTTGTAGGGCGCTTTTCGCAGTTGATTGGCCGAGGATGTCTGGGTCATCTTTGACTCGTTGTTCCAAGAGCATGATAGCATCGTCGCCACCGAGTTCGCCCAATGCCCGATACGCATCGAGCCGGATATCCCGATTCGAGTCTTCGGTCCACTTGGCTAACGCGGGGACAGCGTCTCTGCCGATTTCGATCAACGCTTTTTTCGCGTGGTATCGATCGCCACGACCAAACTGTGACGCGACTTCTTCAATGACCTTTTTTCCGCCGATCCTCGCAGCCGCTGCGAAAGCCATTGATCGGATGGAGATACTGGGGTCATCTAGATACGTCAGCACAGTATCGGTTTCTTGATCATCGGCCCATCTTAGGTAATTTTCGCGAGCGATACGGCTGACCGAACTATTCTTGTCGTTGGTCAACGACTTTAGCATTTTCAAAACATCCGATTGATTCTCGGTATGATCCGTGGGGTCCATTCGCGCAATTGCAGATAACGTGGTTGAAATTTTCAGCAGTTCATTATCCTTCTTTGCGGACTCGATTGTCTTCAGATGTTCGAGCAGCTTCTCCGGCGAATTTTCCTCCGCCCGGCGACGTGCCATATCTGCCTTGAGTTGAGCGGTTATTTCCGCCGTCCGTTTCTTTTGTTCCTCAAGCTTTCGTTGTTGTTCGGCTAATTCCTCGGGAGTCGGCCTTACGAGCGTTATCGTCAATGGCGTTCGGACTGTCTTAAACTCGTCGGTCACCTGAAGTACAAGCCGATGTTCGATCTTGCGGGGCAACATATCGTTGCGATCGAAAGTGATCGTTCCGCGACCGCTTAGCTCAAAAGACATTTTGGTGGCGTTTTTCAATGTTTTGAGTTCGTATTCACGATTGATGACCACCGCTTCTCCAGTGACGGACATCACCCGGCAACTGATGTTTTCCTCCGCCTGTAGGTTGATCGTCTTTTGTCGTACGACCGAAGTGCGTGGAACGAATGCTGAACGAGTGGTGGCGGGAAAAATTGAGCCGAAGCTGAAGTCTTCCACTTCATCGCGTTGGATCATGACGATCCGATGATGATTCCGAGTTGCTTGTGGCTGACTTGGCAATGGGGCAATCGGCAACCGGGCCAAAAGTTTCTTGAGAAACGGAATGGAATCGGATTCACCGACCGGATAATAATTTCCCAGTTCGTCGACTGCCATCCGACCGCTATTACCGGGGTAATTGGAAATGCTCGTCGACCGCGAATAACCTCGTTGAGTGTGTTGTCGATACGTCAGCAGTCCATTGTAATTGAGCACGAGCGGATCGTTCCCTGGTATGGGTCCGACTGTGACCCTCACCAATCCGACGGCGGGAGTCACCATTTTCGCCAGTTTCGGACCGTCTAACTCGACTTCCGATTTTGATCCATCCAAACGAATATTGTAGATTTGCGCCATCGTACGCAGGTCTTGCACAGGCACCGCGAAGCTCGCATTCGCGACTCGCTTGTTATCGAGTTGTGAATTGGCTACGCCGATGACTTCGCCACGATCATTGACCAAGGGACCGCCCGAACTTCCTTGGGGAATGCTGGGACCAACCTGAAAGGTCTTTCGGCTGGGTTCTTCGATAACACCCGCAATTGATCCCTTGGTGACTTTCACGCTTTGACCAAGGACATTGGTCAGGGGAAAGCCGATCATGTGGATGTCTTGAGCCAACTGCACACGACTGGAATCGCCGAGTGGCACGACCGGTAACCCCTTCGCGGCGATACGAAGGATGGCCAAATCTTTCTCATGGTTGAGCGTAAGGACCGTGGCCGGATACGTCCTTCCTGCAAGATCAACCTCAATCGAGGAGTTGTTTTCGACTAGGTGAGCGCAGGTCGCAATATAGCCATCGGAACTGATGACAAATCCGGTCCCGCTGCTGACTTCCGGTTCGTGAATCGGTGGTAAGCCAGTGAGATCGTCGGAGACATGGTACTTATATTGCCCGATGACAACCTCCTTGTGATCTTTGAATTCGGCTTCCGCGCTCAACTGAAAAGCATACTCGGTACCCGGTTTCCATTCGTAATGCAGATCGGCTGGCAACACGTCCGCGACAGCAGTTTGTTCGGTACTTGGTGTCGGCTTCTCGGCAATCGCGGGTAACTCGACATCCACTTGGGGATCCGGCGGAACCGATGATGCGTGCTCAGACGGCCGTTGTTTCTCGGCGACTGCCGGCATCCGCTCGGGGGATAAGTTGACAGCCGGCGAGGGTTCTGCGAACACGGGATCAGACGGAGATAGCGGATCGATCGACTCTGTTCTTTGAGGCACCGGGCTGAAGCCGTTGTCTTTCGGGCGAGTCTCTGGAAGTCGTTGCGAATCCAGTGGTGGCTGACTCGGTTGCAAATTCAGCGATGGCTGACTCGGTTGTGAATCCGGTTCGGGAGGAGGTGTCTGCTCCTTCTGATCGTTCTCGGCAACCCGATCCTGGGACGGAACTGTTCCGTCATTGCGTTGCATCACAACAAACAACGCAATCGCCAGGGAAATGATCGCAACGACAGCGCCACCAAACCCGATCCAAACTCCCGTCGATGAGGGCGATGCGGATTCCCGCGAGTGTGATCCTGCCAAAGTCTGTTGTTGCGATGGCAGTGTTGGTTCCGGCTTGGGTTTAGCAGATTCTTCCGCAACAGGAGACGAACCACTTCGATGTTCCGGCAGATCGAATTCCGTTCGACAACACGGGCAATGAATCCAATCTCCAGCGGGTAGACCTTGACGAAACCGGATTTTCACGCCACATGCTGGACAGTGGATCTCAACCTCCGGCATGGGAACGTTCCTTAGCAGAATTGATGACTCGAGTCAGTCTTCGGTGGAACGGATCAGTTTTACCCGACACCTGACGAAACGCAACACTTGGACAGTAAGTTGCGGATTTTGCCTTCGATGTGATCGTGACAACGAACTGCAAAATTCATCGAACCTGCAGGGTCATTTCGTTCCGTTGAGCTTCTTTAAAGCGATGTTGGCGTTCAATCGGCCGTAACTGTCGGGGTCGTTCTCCGCTCGCTCGGTGAGCAGTTTCTTGGCAGCGTCTCCGCCGATGTCGCCGAGAATCCGATACGCTTCGGTCCGGACGAATTTGTCGGCATGTTCGGTCATCTTCGTAACGGCGGGCAGGGCGGATTCCCCCATCGCGATCAACGCCTTCTTGGCAGCCCCGCGATCGGAATTCTCCGCCAACCGGGCAGCAATCGTTTCGGCGGTTTTTGCGTCACCAATTCGACCGGCTGCGGCGATCGCTTTTTGTCGCGTGAGAATATTCGAATCATTCATCATTTCCAGGACGGTCTTTAAGTCTCCGTCGTCGGCCCAAACTAGGAACGTGTCGCGGGCAGTGCGTTGAATGGAACCGTTCTTGTCATCCATCAACGGCTTCAGGATTTCTGCCACATCGGACCGCATCTCTGCGTGATCCTCAGGGTTCATTCGCCCCAATGCACTTAGCGCAACAAACCGTTTGGAGAACTCACCCTGCGGCGTCAATTCTTCGATGGTTTTCAGGTGCTCGGCCAGTTTTTCCGGGGAGTTTTCTTCGACCTTTCGACGGGCGGCGTCTTCTTTGGCTTTTGCAGCGAGTTCCTCGGCTCGTTTCTTTTGGTCGGCAAGCTCCTGCCTGGTCAACCGGGTGAAGGTGACGGTCAACGGTGCTCGGACCGATTTGTTTTCGTCGTTTACTTCCAGCACGAGGTTGTGCTCGATTTTCCGGGGCAGCATGTCCGCTCGGTCAATCGAAATAGTCCCGCTACCTTTGAGGTGGAAGAACGGTTTCTCGGCATTCTTCGTGGTTTTAATTTCGTAAATGCGGTTGATGACGTACGCCTGATCCGTCACCGAGGCAATCCGAAAACTGCGGTTCTCCTCTGCCGGGTAAATCGTGACTTTCTCTCGACCGGCAAACGGATCAGGACCGAACCGGGGACGAATTCGCGGCGTGAATCGTGGGCCGATGCCGTTGTCTTGGCGTTGAACGCGTTGAATTGTGATGATTTGATCGGCGTTCCAACTGGTATCTTGATGACGTGGCAACGGTTCTATCGCCAAATGTGCAAGCGGTTCGATCAAGAACGGAATTGATTCCGAATCCCCGCCATCAATGATGTGACCCAACTCATCGACAATGATTTGACCGCGGTCGCTTGTGTGGTCCGGGAAATTCGGACCGCGGAAGAACCCGCGTTTTGGTCGCTTCATTCGCGAGAAATGGCCATTGTATTTCAGGACGAACTGTTGCTTTCCTTGTCCTGGTCCGACGGTGACTCGCACCAGCCCAATGGCGGGGGTAACACGTTTTGCCAAGTTCGGGCCGTCTAGATCGATTTTCGATTTCGCACCCCCCAAGCCGACGTTGTGCTTTCGAGCCAAAGATTGCAAATCCTGCGAAGGGACCGCGAAACCGACGTTGGAAACTTTGTTTCCGGTCAGTTTCGCACTGGCGACTCCGACGACTTCCCCACGATTGTTGACTAACGGCCCACCGGAATTGCCAAAGTTGATGCTGGCGTCGACTTGGAAGGTTTTTCCCTTTCGACCTTCGACAAACCCAGCGATGGTCCCCTTCGTAACTTTCACGCTTTGACCAAGTACGTCGGTCAGGGGGTACCCAATCACGCGGACGTCTTGGGCCAGTTGCACACCTTGCGAATCGCCGAGCGGTAAAACGGGCAAATCGTTGGCGGTGATGCGAATGATGGCTAGGTCTTTGTCGTGATCGATCGCCACCGGCGTGGCTGCGTAGGTCTTGCCGCCCAAATCGACTTCGATCGTACTGGCATCTTCGATGACGTGAGCACAGGTCGCCAGATAACCATCAGGACTGATAACGAAGCCGGTCCCGCTGCCTTCCTCGGGTTCGCCGTTCGCCAAGGCACCGGCCGGTTTGTCGGAGACGGTGTAGGTACATTGTCCGCTGACTTCCTCAATGTAGTCGGAAAAGTCGGCTTCCATTTTCAATTGAAATGCATACTCGTTGCCGGGTTTCCAGTCGTAACGCAGATCCCGCGGAGCGGCGATCACGGCGACATTCTGACCGCCCGGAGGAGCCGGAATAACGTCAGGTGGCATTGGCGGTTGATTTTGAACCGGCGGTTGATTTTGAACCGGTGGTGGGATTTCCGCCGGCGGATTGTTCGCGATTGGTGGAAGATTCTCTAGCGGTGCTTCGTTGACGACAGGACCTTCTGCCGCAGGATCCGCCGGAGCGAACGCGATCTCTTGATTGATCGGCGGTTGTGGCTCGGGCACGAGACGCGGTTGCGGATTGAGCCCCGGCCAATTCGGGTTCGGATTTGCCGGCACAACTGGTGCGTTTTGCTGTTGATTGTTACGAGCCATCGCGGGCGGAACTGCGGGGTCGTCTTTGTTCAACAGCATCACCAAGACGACAGCCAACGCGACCAACGCGATACCACCGGCGGCAATACCAATCCAGAGACCATTGGAAGAAGACGGTGCCGGTTTGCGAGAGCGAGAACCGCTCCGCGAACGTGTGCCACTTCGCGACTGCGATGACGGTCGCCGTGTGTGACGCTGGCGTGGTTGTGCGTCGTCGAAGACGTCATCGAACGGGTCGTGTTCGTCCTCATCGAGGAGTTCTAAATCGTCGGCTCCATACTCGGCTGCTGCATGGGAGGAGCCATAACGAAGCTCGGCAAGATCGATTTCTTCCTGGCAACGCGGGCAGCGAATCCAATCGCGGTCGGGCAACCCATTCCGAAAACGAATGGCAACATCACAGGCGGGGCAATGGAGTTGGTCTTGCGGCATGGGAGAGCGATCCTGTGAAGTACCCGCGATCGTATCGGCCGGGCGAAATGGGCCAATGGAACATTTGATTCTACCCGGCATTTCTCGGACCGCAACACCCGATCAGTTGATTCGCGTACGGACCGATCGGGCCGCTATCGCTTGTCAGACGAACGGGCGTTAGTGGGCAACAGGAAGTTCAGATCGATGCCACTTCGCGACCAATTCCATCAGGGCAGGGCGTCGGATGGGCTTGGTGGCATAATCGCTGAAACCGATCGCGTGACACCGTTCCGCGACTTCCGGCATCGCGTGTGCGGTCAATGCAATCACCGGTTTCTTGTAGCCCATGGCTCGCAACTCACGGGTCGCGCTGTAGCCGTCGAGCACCGGCATTTCGAGGTCCATCAGCACCAAATCAAATTGATCCCAGCCAGATTGAATGGCCTCGATCGCTTCGCTGCCGTTGTTCGCGATCGTCACCGCCATACCGGCCTTTTCCAGAAGGAATTTGAAGAGCCGTTGGTTGTCCGGCCCGTCTTCCGCCAGCAGAACACGCGGAAGATGGGGAGAGTCTGCGGTGGGATCTTCCGACTCCGATCTCGCGTCTTCAATGTGCAACATGGTGGTTTCAAACGTGTCCGGTTCGACATACGGAATGACGAAGCGGAACGTACTGCCTTTGCCCAGTTGGCTTTCCAAGGAAATCTCACCACCGAGCATGTTCACCAAGCGTTTGCAAATCGCGAGACCAAGCCCGGTGCCCCCGTGTTGACGCGTCGACGAATCATCGACCTGCGTGAACGGCTGGAACAGCCATTCGAGGTGTTCCTCCGCGATTCCGATCCCCGTATCGACGACCGCGAATTCCAGCAACCGTTGTTCGTTCGATGTCTGCGGCAGCGTCCGTAGTCGCACTTCGATCGAACCTTCACTTGTAAACTTCAACGCATTGCCGACGAGGTTGATGAGCACCTGCCGTAACCGGGTGAGGTCGGATTCAATCCATTCCGGAATCAGCCCCTCGGTCGCCACACGCAGTTGAACTTTCGAACTCTCTATCCGCCAGAACAACGATTTCACGACATCGTTGACCAACATCTGCGGCGAGAACTTCTGCGAATGGATCGTCATCCGACCGGCCTCGATCTTTGAGAGATCAAGAATATCATTGATCAAATTCAGCAGATGATCCCCGTTTCGCCGAATGGTGTTCGCGGCTTCGATTTGCCGAGGTTCGGTCAGAGATTGTGCCAACACGTCGGCAAAGCCGAGGATGGCACTCATTGGCGTGCGGATTTCATGACTCATGTTCGCCAAGAATTGACTCTTAGCGTAGTTCGCGTCTTCGGCGGCTTCCCGGGCTGCGACCAATTCTGACTGTGTTTCGAGTAACTCCGTTACGTCGACCGCCACCACGAGGATCCGCTCGACGTTCCCCGCATCGTCGAACAGCGGAATTTTGTCGGTGCGAATCCAAGAGGTGCTGCCGTCACCATTCTGGACCGACTCAATGATTCCGAATTGTGCTTTCCCCGTTTGCACGACTTTCAAATCGTCTTCGTAGTAGTGGTCGGCATCGGCAGGATAGACGTCAGCGGTATGACGACCTTCGATGTCTTCGACGGGCAGACCGACGGCGTCGGCCGCGTACTGATTGATTCGTAGAATCCGATTCTTGGTGTCTTTGAAGACGATGAATGCCCGCAAACTATCGAGAATGCGTTGCGTTTCTTTTTCTTGCCGACTGAGTTCATCGCGTTGCCGCAGCATCTCGGTTTGGTCGATGACTACGACATGCATGCCTAATATCTGGCCGGTATTGGAATGATGCGGGACGAGGGTCATTTCGCTGCCCAGTCGTCGGCCCTCGAAGTCGCTGTGACGAATTTCACAACGGACGGGCTGCCCTTGAAGAGCCGCTTCGAAGTGTGGTACCGCCTGGCGATATGTTTCGTCGCCGATAATGTTGCGGACGTGCTGACCAATCAGCTCCGCACGTGGTTTTTCGAAAAACTCCTCGTACTTGGCGTTCACGAATTGGAATCGATGCTCGGTGTCGACGTAGCTGATAAACGCCGGGACGGCATCGGTGATCATTCGCAAGTGAGCTTCACTCGCTCGCAACACGGCCTCGTGTTGTCGCCATTCCGAAACATCCCGAAACACCCCGATCCAATGGTTGTTCTCGGCATAAGTCCATGTGACCCAGGAATCGAAACGCGACCCATCCCGACGTCGTGAAGAAAGCTCACTTTGACGGCTGAGATAAAATGATGGTTCACGAATATCGAGATGCAGAC
Organism: Thalassoroseus sp.; assembly: GCF_984380535.1. NCBI lineage: Bacteria > Pseudomonadati > Planctomycetota > Planctomycetia > Planctomycetales > Planctomycetaceae > Thalassoroseus > Thalassoroseus sp. The sequence continues at coordinate 356,464 of NZ_CFHRBF010000005.1, forward strand.
CTAGCTCGGCCAAGTTGAGATCACACACGGTCGACCAGGGCTGATTGACCAAATCCCCACGATGTTCATATCCGTGCATTTCGGCGAAAGCTTGATTGACTTCCACCAACTGACCATCTTGGCTGACGGTCACGATTCCGTCGGTCGACGCATTGAGCGCCGCCATCCGTAGGACGAGTTGTTCGTTGTTCAATCGGAGGCGTGTGACCGTCGTCCGCAACCTCACGAGTTGCTCGATCTGCTTGCCTAAGGTAACCAATGTTTTCTGTTGCAGCGGACTGAACGGACGCGGCGAAGCACTGGCGACACCAATGGTACCGATCCGCTGGCCATCCGGGCAGCAAACTGGGACACCCAAATACGCTCGGACACCATCAGGGGCCGTACACATCGGGTTGTCGACGAAGCGTTCGTCAGCGAGTGTATCTGGAACCACAAGAGGCTGACCCGCCAGAATCGTTTGGCCACATAGGGCAATCGAACGAGGAAATTCTTGCTCGTCGAAACCCAGACGACTCTTGTACCAACACCGCTCGTCGTCGACGAAACACACAAAAGCCATCGGCGTTTCGCAAATATCGGCGGCCAACTCGACAAGACGATCGAACTCTGCCTCGGCGGGGGTGTCCAGAATCATGGCGTGTCGGAGCGATTCGACCCGTTTCGCCTCGTTGATGTGGTGACGAGCGTCAGACATCGTTCGGCCCTGTGCACGTTTGTTAATGTTCCGATATGTCAACGTGACATTATCCGAATTAACCATACGTTTTGTCAGGGACCGACCCGGAGGTAACGCGAAGCGTTCGCATGATCTCTCGCGAGAACAATCCGAATGATCCGGTCATACCGGATCTCACTTTAATCCGACGCTACTTCCAGTAGACCTTCAACACGTACCAAACGACAATCGGCGGCACGATCAATGCCGTGAGAAACGGCACAACCGGGATAAACTTCAACGATTCCGGTAACACGAACGTGTCGAACATCGCGGAACCGATGAATGCCCAGCACATCATGATAATGCCGAGGCTCTTGCGTTCGCGTTGTTCATCTGGAGTGAGCTGCGACCAGGATTTGTTCGCCGTGTCCTTCTTCTGCTTGACGACTTTGCCGCCGCTCGGATTACCCGCCGGAGCCGCTGCGGCAACGGCTTCGTCTCGCATGCCCGGTTGATAGTATTTTGCGATGCCTTGATTGACGGCCAACGGAGTCGCCATGACGGCCCGCATCGGCATGCCGTACCGAAGTTGGATTTCCTCCTCCAAATCGGGTGTGGGTTCGTAGGCACACGCGACCATCACGACGTCGTCGTCCACGAACAACGGCAAAACCGCATTGCGTTTGACGAAATTTCGAGGCACACGGTCGAGCACATCGTCATCGGGTGTGGTTTCGGCGAGATCGATGAACGGTCGGCCGAGTTCCTGGGCGTAAGCCCGAGTCGCGGTTTCGGCGTCGGTCGCTTTCATCTGTACGACGGCGTCACGGTGAGACAACCCACGACCTTGAGCGAACTCTTCCGCTTCACGGGCTTGGTCACGCGAGAGAACTTTGCGTTCGACCAGCACGCGTAACATCGGCTTGCGACCGCCGGTGTCGCTTTCCTCGAACTCCCGGCCGAGACTTTCGTCGTAGTCGCGTTTGCGTTCGGCATCGGTCAGGCAGAGCATCGCCTTGGCGAGTTCATTCAGCAAGTCTTGCGACTTCTGCATGTACTGCCCGGTGGCATACTTCCGCACCACCGCATTGAGCTTCTTGTAATGCTTCTGGACTTTCTCCGGATCATCCTCAAACTGCTTCAGCCGCAGCAGCGTGTAGTAATCCGGCGGCCGTTCCCCCTCGGGAATCCCGAGCCAATCCTTGTAAACGTCCATAGGTGCTTGTCAGTTGTTAGTAGTCAGTTGTCCGTTGGATTCACTCGACCGATCGAATTGAGATAGGCATTGAGGCGCGGACTCAACTCGTCCAAGAGTTTTTTCAGTTCGTCAGTTTCTGCCGTATTCAATAATCTTCGTCGAAACGCACGGCGGAGCCAGTGCTTGGTTTCGTAGAGTGAGCCTCTCGCGATTTTGACGAAGCGTTGATTATCCTTGAAAGAACCGCGACCGCAACCCTCGGCTATATTCGCCCCAATACTGTCGGAAGTACGTCCAAGTTGTTTGCCAAGCGTGTTCTGCGGAAACTGGTCCCACACGGAGACAATCCGCCAAACCAGGTCCGCAAGTTTCTCCGCTAACTGATAGACCTCAAGTTCTTCAAATTGCGTCCGAGCCACATAAGACCCCGACTTTTCTAAACAGACCCACAAAGGCCAACAACAACTGACCACGAACAACCGACAACTGACTACTCCACGTGATAATCCTTCGCCAGTTGTTCGAAGTTGCCGACGTTGGCTTCGGACAGGCCGGAATCGCGGACGATTTCGGTTTGCGAGGCTTTGTTGCTGGTGAGTTCCTTCGCGGTGGCTTGGATACGGCCGTTTGAATCGTAACTGTAGGTGACTTCCACCGGTGACCCCTTCGGCAAGTTTGGCGGCAAATCGAGGATGCGGAAGTCCCCGATCAACGAACAACCGGCTGGGTCACGGGCTTCGCCTTCGAGAATCTCGACGTGAATCCGCTTTTGATTGTCGGAGTTGGTGACGAACCGCTGGCTGACGCTGAATGGAATGGTCGTATTGCGAGGGATCATGATGTGATTGATCTTCCGCGACCGTTCTTCCGGATCGGAAACCTTCACACCGAGCGAGTGACTGTTGACATCGGCAGTTTGCACGGCTTGCAGTCGCTTGAGAACCGCTTGCCCTAGCGAGCTGTTTTCGCCGCGTTCGCGGGCTTCCAGAATTGCGGCGTGGATGGCAGCTCCCTGGGCCACGCCTTTTTCCGGTTCCAATGCACGGGATGGTTCGCAACCGGTAAGTTGCCTCAACATCGATTCGACGACCGGCATGTACGTCGAGCCACCGACCATCACGACTTCATCCAAGTCCGGACCTTTAACGCCCGACTGCTCGAGCACCAACTCGGTCGTGTCTTTGGTTCGTTGCAGCAAGTCGGCGGTCATCCGTTCGAAGTCGCCACGAGTCAGACTCACGGTCAGTGTCTTGCCTTTGCAGTACACACTGATCGGCACTTGCGCTTTCTTCGTGAGTTGCAGCTTGGCGTCTTCACATTCCTGTTGGAAGGATTTCAACGCTTCGAGATCGTCACGCGGGTCTTCGCCGAACTTCCGTTTGAACTGTTCAGCGACGTGGTCGACCAGACGTTGCGTCCAGTCCAAACCACCGAGCATCACGTCCCCGTCCGTCGCCAGGACTTGAAACTTGGAGGCCGAGTAACGAACCACCGTCACGTCGAAGGTACCACCACCGAGGTCGTAAACCAAAATCGTTCGTTCACCGGAAAGAACATCCGGGCGGCCAAGTTCACCCTTGTTCCAAGCATAAGCCAAAGTCGCGGCGGTGGGTTCGTTGATGATGTCTAACACGTTCAACCCGGCGATTCGACCGGCGTCTTGCGTAGCTTTTCGACGGACATCATTAAAGTAGTACGGTACCGTAATGACCGCATTTGCGATCGGGCCGATTTTCGCTTCGGCGTCTTTCTTGAGCTTCTTCAAAATCAAAGCCGAAATAAATTCCGGCGTGAGTTTCTTGTTTTGATAGACAACGAAGTAATCGCTGTTACCCATTTGCCGTTTGACGGCTTCGACGATGTGATTGGGGTCTTCGATGGAAATCCGTTCCGCAGACGGTCCCACCATCACTTGCCCACCATCGGCAAGCAGCACAACCGACGGCGTAATCGTGCGTTCATCCGCGTTTTCGATGAGGACCGGTACGCCCTCTTCATTCAATTGGGAAATGGCCGAGTAGGTCGTTCCTAAATCGATACCAACTGTTTGCCCGTCGAGAAAATTCATGAGTTGCCCTTATTGACCACAACCAGGAACGACTTGGATCTGTGAATTCACCGTTATTGCGAACCGACAACCAAAATGCAAATCGGTTTTGAATAGGATTGGTGATCGAGAAATGGATGAGAGTTGGACCGCGAGCTACGGACCAACTCCCTAACGTCCTATTTTGCCAGCCCATCCCAGTCGTTGCAAGCAGATCACGCCGGGTTTAGCAAACTTGATCGTCTAACACCCGGACACCCGGCAGAACCGGAGAGATCGGTCGTTGTTGATGATGTGATAAGGTCTGATGTGATCATGTGAGTGGAGGGAGTGGTGGATGAATACGCACTATCCGAGCAATGCCGACGGCAATGTGTTGCGAAAACTCGCCGAATCGGGCAACGACATGACAAAACCGATGGAGATCGATTTTGCTATTGCCGTGCCCGATGAATTCGCTGCCAATGCCATCCGCGAAGTTGCGGATGCGAATGGTTACAACTCAAGGGTCTTTTACGACGATGAATCAGGAACCTGGAGCGTGTATTGCACGAAATCGATTGTGCCCACCTATCAGAACGTCAGGTGGGCTCAGGTCGAACTCGACGAACTGAGCCGCCCATTCGATGGATACTCAGATGGTTGGGGGACATTCGGAAATGTCCCTCAGCAATAATGATGTGATGAAGTCAGGAGAAGAGACGCTGTTCTTACATCATCACATCAGACCTCATCACATCATCGTCTTCCTTATCGTTGCGGTGGTTTCGCTTCACGTACGATCGCGCCGTGTTCGTCGCTGAGGATTAGTAGGGCGAATTGGGTGACGTTTTCGACTTCGTTCGTGCTTAGCGAGACGTAATCGAATCGGCCCCGCAGATCGGTGTAGCCGTCTTTGTAGAACTCGATACGACCGTCTTTCTTCCGGGCGTAAACTTTGACGTAGACCGTCGGTTCCGGTTGGCCGCCCTTCGCCTGACGCACAAGCAGTTGGCCGTAGTTCTCGCTGGTCGTGACGGACAGCGAATTCGCGTAATACGGTTTCGAAGTGGTTTGTCCGCCGCCGACGAGTTGCACCAACACGTTTCGTGATCGCAAATCTTCGGGCAACTCGAAGGAGGTTTGCGAACCGTTCTCGGGCAGATTCACCGTCATCGTTTGATTCGGCTTGATGAACCCAAACCGTTCGGTCCCCGCTTGCACGAACGGGTTGCGACTGAACAGCAACTCGACATCCATCAGATAGAAGTTCACCTGAATTTCCTTCAGGTTTTGATAATCCACCGCAACGGTTTCGCCTTCGACGCGGAAGTCAAAACTTGCATCCGTTGCTGCCAATTTCGTTTGTTGTTGATCGCGGTTTTTCGGATCGGCCAGTTGCACATCGCCACCGGTGATCTCGTTAATCTGTTGCGAGACGGCAACGAACGCATTCCGCCAACGGTCAACCGGGTGGTTCTCATGTTTCCGCGCCAGTGCGGCGGCCCGATCGGTTTCACGTTGATACATCCCCAGATACGCAGCGAAGTAATCGTATTGCAACCGCGTTTCCAGATTGTTCGGCTGCACCTCGCTGAAGAACGCAAGTGCCTCGCCAATGCGATCTTGCAGAAGCAGATAGTACGTGACCGCCATCCTTTGTTCATCGGAGAGTTTGTGGTGGTAACTGAGGATCGTCAGGAACTCATGATAGTGGGTATGGAACCGATCGTTCAGAATTTCGCGATCCGCTCCCAGTCGATGCGTGCGAGCATTGACCAACGGACGGTAATCACGGTGCTGGTAAACATGACGTTGTACCGGATCGATCGTCACCAACTCGCTATCAAGGAAGTCGCCACATTGATTCAGAAAGCCTTCGGCATGGGCGAGGAACTCGCGAATCGAGTCGGTATCGTTGTGCAACACTGCATACGCCCACAGCGTGTGGTCGTAAACATGTCGTCGTGCCAGCAGTTCCGTGACTTGCTCGAAAAACGCTTTGTCTTTCATGCGGAATGCGATGGCATCGAGATCGAGTTCTCGCAAATTGTGCGTATTGAGGAAGTCGAGCACCTCGTCGTTGCTGCCCAATTGGGAGATGTAAACCCACGACTCGCGATCGATTTTCGACGGTTCCGAAACCACGTGGAATGACATCGCGTCTGCATGGGCCAATGTTTGCCCGCCTTCAGCCACGTGAGCGGCGTAGTGCGGGAAGTCACCGGCGAGCGGGAAGTAGAAGTGGTATTCCAATTTGTGCGTGTGGAACGGTTCCAAGTCGATGGGAAGACTCTTCAAAAACTGACTGCCGCCCACCGGAAACGCACCCACGGGAACTTGCGTGAGCACGCGAAGTTTCTGGCGGGTGCTGGTCGGGTTGGTGACGACAATCTGACATCCATAAATCGCGTGCGTCAGGAATTCGTCGGTCACGTATTTGTCGGACTTTTCGCCATTCTGGGTTTGGTAGCGGTCATCCAAACGGAAGACGTTCTGACTGATCAGCACCGGCGTCGGGCCGTCGACAATTCCCGCGGCTTCAATTTCCTCATGAAACACAATCATCGATCCGCCTGGCGTGAGCGTCATCTTGTCGTCAGCGAGTTCGACATTGTGTTCTTTGGCTTCGAATGGCAAATCCAATACAGCGAGTGCGAGCAACATTTCATGAATGTTGCTCGCGGATTTGGTGAGGTGCTCGGAGAAGAACGGCGTTTGGTGATCGTGAGCGGCGAAGTCGGCCCAGAAATCATTCACCGGGACGACATCGGCGTCGTGATCGGCCATCGGAAGATGCCAATAGTTGTTCTCGATCCATTCTTTCGTCTTATCGAGTTTGCGGAACAACTGTCTCGCGGTCGCCCGCCGACCGAGTCGATCTTGGATGCCATCCATATCGTGCTCGCCAAGGGCGGACCAATTTTGGTTGTAATCACTGAACTCGGCGTCCATTTCCTCCGCCATTTCTCGCCCCGAGTAACGGCGTTTGCGGGTGTCCAATGACCGGGATTTCGCTTCGGACTTTTTGTCTTTCGACAAGGACTCGCCCCCGACCATTCCGCCGAATCCGCCACCGCCGCCAACTCCGCCCATCGGCCCGTTGAAATCGGAAGTCGCCGACTGCGGTTCCATAATGGCACCTAGCATGGCTTCGTTTTCCATCAGCTGTTCTTGGCGGAGTTCCAAACTCAGCTTTTCTTGGAAACCGAATCGATCGGAAGTGCTCAGTGCGGTCCCGTTGATCGCGGTTTGGAAGAGTTGGTCATCACGAACGGGGTTCGGCGGTTGCAATGCGAGCAGGTCGTTCAAATCGCGAATGGTGAACGGTCGCTCGGCTTCGATCCGCGAGGCCAGCAATGCCCGCTCGGCCGCATTGAGACGGTTGTATTCCCAAGGCGAAAGGAACCGCGTGAGATTCGCTTCGAGAAGATAGTAGTCGAGGAACGTCTTGTCTTTCTTGTTCTGCAAGTACGGAACGACCACCTTGCGGAAGAACTCTGGGTCTTTCTGGGCGATGAAGAAACTCACCTCGTGACTGGCGAACTCGGAGTACTTCTCGCGTTTTTCTTCGTCGGTCAATGCCGGCCAGTTGAGCAGGAAGCGGAACTTCGCCAACTCAGGATTTTGCGTCAAAGCCATATAAAGACCGTACACGCTCGACAAACTGTCGTACGCTTCGAACCGTGCGGTTTGCAAGTGGTTGAGTTGGAACTTCTCACCCGCTGACAACACACTGATTTTCTTTTGCAACGCGAAGTGCTTGTCGGCATCGAGACTTTCGGCCAACCGCAAATCGCGGAAGCGACGTTGTGATTCCGGTAGCGTGGCCAACCGCGATGCGACTGCTTGCGGATCGACCGCGATGACTTGCAAATACGAGTGCGGTCCGATGTCTTTGCGATCGATCGTGACCAATCCATTCTCATCCGGCACCAAGTTGAACAGCATCACCGATTGGTCGGCGAGGAAATCGAGATTCGAGTAATCCGTGTTGCTGGCTGACGGAGCGGGAGCGGTTTGGGGAGCGGCCATCATGCCGGAATCATCCAGGGCAGCGGGCGCAAATTCGTCGCCTCTCTGGGCCGCCTGCTGACCGGTCTCCGTTTCCCGCACCGCCCACGGATTCAGCAAGACACTCGGGCGTTCCAGCATGTTGCCGGGGAACTTCGGTGCGTACTGTCGATCGAGAATATACCGGTACTCATCCCCGATATTGCGACCCTCCACATACGCCGACAACGCGTTTGGACGCGTCATCAATTGAGGACCCGCGTGCGTCAATTGCGCGAATTCTTGAAACGCCGACCATACCGGACGATACCGCGTTGCCACCACATGCACACGGGTGGCGTTGCGAGCGTTGCGAAGTTTGACGTGGAGTTTGTCGTTATCACCAACAAGCTCGGCGATCTGCAACGGGCGTGGAGAAACGACTTCCAAATACCGTTCATCACCCAGAATGTAACTGTCTTTGTAATCCCCTTCGGTCAGCCGAATTCGCACATGCTGTCCGGTGCGTTTCAGATACAAATCGTAATCGCCCGGGGGCAAATCATCGGTGCGAAGCAACCCGTCTTCGAGTTTCAGGGCATCGAAGTGGTCTTCCACGAAGGTGCCGCCACGCACTTCGAGCAGCGACACATCCTCGCGAGAAAGCTCCTTCGGTGTGGGCATCAAAGGCACTTCCACAGGCACACCGGCGATGCCATGCGTATGGGTGAATTGCGTGTGTTCGTCGTGACGAAGGGTCCAAGTCGTCGAGACTTCATTCGGCCCTACCGCCTTCACCCACGCGATGCCGGGTAATCGACCAAGCCCAATTCGACCGGCGGCATTCGTTTGCAAGGTCAGTTGCACGGGACGAGTGAAATCACGGTGTTTGATCTCGAACCGTACCGGCCGGTCCGCCAATGGTTCGCCGGTACGACCGAGCAAATTGACGAAATACTCGCCACTAAACTCGGCGAGGAACAAGTCACTAATTTTGTCCTCGCGGTCGATTTGGTTGATCTCGAACGATCGCGACGCACTAACGGTCGTGTCGTTCCCTTGGCTAAGGTTTTCGACGGTGCCTTGGAGTGTGAATTGCAATTTCGACAGTCGATCGGGCACGTTGAAATCGACAACCGATTCGGTTTTCATCGAGAGTTTCAGCGACTCGCCCGAGAAGCGTTGCGTTGCGGTGACGCCGTCGAGGTCTGTCGAGACGATCGTCAAACTAGCGTTCTTTAGAAGTTCCAACGGCGCAACGACCGATTGCACGAGCAACTGCGGTCGGATAGCCACACGCGTCTGACGGTTTTTCAACAACGCTTCACGGTCGACGAAAAAGCCCGCCTGAAGGGTGTAGTTCTCCTGTTGATGCGGGAACCGTGTGAGTGAGCAGAACCCGTCGGCACACAGAACGATCGGCTGCTGTTTTGCGTTAGCAGTGAACGGGACGGTGATGTGGTGATCTTTGTCGGCGATGTATTTCTGACCGCCAAGCCACAGTTCCGCCTTCGGCACGATTTCGTTTTTCGAGTCGAGCACTGTGAACACATGCCCGGACACATCGGTGTGCATCACGAAATGTAATCGCCCCTTCCGAATCACCGCTCGACTGCTGCGTCCGTTGCCGATGAAGTCAATTACGTACACCCCGCGTTTGTCGAGGGCGGGAAATTCGAAGTGTCGTTTCACACGGCGAACGGGTGGTTCGTTGTAGGATTGCGTTTGTTCGGAGTTCGGGACGAGCCCGTCGAGATTGATATCCGTGTCGACTTCCCGTTGCGTTTGTCGATACCACGTCAGGGTGTTGATCTCGTAAACTTTGATCAACAAATTCCGCACGTTCTTGACGGACACATCCAGACTGACCGGGTCGTCCGGGGCGAACTCGTCGGGATTCGTCGGAGCAAAATCCAGATCGACGCGATCTTTCAGGGCTCGATATTCCTCCGGTGATAGCAACGATGCCCACTTTTCCGGGTCGCCGAGTCCGTTGACGATTTTCGTTTCCGCGAGCAACTTCCGCAGGTACACATCACTCACATATTGGGCATAGGGTTTGATGTCTGTCTCTTTGAGAAAGAAGATCGACAAGTATTCCCGCACGAGTTGTTCGTCGTTGTGGATCGGCGGGAATAGCGTCACGCCTTGGAAGTTCGCACCCAGGTTCGCATGCCAACTGCGTTGCTCGGGGGAGCGGAGATAATCGACGTTCATGTACCCGATTTCGCGGGGCAACGCGAGGTAGGTCATGAATCGCGGTTTGTCGATAACACCATGCTGGAGGTCGTACTTCAGTCGATGATACAGCACATGAGCCTTCAGCGAATTGTACCGCGGCTCCAATGTGGAAACGAACTTCCACAAACGCTCGAGATACGCAAGACGTTCTTTGTCGTTGTGTCGCCAATCGACATCGTCGGACGGTCGCAATTTCTGTAGGTAGACGTTGACGAAGTTCTGTTGATTTCGCAGATCGGGTTTCTTGTCCAGTAACTCATCGAGTTGAGCCAAGAGCAGTCGCTTGTGGATCTCCAAATAGCCGAATCCGCCGCTGTGTTTGGTCCCCAAGTCGGCGATGATGTGATCGACGAGGTTTTTGTAGTCGGGGCGTTCGATGCGTTGCAGCAGATCCCAGCGTTCGTCTTCGTCGAGCTTGCGGTCGATGACCCAATCGAGTGCGCCGGTTTCGAAACCTTGAAGATTATTGTGTTGAGAGAGTGCCTGCTGCGTGAGCGTTTCCCGCGAAATTTGCTGAGCATCGAGCGTGGTCGGCAAGTTGGGTTTCTCGCCGAGTCGTTGTCGCTGATGGTTCAGTCGCAGGTTGAGTTCCCGCTTGAGATAGTCCAACGAGTTTTGCGGCGTGCGTTGGTAGGTGAGCAACGCTTGGCGGTGTTCGATCTCGCGGACCCGTTGCGTGCGGCCATGACGTTTGATCCACGGCGTCAGGAGATCGCCAACTTTGTCGAACTGTTCGGTGTGCTGGTATTGGAGGGCGTGAAAGTAATAGTAATCTTCGGTGCCGGGGATCAACTGGGCGAGGGCCTGCTCGCGGTTCTTCGCTAGGGCAAAATCTTCAATGAAACCGATTTTCGCCGCGTCCGCCTGGGGCATCGGGCCTCCTCCACCGAATACAAGACTTCCGACCACCAAGCCAATCAATCCGAACCGCCGCATGGGAACGCTCCTGTAGTAAATTCCAGCAGACCGCCGAATGAGACGACGTCCGTCGGCAAAAGTTCCGTGAATTCGGATCATCGAATGAAGATTACGAATGGTCAACCGTCGCGTAGGGCAACGGACTAGAGACCAGCGGCCAGAGCCGGAAAAATATCCGGGACCGGAAGCCGTCTTTCTATCCGGGCACTTGCCTTATGTCCGCAGCATGGCGACGAACGTGCCATCTTGCTCGGCGAGTGTTTCGTCATCGATTTGAATGACGGACGTGAGTCGCAATCGGGCTTTGCCACGGGCTTCGAGAGTGCGGAAGAACTTTCGCCAGGCATCGGTTTCAACCGGCTGCACGGTGACAAGGAAATCACTCAGGATCGGCTTGAGGTATTTCGTGGTGCTTTCTTGCACCACCAGCGTTGGGCGAAGTCCGTGCATCCGACAATTGTGATGCAATAATCCCCAACCGGCCATAATCCCCGCTGCCGAGATACTTCCGCCGAAGACGGAATCTCGATGATTGATATTCGGGGCCAACGGCACGAACAATTCGATCCCAGTCTCCGAAACCGCCCGGACCTCGAACCCCATCGCCTGAGACAACGGAATATGTTCGGCAATGTAGTTAGTGAGGAATTCCGCGTCTGTTTCGTGCTGTTGCATGTTCGTTCGAGTTGAGGACGAGGGGCGAAAGGTTCAGAACGTTGGGAAACGTTCCGATCTTACGCAGTTTCGGACATCCCAGATCAGGAGTTCTTGCGAGACCCTGCACAGGCAGTTCTCTTCGGCCCCTGATCATAGGCCTGTGGTCTTTTGCTCGAACTAACTGTTGCCGCGGAGAAGTTGTTTGAGCTTTTCGTTGGCTTGGCGGCCGGCTCTGGTGTTGGGCCACTTGTTCACGATGAGTTGCAATCGTTGCTTGATTTCGCTGCGAGGCATATCGGATCGGCTTTTGATCTGCTCGAAAGCGTTGTAAGCAAGTTCTTCGGGGTCCGATTCTTTGCCGCGTTCGCGGAAGTTGCCGTGCTCGATGTCGTTCAACAGTCGCCGTGCTTTTCGTGCCGCCCGGGTCGTGGGGTATTGTCGCATGACATCTTGAAGATGCCGCCGGGCTTGGGTCGGCGTCATGTCACCAGAACGGATTTCATTGAGCACTTTCTCAGCGAGATCTTCGTCACTGGCACGTTCGGATGCATCCTCCCAGCCGACGGTACTCGTTCCACGAACTTGTCCCCATTCTCCATCGTCATCATTGTCGTCGTCAAAACCCTCAGGGGCTTGCGGAGCAAAGCCAAACTCGCTGGCATCGGGAACGGTTCCCGTTCCGGGGCGACGTTCCGGTTCACTCGGGGCACTCGGTCGACCGGCGGAATGCTGAAGACGAATGGATTCCGAAATCCCCGGCTCATTCGGCGAAAAATCCGCCATTTCAGCGAACTGGCTGCCCTTCGGCACGTTCGCGAAAGGATCATGTGATTCGGCTCGTGCCGGTGGCATCGCGGGTGGTGGAGGTGCTTGGGGTGAAACTGCAGCCGGTTGTGGCATCGGCGGCAACTTGATTTCCGGAATGTTGATCTCCGGCATCGCGTCGGATTCTTGCACCCAATTCGTGATCGCATCGGCGGCTTGAATCACCTCGGCGAAGGTGATTTTGCGACTATTCACCACACCCGGCTTGAATCCCACGATGATGTTCAACGGTCCGCTGACCATAACGCCGTACCGCATCGACATCGAGAACACCACCAACCAGGCACCCACGAACAGCAACAACATGCCCAAGTAAATCAGATGGCTGAAAAACGATGCACCCAGGAACAAACCGGGAACGCCAACGACAAACGTCAGCACTGCGTAAACAAGATAAATCAGCGAACGATTGGCGTAGGCTGTCACGCCGAGGTTGCGTGTGATCGGCATGACCGCCATCGATTTGCCCATGAGACTGTCCGATTCCAGGCGGACTTCCGTGGAATCCACAGTCAGACGGGCACGAGCGTGTTTGCCGATCGTCATCAAGACCAACCCCCAGAATCCACCGCGACGGCCGGTCAATTCCAGCACGCCATCGGGGCCGTTGGGAGTTTGAAACACTTCGACAATCAACGCCTCGTCTTGACGTCCGAAGGGCGTAAGCCGGGAAATCAATTCACCGACCAATCCGAGAACAACCTGAAATGCCAGTAAGGCACCAATGAGTTCAAGTGGAGACATGTCGAATTACAATCTTATTCCGAACATCGGAATGGCCCTTGATCGATGTTCTTCCACGAATGTTCCGACAGGGCCCGACCGACAAAAGCAAACCAAAACGTCAAAGAATCCCATCCAGTATGCTAGTAAACCAAATTTGGTGCGAGTCTGAACAGCAAAAACCCAGTTTCAACCGGGAGTTTCCCTATTCGCAGCCGAGTAACCGGATTTTTCCGGGAATTCTACCGATCAGATCACCGAACTAATCCATAAGAGGCGATGAATTTGACAAGTTTCTCGCTCGATCGTATCAACATTCATCGATTTCCTTTACTTTCATAGGAAGTTTTGTCTAGAATTCAAAATAGATAACTGCCGAAATTCCATCCTTCCGTTGGCTCATGCTCACAAAGACGAGAGCACTGAATCTCGCTGACGGATGACCGATAAAACCTGCCACGTTCGTCTTGTGGCCCCCGTTGTCACCTTGCCAACCAAGAGGGGGTTTTCAATCTTGACTGTTGATCTCATCCGAGTCCGGTGCCGATCTTGCGGCGTAAAGTTCAAAGTCCAAGGACGTTACGCCGGAAAGCAGGGGACCTGTCCGAATAAACAGTGTGGGATGAAGTTTACCGTCCCAACCCCGCCAGCGGTTCAGAATCTGCTACCGCCACCAGCTCCGAAGAGGCCGAGCCGTCCGCCGCAACGTGTTGCTGCAAAAGAGATTCGGTCAAAAATTTCCTCGCGGGTTGCTCCGTTGGCGTCGAGAACGCCGATTCCACCTGCCGTTCGCAAACGATTGGCACCCCCCAAGAAAACTCGTTCAAAGCAACGCAGTTGGCTTTGGCATGGTCTTCTAGGCGTCACGGGTGCGATGGCTCTCGCGGTCGTCTTGATTTTGGTCCGCAATTTCTCGGGTGTGCCCCAGTCACAAACGGCTGCAGCCGCTCCTGTCGAGAACACCGAACAAAATCGGCAACCCGCGGAATCTCCCGCTACGGAAGCGTTATTCCAGAAAGACGTGCGTCCGTTCCTCGAAAAATACTGTTTCGACTGTCATGCGAATGGGGTGGAAGAGGGTGGACTAGCCTTCGATGACGATACTTCCGCCGAGAAAATTGACGAACATCGCAAAGACTACGAAAAAGCCCTGCGGATGATCTCTGCGGAGGCCATGCCGCCAGGTGATCACTACGCTCAACCCACCGCGAAGGAACGGGAACAAGTCCTGCGTTGGCTGGATGATCGGTTGTTCTTTGTCGACTGCACATTGCCGCCGGATCCTGGTCGTGTCACGATTCGACGACTAAATCGGGCAGAGTATGACAATACCATCCGAGATTTGCTCGGCGTTGATTTTCATCCGGCGAAGGATTTTCCGTCTGATGAAGTCGGCTATGGATTCGACAACATCGGCGATGTGCTTTCACTGCCCCCGCTTTTGTTCGAAAAGTACATCGAAGCCGCCGAGGAAGTTGCCAGTCGGGCGATCATTGGCGACCCGTTCTCGCAAGTCGATCGTCGTGTGTCCGGAAAAGATTTGCAGCTCGAAGGCAGTGCCGCCCTCCGGGACCGCGGTTTCGCTTGGATGGCATCCACGGGGTCAGTTGCAGCGAATCTCAAAATTCCGGTCACCAGCGATTACATCGTCAAAGTCGAAGCGATGGCCCAACAAGCTGGTAACGAGAAAGCCAAACTCGAATTGCGAATCGATGGTGAAGCCGTTCACACGTTCGATGTGCAAAAGAACATGAAGTCCGAAACACTCGAGTACTCCGTTCGTCTCAAAGACGGGCAACGGAAAATCGAGGCGGCCTTCATCAATGACTATTACAACGCGAAAGCCAAAGACCGCAATCAACGCGACCGCAACGCAGCGGTCCGATCGATTACCGTCGTTGGGCCGCAGAGTTTCGAATCGGAACTCTTGCCAGAGTCGCATCAGCAAATCGTGTTTACCCGTCCTGGCAAAGACGAGTCTCCCGACCGTGCCAGTGAGGAAATCCTACGAAAGTTCTTGCCACGTGCGTTTCGTCGCCCGGTCAGTGATGAGGAAGTCGAACGCTTCCAAGAACTTGTGAAACTGGCGATCAAACGGGGCGACTCGTTTGAACAAGGAATTCAACTGGCTGTTTCGGCGGCATTGGTCTCGCCACACTTCCTGTTCCGTGTGGAAAGTGACGCGCGACCGGCTGAGACGGCATCGATTCAATACATCGAAGAATACGATCTGGCGTCGCGACTGAGCTACTTCCTCTGGAGCAGTATGCCCGACGAGGAGTTATTCCAACTGGCATCAGCCGGGAAACTTCATGAGCCGGACGTGCTTCGGAAGCAAGTTCGCCGGATGCTTGCAGACGAAAAATCGCAATCCATTGTCGATAACTTCGCGATGCAATGGTTGAACTTGCGATTACTCGAAGAAATGGAACCCGATCCGAAACTCTTCCCGCAGTTCAACGAGGAACTTCGGCAGGACTTGCAAACCGAGACCCGCAAGTTCTTCGAAACGATTATGCGGGAAGATCGCAGCGTGCTGGAATTCCTCGACGGAGACTTCACCTTCGTCAACGAACGACTCGCGAAACTTTACGGAATTGGTGGCATCAAAGGTGACGAGTTCCAGAAAGTGTCACTTGCGGGTCTGCCGCGTCGCGGTGTCCTGACGCAGGGGAGCATTCTCACGTTGACCAGCAATCCCACGCGAACGAGTCCAGTGAAGCGGGGGAAATGGGTCATGGAGAATATCCTCGGCACGCCGCCGCCACCGGCTCCGCCAGACGTACCCGAACTGGAAGAAACACTCGCCAAAGCACCGGAAGGGGCTTCATTGCGAGATCAATTGGAACTTCACCGCAAGGACCCGGCCTGTGCCTCGTGTCACCGTGTGATGGACGCAATCGGCTTCGGCTTCGAAAACTTCGATGCCGTCGGCCAATGGCGGGATAAAGACGATGGGGTCAAGATCGACGCATCCGCCGAACTCAAGGGCAGCGGTTCGTTCAATGGCCCTGTCGAGTTGGTCAAAATCCTGAAAACCCGCGATGAGGATTTTCGTCGTTCGTTAGCCGAGAAAATGTTGACCTACGCTCTTGGACGCGGGGTTGAATATTACGATCGTTGTGCGATTGATGAGATTTGCAAGAAAATGAAATCCAATGGGGATCGGTTTTCCACGCTCATTACGGAAGTCGTACTGAGTGATCCGTTCCTCAAACGTCGTCATCAGCAAACCGAGACCAAGTAGAATTTTGTGGGGTGCGTCGTGACGCACCTTCAAACGACATTCTCGCAATGGTGCGTCACGACGCACTCTACGAAAGTCGGAAAGGGCGAATTATGGATACGAACAAGAATCACATCCCGCGTCGGACATTTCTCCGTGGTGCCGGAACAGCGATGGCGTTGCCATTGTTGGACATTATGTCGCCGCGAATGAGCTTGGTTCGCCCCGTGCAAGCGGCAGCGGCGGCAGCCAAACCGCCCGTGCGGATGGCGTTCATCTTCTTCGCCAACGGGGCCATTATGGATCAATGGCAAGTCGAAGGTGAGGGGCGAGACTACAAGTTTTCTCCGACACTCAAACCGCTTGCGGGTTTGAAAGACGATATCAATATCTTCTCCGGACTCACGCAGCACCACGGTCGGGCGAACGGCGACGGCGGAGGCGACCACGCACGCAACGCGTCGGTCTTCTTGACCGGCTGCCAAGCCTACAAGACCAACGGAGCCGACATCAAGCTCGGGATTTCGGTCGATCAAGCCGCCGCTGACGACATTGGCAAGTACACGCGGTTGCCGTCGATCGAGCTTGGTGTCGACCGCAGTCGTAACGCCGGTAATTGCGATTCGGGTTACAGTTGTGCCTATTCGTCGAACATCTCGTGGAAAACGCCGACCACGCCGATGGCGAAGGAAATCAACCCCCGGTTGGCCTTCGAACGGCTATTCGGCAATGGCGAAGACAAACAAAAGCAGGCCCGTCGCGATTTCTATCGGCAAAGCATTCTCGACTTGGTTTCCGAAGACGCGCGAAAACTGCAACAACGTCTTGGCCAGTCCGACCGTCGGAAAGTCGACGAGTATTTCACCAGCGTTCGTGAGTTGGAACTTCGGATTCAACAATCCGCCGTCACCGCCGCCGAAGTGCCGGACTACAACGTGCCCGAAGGCATTCCGAAGGAAACGGCGCAGCACATCAATTTGATGTACGACATCATGACGCTCGCCTTCCAAACCGACACGACCCGCATCGCGACCTTCATGTTGGCCAACGCCGGTTCGAACCGCACTTACCCGGAAGTCGGTGTGACCGACGGTCACCACTCGTTGTCGCACCACCGTAACGAGCGCAAGAAGATGGATCAGATCGCCAAGATCGATCTGTTCCTCACCGAACAGTATGCGAAGTTCCTCCAGAACCTCCGCAATATCCCTGAGGGTGAAGGCAACTTGCTCGACAACAGCATGATCCTCTTTGGAAGTGCAATCAGCGACGGTAATCGTCACGCTCACCACGATCTGCCCATCGTGTTGGCCGGACGTGGCGGCGGAACGATTGAAACCGGTCGTCACGTGGCTTATCCGAAAGAAACCCCGTTGAACAACTTGTTCCTCTCCATGCTCGATCGCGTGGGAGCCCAAGTTGAAAGCATCGGCGACAGCAAAGGCCGGTTGCAGGGTTTGGATAGCTAGATCGCTAACGTCACGTCAAATCTTGAAAGCCGTCGGTTCTCTCCGGCGGCTTTTTTCATGCTGGGATTTGTTGTGTCAGGCAGTGGAATGCACCGAGTCCCCATACCAGATCGGTGCAGTCGAGACCGACAATCTCGCGGTTCGGGAAACATTTTCCGAGCACATCCAACGCAACCGCATCCGCCGGGCAATTGTAGGTCGGCACTAACACTAGGCGATTCGCGATGTAGAAGTTCGCGTAGCTGGCCGGTAGTCGTTCGCCGTCGTATTCCACAGGGGAGGGCATCGGCAGTTCTATGACGTTCAGCGGTTTGCCGTCGAGCTGAAACGATTCCAACCGTCGCCGGTTTTCTTCGAGCGGCTGATAGTTCACATCGTTCGGGTTGCTTTCCACCACTGTCACAACGGTGTTCGGATTGACAAACCGCGTGAGATCGTCGATGTGGCCATCGGTGTCGTCGCCGACAATCCCGTCGCCCAACCACCACACTTCCGTCACACCGAAGAAGTCTTTCAGCGTTTGTTCGATCTCTCGTTTCGAGAACTGCGGGTTGCGGTTCGGATTGAGCAGACAGGATTCGGTCGTCAATAACACCGACTGTCCGTTGACATCGATCGAACCGCCTTCGAGCACTAATGGAATGGAAGTGCACGGAAGACCGAGTGCGTCTGCCATTTGGCTGGGGATTTGGTTATCGAGATCAAACGGCGGATACTTCTCGCCCCAGGCATTGTACTGCCAATCGAGGGCATGGCGGTCTCCGTCGGCGTTTTTGACGATGATCGCACCGTGATCGCGACACCAAGCATCGTTGGTCGAGAAGTGATGAAATAGAATCTCACCGCTCGCACCCGCTTCATCGAGATGTCGTCGCGCGTGCGACTCCATCTCGGCATCGGCGACGTTGATGTGCACCGGTTCGGAACGCGCCAGGTGCTTCACCATTTGAGCGTAGATCGGCGGAATCTTCTCGAATTTGCCGGGCCACGACTCTTCTTTGTGCGGCCACGAAACCCACGTGGCGGCGTGCGGCTCCCACTCGGCCGGCATCCGAAAACCATGTTGGCTGAACGTTCCCGAATTGATCGGTTTCATAAAGGGACTTTCGCTCAGTCGGCGTCAATGTAACGTTTGGTCAATTGGTCGTAAGCGTCGATGCGACGGTCACGCAGAAACGGCCAGTGTGTGCGGGTGACATCAATCCGCTCGCGATCGACCGGCACCACGATCACTTCCGCTTGATCGTTCGAAGCTTTCGCGATGATCGTTCCTGACGGGTCGGCGGCGAAACTCTGGCCCCAGAATTCGATTCCGCCCGACTCGGCCGCTCCGGTCAGTGTGGGGGAATCGCTCGTTGGTGTTGCTTCGAAACCGGTGCGGTTGACGGCGAACACGTAGCAACCGTTGGCGACCGCGTGAGAACGTTGGATCAGTTCCCAACTCCCATGCTGCGCGACACCGTACTCGTCTTTCTCGCTGGGATGCCAACCGATCGCGGTGGGATAGAACAGAATTTCCGCACCTTGCATGGCGGTCAATCGAGCTGCTTCGGGGAACCATTGGTCCCAGCAAATCAGCACACCGATGCGGGCGAACTTTGTCTCGAATGTCTTGAAACCGAGATCACCTGGCGTGAAATAGAATTTCTCGTAGTACAGCGGATCGTCGGGAATGTGCATCTTACGGTATTTGCCGAGGTACTGTCCGTCGGCATCGATAACCGCCGTCGTGTTGTGATACAGCCCAGCCGCACGACGTTCGAACAAGCTGGCAATCACGACGGTACCGGTTTCCCGCGCGGTTTCTTGCAGCGTTTCGGTGGTCGGTCCGGGGATCGGTTCGGCGAGGTCGAAATGGACGTGGTCTTCGGTCTGGCAGAAATACGGAGCCAAAAACAACTCGGGCAAACACACAATATGGGCACCCGCAGCGGCGGCTTCGCGGATCATATCTTGGGCAATCTGCAAATTCACCGCTGGATGTTCGGTGCATTTCATTTGCAGCATGGCGACATGGAGGGCGTCAGTCATAGGGCGACCGGAATCTTGGGTACGAATGGATCTCGAGTTCTTTGTTCCCGTGGAACAATTGGATTGTGTGTCACTGGCGCGACCAGTGCAAACTCAAGTGGACATTGAAGTCACATTGCACTGGCAAAGCGAGTGCAGCAAATTACATCGATATAGCGTCGTGGGTGGCATGCCCACGGTTTTACGTGGGCATGATTGGACATTCAAACATCGCTGGCCCATGCCCACCCCAAACGGTGGGCATGCCACCCAAGTGTTAACCGCATTGAGTGTTACGCAATATTGTCTTTAATACATGCAATTTCCTGCAGTGGCTCCCGAATTTGGCTGTGGAACAAAACGTCGGTCGGCAGCGAAAGAAAAAGCCGAGCCGATCAAACGATCGACTCGACTTTCGAATTTGAAGTGTAGGAGTTCGGTCGCAGTTATGCAGCCGCTTTGGGGGTTTCGTCGGGAGTGTAGTCTCCGTAGCCGTACCCGTAACCGTAGCCACCGCCGTAGGTGTCGAAACTGGCTCCGGCATCCCAACAGTTGAGCACGAGGCCCAACATCGTGACCCCGGTTTGCTCGAGCATTTCCAGCGTTTTGAGGGCCTCGGGTTTGGTGTCTTGCGAGACTCGCATGGCCAGCAGCATGCCATCGACTTGCGAAGCGATGATGCACGGATCGGCCACTTTGAGGACTGGCGGGCAGTCCAAGAGAACGAAATCGTACTCGCTTTTCGCCAGTTCGAGGAAATCGTGGAACGCTGGCGATTCCAACATTTCGGCCGGGTTGCCAGGGTTCGGACCGGCCGGCAGGAATGTCACGTTCGTTTCGGGCACATGGTGGGTGACGTCCCACGGGCTGACTTTGCCTTGCAATGCCATGCTCAAGCCGGTTTCGTTGTCGACCCCGAAGACCTGGTTCATCCGTGGACGTCGCATGTCGCAATCGACCAGCAACACCCGCCGACCCGTTTGAGCCAAGCTGAAAGCCAGGTTCGCGGTAACGGTGGTTTTCCCGTCGCCCGGTTTCGCACTGGTGACAGCCAACACATGGAGCGTGGCACCGTTGGCCGCGAAGAACATTTGCGTTCGCAAGCCCCGGAAGACTTCCGCCTCCGGCGATTGCGGTGCATGCAACGAACAGACGGTCAGGTCCATTGCCGCATGCAGCGGGTTCGTGGCTTCCTCTGGAATTTCCAGGTATGGCACTTGGCTGAGGACCGGCAAGTCGAGCAGTGCAGCGACTTCGTCGGCATCGCGGAAGGATCGGTCTTGGTATTCCAGCAGGAATGCTCCGCCGACTCCGCCCATCAAACCGAGGAATGTTCCCAAAATGATGCACAACGGCAAACTGGGCCATACATCTTCGCCGAACGAAGGCGACGCGATCAGTTCATTGATGAACCCGCCGTAGTCCTTCGCCATGTTGATGTCCCGCAGACGTTCAACGACCGCGTTATACAACTCTTGACGACGAGCAACTTGCTTGTCGAGCGTTTCATCCTGCAACTCGTAGACAACAAGTTCCTTCGCGGACTGCTCTTCCGAAGCTGCCAACGCGAGCAAGCCTTGTTCGCGGTTCTTGATCGATTGCAGGTCGTTTTCCAGAATCCGAGTGTACGCATCGACAATGCCGTCCGGCGTCAACATTTGCTCGTTGCTGGTCAGAGAAGTCGCGCCCGAAGCTTCTTTCAAGACGCGTTCGGCTTCTTCGATCTCGTAACGAACGCGGATCACTTCCGGATGTCGCGGTGCGAACTTTTCGAGAAGCGTCTTTTCCTTCGCTCGCAAGGACGAAAGCACTTCATATTGAGCTTTGGCCTCTGACAACCGCACCGGCATGCTGGCTTGGAACGTTGCAGAGCTGGCTTCGCTGCCGATCACTTCGACGAACACGCCCAAGCGGGCCAAGTTCTCGTCGTCGATGAGTGAAAGTTTTTGCAGCAGGTTGATTGGCGATTGCGAATCTCGTAGAGCGACATCGCGAAGATTCTGCAACCGAGCTTCCGCCTCGGTCGCTTGCAACCGGAGTGCGGAAAGTTCCTGTTGAATTTGCTCGTATCGTGTGCGGTGAATGTTGTTGCTTTGCGATCCGTTCCACAACAACGGTGCGTTTTTCCGCATGTTGAGTCGTTCGGTTTCGACGTCGCTCAACTCGTCTTCCAAATCCTTACGGGCACGGGCGATGAGTTCTGCAGCCTCGTTGTTGACGTCTTCGGATTGCTCATCCACAAACGACTGAAACCGCTGAACCAACGCATTGACGATCAGTTGAGATTCCGCCGGCGAGTTGTGTCGGAAGCTGATGTTCAGCACATTCGCTTCCTTGGCACCACCGGCACCACCGCGGGTGATGTCCAGATGATCGATCACGTAATCGACGGGCGTCTCATCTTTTTTCAGTTCTTTTTTGATGGACTCCAGCTCGAACAAGCCGGCCCCTTGGAGGGCGTCTTTGACGATCCGTGGGCTTTGCAGCAATTGCATGTGTGTGGCGAGAATATCTTCGCCAACGCCGCCGGTTTGCCCGTCTTGCACACCACGCGTTGCCAAACGCGGGTCGCGACGCATAATCATCAACTGAGCGGCAGATTCGTACGTGACCGGAGTGACATACCAGTACGCGACTGATGCGGCCCAACCAAGGGCGACGGCGACCACCAGGACCGTCCATCGCCTTTTGATAATTTGCAGGATGTCGAATGAATCGCCTGCGGGCCCACCGGCCACAACTTCCGGTTGGCCATTGGCCGTCAACTCGTTCGCCATTCGTGTCGTCTCCCCGCTATGGATACATCCCTGCTGTGTTCACGCGTTCGCAAGCATCATGCTCGTGAGTGGAGTGTTGGAGACAGCCAACGGCCAAATTTAAGTCGGAACTGCCCCATCGTGCGTGAGTTAGCGCTGGAAGTTATTTCGAACTTCAGATTATGCCAAGTCCAGTTTTGTCGAATCTCTGCTAAAAGAGTCCTCCAACTCAAGAGTTTAGGACCCGCAAGAACCTGATAACTTATCCAGGTTGCCAAGCTTCTCTGGAACATCTGTGGTCTGCGGAAGATTGCAACGTTCTCGGTTCGGAATTGGTCTCGACACGGAACTTGAAGCAATCTATAACCCGCGCCACTCTTTCTCCGAAATCTCTTCAAAACTCTTCATTCGAATCCAATCGGCATTCGCTAGGTACGATTCGTCCGTGGAAATCGCGGTTCGCGATGTTGTCTCCGCTGGCGTGCGTATGATTGGACCGATCCGGGAGAATCACCCGATGCAACAACGTTTCCGCCGAGCCGCATCTGTTGGCCTGCTAACTCTTTCCGGCAGCGTAATGTTGTGCGGTTGCCAATCGCCACCGTTCTTCGGGGGGGGCACCGCGAGTTCGTCGGACCCGGCCGCCATTCGTGAGGCGTTCTCCCCGACGAAAGATCGCGAACATGAGGAACTCGACAAATTCGTGAGTCGAGGCCGTGAATCCGCCTCGCAGTTGGGGCGACCCGCTGCCGATCCGCCCCGAGTGCAAGGATTGTTGCAACAAGGACACGAGGCCGTTGTGCGGGGCAACGCGGACGAAGCCCGTCGGTTGTATCAACTTGTGCTCGACGAGCAACCCGATCATCCCGTGGCTCATCATCGGCTCGGAATTCTTGCAGATCGAGGTGGTCAGTACGCGACAGCCGAAAGACATTACCTCAGAGCACTCCGCGGGCGACCGACCGATGCGGACTTGCTCAGCGATTTGGGATACTCCTACTTCCTGCAAGGGCGACCGATCGAAAGCGAGAAGTTCCTGCGGGAAGCATTGCAGGCCGACCCCGGACATCGCCACGCTCGCGACAACCTTTCCGTCTTGTTTGATCGCTCGAAAGCCGAGTCGGTATTGCGGACGGTCCAAAGTCCACGGGAAGCATCGCAAACGCTGGCGAGTTTGTTCGACGACGGACCGAACAGTGGGCAAATGGACTTGAACACCGACACACCGCCGGAAGGGGTGGACCCGAACGAATGGTTGCGTCAGAAGATGGCTGCCGCTCGGACGAGCCCGCCGACGCCGCGAGTACCACCACACTCGCCGCCAGCATCGAACGGGCTTGCCGGTCGACCGATGAACTTGGACTCCAATATGCCTCCCGAAGGAGTGGACCCGAACGAATGGATGCGTCAGAAGATGGCCGCCGCTCGGACGAAGTCACCTGCGGAACTTGCCCCGGAACGTCGGAACCGTTCGCTGCCGCATCGCCAACCGCAGAACAACTACCCGCCCCAAGACGGCCGCATTCCGGATGAACATCTTGCGACCGTGCTACGGGATATTGACCGAACTTCCCAGGCAACCCGACCACGTCCCATGTCCGCACAAGAATGGCCGACGCGAACTCAGTCACCGTCGCATGATCCTCGGATGATCGCAGAAGGGCAACGGGACTACGATCGCGGCCTAATGGCACCCGATCCACGCACCACGACTCAAGTGGCGTACGGTCCGCAGATGCCAGAGAACAGCGGCGTTCGAAATGCCGATTTCGACTCGGTTTCGCCAGCGCACACCACCCGTTACGACATGAATGCTCGGAACATGGGTAATCCGTCGGAATCGGTTGCGACACACAATGCAATCGACAATCGGCCGGAAGCTCCGCGTTGGGAGAACATCCCGGAGCAAAATTGGTCACAAATCCCAACCGCGACCCAAGCGCAGTACGATTCTCGCAACGCATCGGGAGTTCGCTCGGGAGCCATTCAGCAAACCGATTACACCGTCGCTCGACAAGCCGCTGAAGTCGGGATGCAAACCGGACCGGGCGCAATGTTCCCGGGGTTACGGTCGTCCGACAATATGCCGACCAACGGGCAACCACGGACGATGGCCTCTGGATCGGCTGCACCGATCATTCAACCACGAGTCCAGGCACCGCCACGTCGTCAACTGCCAGGATCGAACTCGCAAACTCAGGGAACAGCCACACCAAGTTGGCACGATCGGCCTGCGACTCCTGACTGGAGCACACAGGATCAATACAGTTCATCGAACTGGAACAATCAATTCGATACCGCGACCACCACTCCCGGCCAATGGCCACACGCGAACGGTTCCACAAACTCCAACGGGTTGCCAGTGATTCAACCGAGCAATGCCCATCAGCCGCAGCCGGGTGTTCCTGCGGACCAGCGGTACGATCAGAACGGGTCGTTTCCGCAGAATCCCGGCCAATACGACCGACAATCGGAAATGACGAATCCCCCGCAATACGCTCCACAGAATCCCGGACCACTTGACGCCTATGATCGTCAACGCCAAGAACATGCCGCCAGTTACAACACGGAATTGCAGCAGTTGGCCACCCAACGCGGACAATGGGGCCAAGGTTCAGCGGACCGACCGGCAATTCCTCCCGGTATGATGACCGGGCCTGACGAATACCATTCCTACCGGCCCGAAGACTACAACCTCCGCCCGGAAACCGGATCGCCGGACTACCGAGCCGGTCTCGGTCACGACTACGGCACCGGCGCTGCCCCCGTGCGGTACGCAGGGCAATGACGGCTGTGGAGGGTAGGGGGTAGAGAGTTGTGAAATGACATTGCTATCCCACCCTCTACTCCTCACTCTCAACTCCCCACTCTCAGCTCTGATTCGCTATTGACGCATTTCCACACGTCCGTTACACCGCGACGGTTCGATCGGCTGCAGGACGCAAGAGACAGGAAAACGCATGGACGCCCACGATTCCACATCCCGACCCGTTGCTCTCATCACCGGCATCACCGGGCAAGACGGGAGCTACTTGGCCGAGTTGTTGCTCTCCAAAGGATATGAAGTTCACGGGCTAATCCGGCGGGCTTCGACGATTAACACCGGGCGGATCGATCATCTCTATCAAGATCCCCACAACCCCAATGTGCGGTTGAAAT
Source organism: Thalassoroseus sp. (assembly GCF_984380535.1). Taxonomy (NCBI): domain Bacteria; kingdom Pseudomonadati; phylum Planctomycetota; class Planctomycetia; order Planctomycetales; family Planctomycetaceae; genus Thalassoroseus; species Thalassoroseus sp. Next base: position 382,326 of record NZ_CFHRBF010000005.1, read on the forward strand.
TGCATTACGGCGACCTCTCCGATGCGAACAGCTTGCGTCGTGTGCTCGACGCTGTCGAGCCAGATGAACTTTACAATCTCGGGGCCCAATCCCATGTGCGGGTGAGCTTCGATATGCCGCTCGACTCCGCTGACATCGATGCGATGGGCACACTGCGATTGTTGGAAGCCGTCCGCGAAGTGCAGGACACCACCGGTCGGGAAATTCGATTCTACCAGGCATCATCAAGCGAGATGTTCGGCAAAGTCGTCGAAACACCGCAGAAGGAAACCACGCCGTTCTACCCACGCAGCCCGTATGCCTGCTCGAAAGTCTTTTCGTATTGGGCAGTCGTGAATTACCGCGAAGCCTACGGATTGCACGCCAGCAACGGGATTCTGTTCAACCACGAATCCCCCCGTCGCGGCGAAACTTTCGTCACACGGAAAATCACACTTGGCATCGGTCGGATCAAGCACGGTTTGCAGGACAAACTTTACCTGGGCAATCTCGACGCCAAACGCGACTGGGGTTTTGCCGGTGATTATGTCGAAGCGATGTGGCTGATGCTTCAACAAGAACAAGCCGAGGATTACGTCGTCGCAACCGGTGAGACACATTCGGTTCGCGAATTTCTGGAATTGGCGTTTTCGTGCGTCGATCTGGATTACCGAGACTTCGTAGAGATCGATCCGCGTTACTTCCGTCCGACGGAAGTCGATCTGCTCCTCGGCGATGCCACGAAAGCGAAACAGAAGCTCGGTTGGCAACAGAAAGTCAGCTTCGAACAACTCGTGCAAATGATGGTCGAGGAAGACGTGGAACTCGCCGCCCGCGAGAAGACTCTCCGTGAAGCCGGCCACACATTTCCGAAGTACCCCCGCAAAGCGGCGTGAGTTGCTGATGATGTGATGAGGTCTGGGGTGATGATGGGAAGCGACCTCAAGTCAACGGTCTCAACCGGAGAATCGATGATGACTGCATCTGCCCGTTTTGTGTTCACTTGGGTTCTGCTCTTGGTGTCGCAATCGATTCTGGCGGATGATCCCGCCTCGGCACCCAAGCCGGTCCCGCCCGCAAACCCCGCTCTCGTGCAGCAGTACAGCGCAGCGGTGCAGGCTTATCTCAACTCTAACCCAGATGCCGCTCGGCAGATGGCGGAGTCGGCGGCCCAAAATGGCGGTATCGTCCAGATGGGCGATCTCGATCTCGAAGTTGTCGCGCAGATGCAGCAAATCGGGCACAGCATCACCGGGACCGTTCCGCAATTGCAACCGCAAGACGCCACAGCACTTCAAGAAAAACGGGCCTCACGAGACGCGGAAAAAGCCGCGATCGGCAAGGTCATCAATGACCATCCGGAAATCATGGTGCAGATCGTCAAAATGGTCGTTGACGGGAAAAACGAAGACGAAGCAATGCGAGCGATCGTGAGTCTCGGGACGAAAGCGATCCCCGCGCACTTGAAAATGCTCGAACATGAGGATTCTAAGTATCGCACGGCGGCCGCTCAGAATCTCGCCTTCGCCGCCTTGGATGACAGTGTCGAATACCCGGTGGAAACCGTTGTGACAGCGCTCAGTCGGGTGGCTCAGGAAGATGCTGATCCACAAGTGAAGGAAGCCGCTCAGCATGGGTTAGCAATGCTGATTAGCCTACTGTCCAACGACAATTATCGCCGAAATCTCCAGAACACTGTGAATATGCAATTCACGCAAGTGGGAGTTCACCCATGAAACATGTCTTCCACGCTTTGAGTCTCGCGACTGCTTTCGGGTTCCTAGCAGCTGGCACAATGGCTGCGGAACCGGTGGCAACAAACCCGTACGGTCAACCATCGCCGTATGCACCGCCTTCGCTACCAAAAGCTCCGTCGCAGCTGAAGCTTGAGAAAACCCTCGCGGCTCATCCAGAGATTCTGCTGACGCTCGTCGAAGTAGCTGCGCAGTTGGACGAACCATCGATTGCTCAGAAGGCAAACATCGAGCAAGCGGGATATTCCCAAGCGACTCGACAGCGTGCTGCCAAGTCGAATCGAGCGAACCTCGCGATTTTGGCCATGGGCACGGTCGCGGTTCCCGGATTGATCGAGTTGCTCGATGACGATCGCGCGGCAGTGCGGACGATTGCGGTGATCCATCTCGCGTGGGCCGCGCGTCATCCGGATTTCCCCGCCGATACGGTCTTGCCCGCTCTGACCCGCGTGGCACGCAACGACAAGAACACGCAGATCCGCCAGGAAGCTCAGTCTGCTTTGAGTCATGCTGTTCAACTTGTCTCCCATCCGGGCTTCCGGGAAACGATCAACAAAGACTTCGATGCCCAATTGAACAAATTGGATTAGCCATGACAAACACTTCGATGAACTGGACGAATACACGAGTCACCGTCACCGGCGGCGCGGGCTTTCTTGGTCGCGTGGTGTGTGAACTGCTCCGTGAACGTGGCTGTCAACACATTGATGTGCCTCGGCGGAAGGACTACGACCTAACGACCGAAGCCGGTGTGCGGCGGATGTTCGCGCACTTTCGGCCGGACGTATTGATTCATCTGGCGGCGGAAGTCGGCGGAATCGGGGCGAACCGTGAACATCCCGGTCGGTTCTTCTATGCGAACATGGCGATGGGTTTGCATCTTGTCGAACATGCTCGGCTGTGCGGCGTCAAGAAATTCGTGCAAGCCGGAACGGTGTGCGCGTATCCCAAATTCGCTCCGGTGCCGTTCTCTGAGGAAGACATCTGGAACGGCTACCCCGAAGAAACCAACGCCCCCTACGGTGTGGCAAAGAAAGCTTTGTTCGTGATGCTCGATGCCTACCGCCAAGAGTACGGTATGAAGAGTGCGGTCACGGTGCCGGTGAATCTCTACGGACCGGGCGACAATTTCGATCCGCGTTCGTCACACGTGATCCCGGCACTCATTCGCAAGTGCATCGAAGCCCGTGACACTCGCCAACCCAGTATTTCCTGTTGGGGCACCGGGTCGGCATCGCGGGAGTTTTTGTACGTCGATGATGCCGCCAGCGGAATTGTGCGGGCGGCGGAAGTCATGGACGAACCTACCCCGATCAACCTCGGCACCGGTCGCGAAATTCCGATTCGCGAGTTAGTCACGTTGATTGCTGATGCCTGCGGTTTCACTGGCAAGATCGAATGGGACGCCACCAAACCCGACGGCCAACCACGACGGTGTCTGGACACCACCCGTGCCAACCAACTCCTCGGTTGGCAAGCCAAAATGGACCTCGAAGAAGGTCTCAAACGCACCGTCGCCTGGTACGAACAAAGCACCGCAACTCGTCGCGCTGCTTGAGTTGATCATGTGTGCCACGGCTCTGTGAGCCGTGCTGTTCGGGTTAGATATCGCTCGGCACGGCTCACAGAGCCGTGGCACACGGAAGTTCTACTCCGCTGCTTCGAGGGCGGCGAGGGTTTGTTCGATGTCTTCCGGTAGCGGGGCGATGAATTCCATCGGTTTGCCGCTTTCGGGGTGATTGAATTTCAACCGATGGGCATGCAACGCTTGGCGGGCAATGAGGACGTCTTCGCCATCGGTCGCGTTTTCATCGAGCACCAATTTCTTGAGTTCCTTGCGTCCGCCGTATAAGCGGTCCGCGACGATCGGGGTGCCGAGATGTTGCATGTGCACGCGGAGTTGGTGCGTGCGGCCGGTTTTGGGTAGCAACTTGACCGACGTGAATTTCTGACCGTTCGGCAACGAGAACCGCCGCAGCACTTCGTAGAATGTGCTCGCTTTGCGGGCGTTGCCGCCGGGTTCGCAAGTCATCATTTTCTCGCGGGCTTTGGGATGCGTCCGCGTGTGCGTTTCGATGAAATCGCTGTCGAACTCGATGTGACCCCAAGTGATGGCCCGGTATTCCTTCTCGACGCTGCGTTCTTCGAACTGGGCACTCAGACGGCCATGAACCTGGTTGTTCTTGGCGACGACGAGCACGCCGGTCGTGTCACGATCCAAACGGTGCACGATGCCGGGGCGAAGTGTCCCGGCCATGTCGCTGAGGGAATCGAAGTGAAACTGCAACGCCCCGGCGAGCGTACCGCCATAATTCCCTTTGCCGGGGTGCACGATCATGTTCGCCGACTTGTTGATGACGACCAGAAAATCGTCTTCGAAGAGCACATCGAGCGGAATGTTTTCCGGCTGCAAACTGGAATCGGGCTCTTTCGGAAGTTGCACCGTCAGGCGGTCGTTGACACGCACCCGACGCGACGGTTTCGCAGCCACTCCGTTGACGAGAACCCGTTCCTGCGAGATCGCCGTCTGAAACAAACCGCGGCTGTAATTCGAGAACAACCGAGCGAGATAATGGTCCAACCGCCACCCGTGAGCGCGAGCTTCGACCGTGATTTCAATCGGCTCAGCGTTTTCCAAAGAGGGCGGCGGGTCGGTCATCTGTTTCTTATGTAGAGGGTTGAGAATAGGGGGTGGAGAGTGAAAAACCGAAGCGGCACAAAACCAAGACTCTCTACTCCCGACCCTCCACTCTCTACATCAGAGATTGTCGAGATCCCCTACTTTGCTTCCGTTTCGACAGGCGAAACATCGTCGTTCGCATCCGGGGTCGGCAAGGCAGGACCGTCATTCTCTTCAGGGGCGGCTGCTTCGCTGGGAGCTTCCGAGTTGGATTTCTCAGCCGACGCGGGTTTTGCTTCGTCCGTTTTTTCGGTGTCGGTCTTTTCGCCGTCGGCTTTTTCAGATTCGATGTCTTTGATGAAGTTTTCGAACTCGTTCAAAGCATCGGCATCGTCGCTACCAGGCAACATCGGCCCATCACCAGGGGCTGCCGGCGGTCGGAAGTCACTTGGCGAACCGGGTGGTTGGTTATCCTGCGGGCCTTCGCGATCGAGTGGTGACGGGTCTTGCTTCTTGTACCATGCGTAGAAGTCTTGCGTTTCGGGCGACTTCAGAGCAGCGATCCGTTGTTGAGCCGGTTCGAAGAACACCGAATTCGGGTACGTCTGCACGAGTCGTTGATAAACTTCGATCGCCGGTTCCACGCCTTCCACGTTCTCGCCGTCTTTGCCGACATCCACACCGGCGAGCGTTTCCATCGTATTTCCAAGAGCGTACAACGCACGTTCGCGGATGATATCGCTGATGTCGTCTTTCAGCAGTCCTTCCAGAACGTCACGAGCCCGAGTCAGTTCGGCGATACTGCCTTCGCGGTCAGTCATCGAGAGTTGAATACCCTCGGCGAGTGCCCGTTGCGATTCCTTCAAACGAGCCCAATCCGCGACGACAGTGCCGCTGAACTCATCGGAGATCTCGGCGAAGCGTTCGGCATCGTTGGCGGTAATCATCGGCTCCCAACGAGCGGCTTTCGTCGCGGCGGCACTGCGGGACCAGAAAATCCCGATGGCGGCGATCAGAGCCACGACGGCCAACCCGATTGCCAATGGCACGCCGTTCTTTTCCAGCCAGGCCTTCGCCGCTTTCCCCCAGCGTTCCAATTCACTTTCTTCGTGATGGTGATGGGGTTGATCTTGTTGTTTGAGTTCGTTGCTCATCGATCCATTCTCACGAGCGGCGGTCAGCGAAGTCGAAAATTGATGCGAATTGGCAAGCCATTTGCCGGATCGGCGAGTATAGATGGGCACAATTTCCCGGTCAAGGGGCGGGAGATCAGGTCAAGGGACAAGAGGCCAGGACCCAGGACCGGAATCTCAGCTTCTTATCGGCTCTCCGCTCTCCGCTACCACTACCGGCCGCGATTTTGACGGCTGCGATGGTTGAGGTAGTCGATCAGCACTTCGGCGAGCGGGCGGCTGGTGTCGACCGGCACGCATTCCACGCGGTTGCGTTGGCAGACTTCGTCCAACTTTCGCGTGTGTTCGCGAACGGCTTCCAAGTAGCCACGACGGATGTCTTCGGTTTGCGTCGTGTATTCGTCTTCGACTTCCAAGCCCAGGAATTTCACCATGCCTTCGAACTCGAATTCCCACTCGTGATGGTGCATCACGTGGAACAACACGACATCATGCCGACTATACCGCAACCGTTGCAGCGGCGATTCGAGTTCGTCGGGATCGCCTAGAAAATCGCTGAAAACAAACACAATCTCCCGACGACCGAGTCGGCTAGCAAACTCGCCGAGTGCGGGGGCAATGTTCGTGGTCTCGACCGGTTCAATTTCATCGAGATGATCCGTCATACGGTGCAGTTGAGCCATCGAATTCGACGGAGGCACGAACCCGCGAAGTTTTTCGTCGAACGTCGCCAGCGAGATTTTGTCGTTCTGTCGAATGACGGAATACCCCAAAGTCGTCGCTAACTGAGCCGCATACAGCAACTTCTGCTGTGAACCGTCGCCATACCGCATCGACGCGGACACATCGATCAGAAGATGAGCCGTAAAGTTCGTCTCCTGTTCGTACTGTTTGATGAAGTACTTGTCCCGCGTGAAGTACAGCCGCCAGTCGACGTGCTTTGGATCATCTCCCGGCACATACTCGCGATGCCCGGCGAACTCGACCGCAAACCCGGAAAGCGGCGATTTATGAGCCCCTGCCAAATTCCCCAACACCAACCCCCGCGGTTCGATCGCCCGATCCGCCACGCGGCTGAGGACATCAGGATTCAAATACCGGGACAACACACTGCTAGCCATAGCGGCCTCGACGGTTAAGATTCTCCAGCAAACGCCTATCGGTATTTGGCGTCGCTGCCCGATATGTTACATCATTTTCGGACGAAAACTCCAAGCCGCCGGTCCCAACCGGCGGATCCCAGGGGTTGGGACCCTTGGGCTTTGTATTTCATTGATCAAACAAATTGAAACTCCGCATGAATCTTGTGACCCTCGCGACGTACCCGACCGCGCACGATGCGGAACTTCATAAAGTCCGTTTGGAACAGGCCGGCGTCAAAGCCTACGTCGACGGTGGCGCGACGGCCGATGCGTTGTCGATCGGCTCATTCTTGGGTGGTGTCAAGTTATTAGTGGCCGAAACCGACGTTGCCAAAGCTCGCGGTGCGTTGAGTTTGGATGATAAGGAATCCGCAACGCCCGCCTGGACGTGTTCCGAATGCGGCAACGAAGTCGAAGCCGGTTACGAAGTCTGCTGGTCCTGCGGCCACACCATCGATGGCGACGAGACCTTCCTCGAGGAACCGCAACTCACCGGCGAGCCCGAACCCATCGCCTGCCCAATGTGCGGGGAACCATTCACGGCCCCGCCGTACCAATGCCCCTCATGTGGCGAAAAGATCCGCGAAGATGAGGACGAAGTGGAATTGAAAGACGAGTCTCTTGAAGAGCTCGAACCAGAATTAACTGATGAGGAAAATGAAGCGAACAAGTGTTTGCTTCTGGGCTGGCGATCATCGATTATTGGACTGATGTTTGTTTTTTTCTTACCGATACCAGCTTTCCAAATCTACTCCGTTGGTTTGCTGTACCGTTACATGAACTATTGCGATGACCATAACGCAACCCCGAATTGGCGAGCTTGGTTCGGTTTTCTGCTGAACCTGTTAGCGATTTTCGTATGGATGTACTACTTGAGTCTGAAAATTATTTCGCGTTAGTCACCATTGGGACTCGTCACCGAATCCAACCGCCGCCCAGCACGCGGTTGCCGTCGTATAACACGACCGCTTGACCGGGGGCGACGCCGTATTGGGGTTCGTCGAACTCGACATGGAGACGGTCCTCGTCCGTGACCGTTGCGACGGCGTCGGCGAGGTCGTGCCGGTAACGGATTTTCGCTCGACAACGGATTTTCGTCGGCACATCGGGGATGAGCCAATTCAATCGGTCGGCTTCGAGCGTGTGACGGGCGAGGTCTTCTTTTTCACCGATGACAACTCGCTTGGTCTCCGCTTCGATGGCGACCACATACCGCGGCGAACCGAACGCCACACCCAGCCCCTTGCGTTGGCCAATCGTAAAATTTTCGAAGCCATCATGATGAGCGATGAATTCGCCTTTGGTGTCGACCATCTCGCCGGTGGTGTCTTGTGGACCGCGATAGCGTTCGATGAAACCGACGTAATCCTGATCGGGAATGAAGCAGATTTCCTGGCTGTCTTTCTTGTCCGCCGTGCGAATACCGACGCGTCGGGCGAGTTCCCGCAGGTGCGGCTTTTCGAATTCGCCGACGGGGAACAGAATCTTGTCGAGCAAGTCTCGGCGGATGCCGAACAGCACGTACGATTGGTCTTTGCCTTCGTCGATTCCCCGCACGAGAGCGGGTTGATCCTCATCGACGTCCGCGAGTTGTGCGTAATGGCCGGTGGCGATGTGGTCGGCTCCGACTTGCTCGGCGAAGTCCCAGAGTTTGCCGAACTTCAGCCAGTTGTTGCACATCACGCACGGATTCGGCGTGCGACCGGCGAGGTATTCGTCGGCGAAATAATCCTTGATCCGCCCGAATCCATTCTCGAAGTTCAATGCATGAAACGGAATGTCGAGCGCATCGGCCACCCGCCGAGCATCGGCGGCATCCGACGCACTACAACACCCCTGCTTATGCGAAGCGGAACTAATGATCGGTAACTCGCCGGGCTTGATCGCGCAGGCGGTTTCCTCGGTCGCTCCGGATCGCATAAACAACCCGATCACCTCGTACCCTTGCTCCTGCAGCAAGTAAGCCGACGCCGAACTATCCACCCCGCCACTCATCGCGAGGACCACACGCTTTGTCATAACTCTTCGATTCTCATCTGTCTTCGTAGGGTGCGTCGTGACGCACCACAATTCGACATTGCAATTTGGTGCATCGAGTACGATTTCGCATTTGTCAGCGTTAACGGGTGCCACTGCTGGCTTGTCCAGCAGTGTTTCCGGCGACTCCCGGACGGCTGGTCACTCGCACTGCTAGGCAAGCTAGCAGTGGCACACAACTTCTTTCTCTGTGATAGCTTATGTTCCTTACAATCTCACAAATCCGCAATCTTACGCGACGTACTCTACAAACTCATTCAAAGATTAGGAACATGAACAATACAAACCAAACTGCGATGCCTGATGTCATTGTCATGAACGTTGCAACGGCGGCTGATCCCCACTTACGCAAGTGAAACGATCTTGATAACCAGCTTGTGAATACAAATATTAGAGTCCACCCGGTGAACAGGAAGTATCCGCCAATTAGGGACTCGGCCTGAGAAGGGCCACTCTGACAGACAATGTATACGATTGGACATGTCCCGAGCAAAACGACTGCGAGTATTGTTGCCAAAGTTGACGTTTGATTGTGCATTAGGCCGGCGAGCAGCGGAATACCAATAAAAATAGTTAGCCCAACATAGAATATTGTATGACTCAACCAACGATGCGAAATGATTGGAGTAGCAATCGCAGCACAAAGAAGACCAGCACCGATGATAATGTATTGATTCCGCATTTGAGGCGCTGTTTCGTAAATGGATCGCGAATCACCACGCACCCTACGTTCTACTTCGTGATCTTCTTTAACATCTCGACGGCTTTGGTTTCGAAGATGGGGTGCCAATCGGGGGCGAGGATGCAGTCGCTGTCTTCTTGGGCACCACCGACGTTCAACAGTTGTTCCGTTGTGGGAGCGTAATAGATGTAGCCGTTGGTGTAACCGGCGACGAACGTGTTTTCGCGATTGAGTTCCTCTTTGATGTTCAGCCCGATTTGCACCGTGAGTTCGCCGGGGAAGGTGAGCAACGTGAAATCGCCGATTCGCATCGCGACGAGTTCCACATCCACCGTCCGACTGCCCGCGGCGATATTTTGTGCTTGATGTTTCTTGAGTAATCGTAAGTTCGTTTGGAGTCGCGTCAACTGCTCCATCGTGTGAATGTTCGCGATGTAGCGTTCCATATTCTGCCGGTTCTCGGCGTCCAAGTTCGGCAAATCGTGACGGCCGAGTTTTTCGTCGTGCATGTAACGGTGCGAGTAATACGATGGAAACTCCGGCGAGAGTTTGTACTTCACCGCCAACGGCATAAACGTCTTGAAGTTCAAACTCGTGCCACGAAGGGTCTTCAAGAGTCGATCGATTTCGGACTCGGTCGCTGCAATCTTTTCGGCATTGTCGGCTCGCGGAAGTTTCAACGTCTCATTGATGACCTGCAGACGACCGTCTTCGGTCGGCGTAATTTTGCGGTACGCCTGCAAGGTACTCAGACCCAATTGGTTGCCGAGGGGTTCGGCGTCGCGGGGGTGATCGACGTGCTTGTAGAACACCGGATTGATGTCGCCACCGCACCCTTGAACAAACAAAGCGACCGCTCCGTCGCTGGTATTCTCTTCGATGACCTTCGATGAGAACCCGGTCATGTCGGCGGTGTTCCCCTTGCTGGCGGCTCCCTGAATCGGATGACACGCGAAGTTGTAGACAACGGCGAGCGTCCGGCCATCCATCCGGTCCAACCGCAGTACGCCGATTTCCGGGTCGATCGGCCCGACCTCGGCGACGTCTTCATCGGCGGGCATCGAGTAGGCATGTCGCACGTCGATTTCACGACCGTTCTTGAGCTTCAATCGCCGATTGATCGAAACTCGATCCTCGTGCCCGGTTCCCACACCAATCCGCACCGGAACCAAGTTCTCGATAGCTTGCTTCACCGCTTGAATCGTGCGTTGGTCGGCATCATCGCACACGAGGCCGTGACAATGGCTGGCGTTGACGATCACCTGCGTCGGAGGGATGCCGAGTTTTTTCAATTCCCCCCGCACCGCCGGCAGGTAATCGTCCCCAATCGGCCCAATCTCGCCAATGGCCACCGCATCGACGGTAATCATCGCCACCGTCGTGGTGTCGTTCTTCACGACCAACGCCCGAGCATACATCGGATCATTCACCGGCCCGGCGTCGAAATCCGTAATGTCCACTTTCGCGGCCCCGGCGAGGAGCGTGGCGGCGTAAGAATCGGATATCGACAGACTGAATGGGGCCAACGCAATTAGGAGAGTGTAGAGAATTTTCATGCGAAGAACTGACGGTTCAATCCAATGGGACAGAAACTACCAACGCTTTCCAGTTTAGGAAGCCCTCGTGCGACCGCCAAGTTCGCGATTGATTTGTTGCGATGAAATGCAGCTAAGGCGTCAATCGGTTTCGAGGAAACGCAAGACATTATCTCGATTTGACTGAAAACGGGATAACTCTCGACCTTTTTCGCGAGGCACTTCGAGTTTCGGAAGGGTCGTCTCCCAGATAATAGTTTCCTTCTGCCAATCCCAAAGCGTGATCGTCTGACTATTGTCGGCCACCACGAGTGAATTCCGGAATGATGCGAATCCGCAGTCGGTGATGTTCTTCTGGTGGGGGCCGAGAATCACGGGTTGTTTTCGCTTGTGCATGTCCCAGACACAGATGATCGGAGACCGCTGTCGAACGGCCGTGAGGAATTTGCTGTCTGGGCTGAACATCACTTCCCCGCAATCGCGGTGTCGATTCATCCTTGCGTTTTCTTTTCCGGTCGCGGAGTCGAACACGACAACGCCTTGCCATTGTGTACCCACGGCAATTAGTTTGCCGTCGGATGAGACGCAAATCGATGAAATCGTGCGAAAGTCTTTCGATTTCGGAGAAAAATGATTGACCATCGCCATGGTCTCGACTTCGATGATGGAAACGCTATTTCCGTTGGCTGAAACCAGAAATTTGTTGTCCGGTGTCCAGGCAACCGAATGGCCAGCATGTGGGAATTGAGCGATTTGCTTGCCAGTGGCGCCATCGCAAACCACAATTTTTTTGGGTAACGCCGTCGCGAGAAATTTGCCATTCGAGGAATAGGCCAGGCTCGAAGAATTCGAAAAAAGAGCACGAATCGGGAGTTTTTGTTTGGCGAACAACTTCCCAGACTTCAGATTCCAAAATCGAATCGCTCCATCGTTGCACTGTGATGCAATCGTTTGGCCATCCGGCGAAATTGCAACCGCACAGAAGGCGTAGTTGTCTTCCACCCGTTTCCAATCGGGATCGATGCGGCGAACGACTTCCCCGCTCTTGATGTCGAGCACCCAGATCGGCTGAAAATTCATGCCGGTTTCGACTGCCAAGACATGCTTTGAGTTCACCGCGATTTTGAGAAAGTCGAAGTCTGCGACGACCGGTTCAGTGATCTCGCCACATAACAATAGTGGCCGGGAGCCAACAAGGAAGGTGCAGATGGCCGCGGTGAACCACTTCATGTCTTGTCTCCAAAACGGCTATCGGCGAGTGTTTGTCGCGACAGGTGATTAGCGGAAACTCTGGAGCGATTTTGTTAGAGTAATCCTCCAACGCTCATTCTAGGAGAACATTTGATGACAACAACCGATTTACCCGCTCCCGTTTCACCGCCGGAGCGGATTTTGATGGGGCCGGGGCCGAGTGCGATTTCGCCGCGGGTTTTGGCGGCGATGGCGGCTCCCACGGTGGGGCATCTCGATCCGTATTTCTTGCGGATCATGGACGAAATGCAGACGATGTTGCGGCAGGTGTTCCGCACGGAGAACCAACTCACGCTGGCCGTCAGCGGGACCGGCAGCGCGGGGATGGAATGTTGCGTGGTCAACGTGGTCGAACCGGGCGATCGCGTGTTGGTCTGCAAGAACGGCGTGTTCGGCGGGCGGATGGCCGATGTCGCCGAGCGTGCAGGGGCGGAAGTGTCCGTCATCGAACGGCCGTTCGGTGAGGTGTTCGATCCGGCGGAAGTCAAAGCGGCCATCGAGCAACACTCGCCACAGGTTGTAGGAATCGTGCACGCGGAAACGTCTACGGGGGCGCATCAGCCGCTCGAAGAGATTTCGAAGATCGTGCACGATGCCGGGGCGTTGTTACTTGTCGATACCGTCACGTCACTCGGCGGTGCTCCGGTGGAAGTCGATGTGTGGGAACTCGATGCGGTTTACAGCGGCACGCAGAAGTGCTTGTCGTGTCCGCCGGGATTGGCTCCGGTCACGTTCAGCCCGCGAGCGGTCGAAAAGATCGAGAATCGCAAAACGAAAGTCGCGAGTTGGTATCTCGACACGACGATGATCCGCAATTATTGGGGCGAACAGCGTTCGTATCATCATACAGCTCCGATCAATGCGAACTACGGACTGCATGAGGCATTGCGAATCGTGCTCGAAGAGGGTTTGGAAGCCCGCCATGCCCGCCATCTGCGGAACCATCAGGCACTCGCCGCTGGTCTGGAAGCGATGGGCATTGATTACGCCGTCGCGGAGGGCATTCGACTACCGATGCTGAATGCTGTCAAAATCCCCGACGGTTGCGACGATGCCAAAGTTCGCGGGCAATTGCTGAACCAATTCGGCATCGAAATCGGGGCCGGCTTGGGCCCGATGAAGGGCAAAACTTGGCGAATCGGCCTCATGGGCGAAGCCAGCAGCGAACGCAATGTGCTCCTGTTCCTCGCCGCGTTGGAACGCTGTTTGAGTGATCAATCCGTAACCGTCACACCAGGTGCCGGTGTCGCAGCCGCAAATGCGTGTTATTCGGATTCGTGATCGGGATCGGAAAATGCGATGTTTCTAGGATTGGCGTCAACGAGATAGATTCCATGTCGACGAAGATTTGCGAGAAGGATGGTGACTTTTGACCAATTGTCTCCAAATTCTTCCCTACGTTTACGTTCTTCTGTTTCCAACAGTTCATCATCGTAATCGGGCGGTGTGTCGAGATAGGCGGATGCAAAATCGACGATAAAGGGAGGTTCGACAATCTCCATCTCAATTAGCCATCGCCGTGCGCAATAGCCGAGCATGCGTGGAATGACAAACTCGTGAATCGATGTTAGATCACGTTCGGTAAGTCGAAGATAGACCGCAAGTTCCTTTCGAAAAAGCTCCTTGTACTTGAACGCTTTGATGGCCGAACGTTTGTTAGTCGATACAACGATTCCGTCGTACCCCCATCCGAGCGGTTCGGCCTGGAGGATCATTCCCTTTTCTTCCGCATATTCATTCGCTTTTGCTCTTGGTTCTCGGTAGTCTTCAAGCATGATGAATGTAGCCAGCGAACGACCTTACCACTCTGCACAGATAAGCTTGATATTCGTTCAAAATGAACGAACTTACAAGTTGTCGGCAATCGGACCTGCTCACATTGTCTTCCGTGATCTTCCTGCCGACTCGGCAATTGAGGCTGGACATGGCGAGGTCATTCTTAAGGTTGATGGCCAGACACATTATTGGTCGGTTTTGCTTAGCACCCCAGTTCTTCCGTTCGATGTTGGTGAGCCAATCGAAATTCAAGCACTGTAAGAATTTCTAATGGCCGCAAAAACCTGGGAGACGGATTTTCGGTACCCGGCGATTCAGGCTTCGATTCGGGAGTTGAAGTCGGCGGATTGTGATGATCCGTTTGATTGGCCGGGTTCGTTGTGCATTCCGGTCGCTGAAAGGCCGGTGATGGGCTGGACGCCGGGGAAAATCTGGTTGATCGCGTTGATCCTTGGGTTTGTGTGTCTCGGGTTAGGGGCGTGGTTGGCGTCTCGGGAGGAAACCGGGCCACTGATCATTGGGGTGTGTTGTTCGCTTAGCGGGTTCGGCTTCTTTTTTATGCCGATGTACGCGGACCGGCCAATTATTCGCGGCTTGATCGGCGAACGTGCCCACGAACTGATCGCTCGCAACCCGGATGCAACGGTCCTGTCCTCGGAATTGTCGAACGCCGACCGTTCGCAGATGAAACTTTCGATCGATGGCGACGATCACGTTTTGATCTTGTTCGACACCCAGGAAAAACGCCTGTTGATCGACGGGATCGGAGCGCGATATCAGATCCGAGCCGATGATGTGGAACTGTTGGAACCGTTCGTGTTCACGAACTATGTCGGTGCGGAAATTGTTTGCCGGATCAACGCCCATACAAAACTTCACTTCGCCCTGGCACGGCCATCGGGTCTGTACGAGTTGACCCGCCAACTCCCGTTCTTGTTCTTTGTTCGGAAGTGGATCAAGAATCGTTTATTAGAAGAATGTCGCGAAACACTCGTGAATTAGGGCATCTACCTACGTTGTGATGGTCTTCCCTGACGCGCCGATTTTGTAAGTGTCCTAACGGTTATCGCCTGGGATGTTTTTGAAAATTTCTTGGGAGTCGGTTTGGATTTGCTTCAAATCTGGTTCGCCGAATCCGTTATTTGAGTATAGGTCAGTAATAATGTACTCCATCGTGCTACTGGTTGACTCGGGTTAAAGGATGGTTGATGATCGATCCACGAAGACGACTTCGCCACCAAGTTTCTTCGATCGAGAGAGAAAAACTCGTCTCATTGGGTCGCGTTTCAGCTGCTGTTTGTCACGAGATCAAAAACCCAATTGGTGCTATCGTTTTCTCTGCGGAGACGGCCTTGAGGTTAGTCGGTCAAGCTCAGTCGGTAGACCGCTTGCGGGAGTGTCTCACGCTGATTACACAGGCGTCGCATCGGTGTAAAAACCTGGTTAAAGGCACACTCTCGTTCGCCTATGGAGATGGAAAAGACCGATCGTTTACCGATCTCAATTCGATTGTCGATACCGCGATCAGATACGCACAGATGACGGAGCATGGCGTTGATCTGGAAGTTCGGATGAAATGTTCACCCGACTTGCCACCGGTGTTGGTGAACGAGTTGGCGATTGAGATTGCATTGGTGAACCTGATCCAAAATGCCGCTCATGCGAGTCCGCATGACTCGCCCGTGATTGTCCAGACGCGTCTGATCGATGACGGCGTGGAGGTCGCGGTGATCGATGAGGGCGTTGGCATTCCCGAAGAACATCTTCCGAAGATTTGGCAGCCTCGGTTCACATCGCGAGGCGAAAGCGGAGGAAACGGGCTGGGGCTCAGTTTGGTTCGTGAAATCGTCACCTCCCACGACGCCCGGATTACCGTGGAATCGGAAGTGGGGATCGGCAGCACCTTTCGAATCGTGTTTCCGACATCGGTCTAGTATCCAACGCCGCCGCGAAACTAATCGGATAACGCCGTAAACTTCGGTGTTGTTTCACGAAGGATTTCCCAAATCACGCTCCGTTCGACAAAGGGCAGTTGATCGAACGGCGGGTCGCAATTCTGTTGCGTGAGGATGTCCCGCAAACGACGTGACAATCGTGTTTGCACCGCTTCGGGTAGACCTCTAAATGCTTGGCTGTAAATGAGATAGCTCAATCGGTAGCGGAACAGTCGCGTTTGGAGATCGAAGTCTCTGAGCGACCGTCCTTGAGAATCGGCCGGTCCCAACGCGGTAAATTCTTGAGCGAAACCCGAGGTGCCTTCCACGGGTGCTGGGAGCGGGGCTTCATCGATAAACAGCAAATACCGCAGCAATTCTTCCTCGACGTTCGAACGTCGTTGGAGTCGATGTTCCATCCCCGCACGCGTCATCAGATTCCAACCGTGCATTTGGTGATGAAACACCAATTGGGCGACGATATCGCTATGGGCGGACGGATACGGTGACGTATCCAATAAACTGTCTAAGCGGGTCAGATTCATTCGCTGATCAGTTTTTTCGATCTCGCCAAAGATGTTTCCCCGATGCTCGGCAACGCCATGTTTGCCAGTCACGTACCAACCGCCGAACCGTTTGTGGAACTCAAGTTCGTGCGTCACGCGGGAGTACCCACTGATCGGTTTGCCGATTTCGTCGGGCCGGAATGATTTGATCACCCCGCCTGGCACTTTCAAGGTCGCGGAACCCGCATGGCAAGCGAGACAGCGTTGTTCACGACGGAAGATGAGTGAAGGTTCTGTGTCCGCGTGTGGCTGGGCGAGTGTGGAGAAAATGACCCCTCGGGCGGCATCGACGGCGGCGATCTCTACCGACTCCGCACCCGGTACCCAACCGATGCTGACATCGTCGTTAAAGTAAACCGCGCGTGGAGTTTGCGGCGTGACGAGTCGCGGGTTTAGTGCAGTTTTCGTGAATACCAACATCTGCGACGAAACCGGCACGTCGAGCATGTTCAACAGTTCGTCGAGATATCCTCGTGACGAATGTGTTTTCAGGGAGATTTTGTCGGGATCGATGCTGTCTCGCCAGCGGGAAACGACGTCGTCGGTTTTTTTGGCGAAGTAGTCGACCGCCGGTGCTCCGTAGGGTAGGGGATCGGTAATGGTGATTTCACGAGGCGGTTCGGCGTGGGCTTGTTCGTTTCGCTCGAAACTCACATATTGGGCAAACAACACGACCCAGAGAAAGACGCATTGGTTGTAGGGGCCGGTTTTCGTTAGAATTCGCATGTTTGGATTGTTCCATTCCCAGCGACTTGCGACAACTGTGGAATACCTCACAGACGCAATGCTGGGAAATCACGACATTTGAACAACGATCAATTCGATTTCAGGAAGTGATCGAGAATTCCCGGCTGGAATGACCCAAGCCGAAATCAACAAGGACTGAACCGATGGGCCTGAAGCATCATCCATCCATTCGTCGGCTTTCGCGGATTGGCATCGCGTTGCTAGCGGTCGCTTTCATTTTTCCTCTGAGTTTGTCGCCGCTATCGGCACAGGAGGACGGCGAATCGCTGTTGGACTTGTTCAACTCCGGCAACGATACAACGTCGATCAAACCAAAGTCGAAGACGAAGTCGGAAGTCACTACGGCATTGAAACCGGTCAACGGTAAAGCCGGTGATTTGAAGGCTGGCGATCATGTCGTGTTGGAAGTGACGATCAATGTGCCGAAGGGTGGGCACATCTATTCGCAGAACACTCCCAAAGGCGGGCCGACAGTTTTCAAAATCAAGGAAACCGCCGGGCTGAAAGCCGTGGATGACAAATTCACGCCGGACCACAAACCACAGCGGGAATACAACGAGGTCTTCGAAGGCGATGTCGAAGAGTTCTACAAAACGACTACGTTCACGCGGAAGTACGAATACACCGGTGACGTGGCGACTGACGAAGTGAAATTGACGGGGGCCGTCGATTACCAAGTGTGTGTGGCGGGAAGTTGCCGACCGTTCCAACACGATATTGCGGTGACGCTCGCGGATGGTGTGCCAGTCGCGGGAAGCACGGGGCAGTTCTCGAATGTGCTGAAGAAGTCCGGTGTCGCGACTGTCACGGTGAGCTTATCGCCCACCGATGCCGAACCCGGCGATACGGTGACGTTGTCGGTCACGGTCAAGATGCCGAATGAACGACACACGTATTCCATCACTCAACCGCCGGGCAATGCCGCTCAGGCGACGAAAATCGAGATCGGCACGCTCCGTAATCTCAAAGCGAAATCAGATGAATTCAAAGCGGACCGGAAATTCGAGCTGAAAACGATCGACCTCGGTTTCAAAGAAGCGAAGCAAGAATCCTACGAAGATGAAGTGACTTGGTCGCGGACATTTACCGTGGAGAAAGCGGCGGCCGATGAGGGTTTCGGGGTGATCGGCGAGTACGACGGGCAAGTCTGCAATGACAACTCGTGTGTGCCGTTGAATTTGGAATTCAATCTGGGTTCGCTTGATCCCGATGCCGTCGCTGTTGCTCCGACGACAATCACGAGTGAATCCGGAGAAACCCTCGAAACCAACAAGTCGGAGTCAAACGCTGCGGGCGCGGAACTCAAAGCGAAGGGGTTGCCCTATTTCATCGGTTGGGCGGCGATTTCCGGGGCGTTATCCCTGCTGACCCCCTGTGTGTTCCCGATGATTCCGATCACCGTGAGCTTCTTCCTGAAACAAGCGGAGAAGGCCCATCACCGGCCGACAACCTTGGCGATGGTCTACAGCGGTTCGATCATGCTGACGTTTACCGTGTTGGGGTTGCTGATCGCAATCCTCTTCCGACCGGCAGCACTCAACGCGTTCGCGAACAGCGTCACGTTGAATGTGATTCTCGGTTTGGTGCTCGTGTTCTTCGGCATCAGTATGCTCGGGTTCTTTGAACTCACGGTACCGTCGTGGTTGCTGACATGGTCGTCGAACAAAGAATCCAAAGGCGGCATGGTGGGGACCGTGTTCATGGCTCTCACGTTTACACTCGTCTCGTTCACCTGCACCTTCCCGGTTGCGGGCACGGTGTTGGTCTGGGCGGCGAAAGGCGATTATCTGTGGCCAATCATCGGCATGGTTGTGTTCTCCGGCGTGTTCTCCGCCCCGTTCTTCCTGTTGGCACTCTTCCCGGCGTTCCTGAAAAGTATGCCAAAGAGTGGCGGGTGGATGACGAACGTCAAAGTCACGCTTGGTCTGCTCGAAATCGGGGCTGCCTTGAAATTCCTCAGCACCGCGGAACTCAGCTACCACACACCGCCGACGGTTTTTGCCTTCGATACGGTGATGCTCATCTGGTTCCTGGTCGCCGCCATGACAACCTTGTACATCTTGGGGATCGTGCGGTTCTCCTGTGATTCCAGTAACAAGATGCTCACGATTCCGCGAATCTTAATTGCGATTCCGTTCGCGTTGTTGACGTGGCGGATCGGTTATCTGATGGCCGAACCGGATAACGCCAGTAACTGGTTCGACAAGCAAGTCATTGCATTCGCTCCGCCACAGTTTGGGAATGAGGGCGGTTCGGGGCATTCGGTGGCTGACGATCCAGTCGCGTCGGCCATTCTGGAGAAACAACTTGGGCCGCATCTGATCCACGATGGCTTGGTCTATTCCCTCGACTTCAACGCAGCGGTGGCATTCGCGAAAGAATCCGGGCGTTCGTTGTTTATCGACTTCACCGGCGTCAACTGCGTGAACTGTCGATTGATGGAAAAACGCATGGCAGAGCCAGAGAATCGGGAATTGCTCGATGAATTCGTCCGCGTGCAACTCTACACCGACAGCGTTCCCGGCATCTCGGATCAAGATCGTGAAGACACGATTTTAGAGCAAAACCGCCAATTGCAGAACGATTGGTTCGGCGATGTTTCGCTACCCGCTTACGCGGTCGTGACGGCCAACGGGGAAACAATTCTCTCCAAGTACACCGGACTCGAACGCGAACGGGGAGAGTTTGCGAAATTCCTCGACGAAGGTTTGACCAAATGGCGGGAACAAAACGAATCCGCCATGCAAACCGCGAGCACAAAATCCGACTCACCGCGCTGAATCTTGTGTGCCACGGCTCTGTGAGCCGTGCCGATTAACGTGGATGGAAACACACGGCTCACAGAGCCGTGGCACACGGGGAATTTGGTTCGGAAACGGGTCTTCATGAATTCTTGATGGTTCGCGGGCCGGAAAAATTCGGGGGGTACACTGCCGAGTTGCTAGGGGACGCTTTATGATGGGGGTTCATTCCATCATTCGTGTCTTACTGTCTCGGTCGTACCTGTGATGCTGCGTGCTCTTGGATTGTGCCTGGTTTTTGTTCTGGCTGAAACGCCGATCGGTTTCGCCTTTGACGACTCCCCCGTGACTTCGGCGGTTGTCGAGCAAGTCGGCTTCGGGTCGGAGAATCTCTTCAAAGTCGGTCGTTGGACGCCGATCACGGTGCGAGTGGAAGCGACGCGGGCGTGTGAAGTCACGCTCGTCGTGGAATCGCCTGATCCCGATGGCAACCTGACCATCCTGCCGAGTGAACCGATCACACTCGACGGCGAAGGCGAGCATGTGCTCACCACGCGGTTTCGACCGGGCCGCCTCAGCACACCCCTGACTGTGCGGGTGGAGTCCGAGCACGAGGGCGATACCCAAACCGTCGTGGCGAAGAGTCTCGGCGGAACGCTGCCCGCGCTTGAACAATCGGAGTTCTTGGTCGGTGTCATTGGCGGGCCTTGGGAAGTCACTGAGGACGAGGATTCGCCACCGATTCGGTACATTCCGCTTGTCTCGGAAGATTCCGTCCCTCTGCCGGAAGCGGGCGACTTGTACGAGTCACTCGATGCCATCTTAGTTCTTTCGGATTACGAAATCGGTTCAACGGCGACGGCTGCAATCGCGGATTGGGCTCGGCTCGGTGGACATCTCTGCGTGGTAATCGGTGCGGATGCCGAGGCATTTCGGAACAGTTCGCTCGGAAAAACGCTGATCGCGGGGGACGATTCTTCGAGGGTCTTGCCGAAGTTCGAACCGACACCAATTCGCGATTTGCAAGGTTTGGAATCTTACACGGGCAAGCAGACGCCGTTAGAAGTTCGGCGGCCGTTTCCCTCCGGTGTGCGATTCGAGTCGCCCGGCGACGATGCCAACATGGGCGGCGGCCGGACGGTTGTCTCGACGCTGACCGGTCCGTTGGTCGTGCAGGTGCCGATCGGCTTTGGACGAGTGACCGCCATCGGCACAGACCTGAATCGTCCGCCACTTTCCGATTGGAAACCGTTGCCATTCCTCATGCGGAAGTTCCTCGTGGGTGTCCCTGAGGAAGCGACGATCTCGACCGGAACCGGTCGGTTGGCGAGTAGCGGGATTACAGATTTGGCGTCGCAAATTCACGCAACTCAGGCGGATTTCTCTACGATCGCGCGAGGCAGTTTGTGGTCGATCCTTGGCATCATGTTGTTGTATTTGCTGATCGTGGGACCGTTGGATTTCTTCTTGGTCCATCGCATCTTAAGACGGCCGCAACTCACATGGGTCACGTTGCCGATGTGGATAGTGGGTGCGACTGTGCTCGTGGTTTGGATGGCTCGCGCTCAGAATGGGTCGGAGTTGCTGACGAATCAGCTCGATCTAATCGACATCGACGGCGGTTCCAACACCATCCGGACAAAATCTTGGTTAACGGTGTATTCCCCGGAAGCCCAACGCTACGAAATGTCGGCCGAACCGGTTGACTGGGCCCGATCGGATGCGTCGACCGAAGACACGCAAATGACATGGTCCGCCACGCCAGAGAACGCGTTCGGCGGACTGTACCGACAAGCGGGTGTGCGAGCGGGGCAACCCGGTTATCGGTTTACGAACGCCGCGACCGGGTTGGAGAACTATCCGATTCTACTCTGGTCCACCGGCAGCTTCACCGCTGGCTGGCATTCCGAAAATGCAGGGGAGTCGGCTCCGTTGGTAGAAAGCGATCTCGTGCACACCGGCAGCGGAAGACTGCAAGGGTCGTTCACCCATCATCTGCCGGAGCCGATTGACGAATGGCTCCTCGCGTACGATCGGCGTGTGTATCGGCATATCGTCAATCGAGAAACGGGCGAAGTGTTGCCGCTGGCACCGGATCGTCAATGGCCCGCCTCGCCAGCAGTGTGGTCGCAAGTCACTCAACGCGACCTCACGGGTTTTCTCACAGGCGAGTACACCATCACCGAAACCGACCGCGCGACAGGCCAATTAGATTTCCGTCAGGATCGCTCGGTGTATCGTCCGCTCGACAAACCACATCCGTACGCGGAAGCAGAAATCCTGCGGGCGTTGACGTTCTACAACCAACTCGGCGGAGCAAAGTACACGAAACTGCAGAACAATGCCTTGCGAACCCTCGATCTAACGGACTTACTCCACAACGATCGGGCAATTCTCTTCGGACGACTTAAAACACCGGCAACGACATTCACCTTCGGTGAACATACACCCAAACAATCCCGCCAAGAAACCTTCGTGCGAATCGTGATTCCCGTGCGACAAGCGGTCACACGCTGATACGTGGCGGAGAGCAGAGGGTGGAGAGCGGAGAGCCGGGCAGACACATGTAAGGTGCCGATCGTTCGGTGAAACCGTGTTAGTATGGCTGATAATCAGCAAAGCCGATTGCGAATTCGCTGGTGGGAAGTCATCGTTGTGGGCATGATTGTTTGCGGATTGTTCGCGATTCTGTATCCGGCCGTCGAGAACATGCGGAATCCGAATGGCCTGTATGGCGAGATGTATCCCACTGAACCACCGGATGAATCCAATCGTGTGTTAGGTCGTGATGGCTTATCCATCATCGCACCAGTGAATTGGGACATAGCGGACAACGGACATGGTGGGCTGCGAATCGCTGCTCGCGGAGCGCCGTTGCGACGGTTGAAGTCCGTCATCCGTATCCGCGAGCTTTCGCAATCACCGGAACCGCTTCAGGGTTACCGCGAAATTCCATTTCAGGATGGAATTGGCTACGAAGTCTGCCAAGTCTTGCGGGAAGACTCCTTCGACGACGCTGCCAGCTCAAGTTACGATCTCTACTTGGAACGCGATGGCAAATGGTGGAACGTGAACTTCCTCGTCGCCGACAGCATCACCGAGTTACCAGATTCCATTCGGCAATACATCAACACAATTCATTTTCCATCTGTCACTGTCGAAGAGTAGATCGCCGAAACAATTGAAGATGTCGTTTCCGGCTTTCCACTCTCAGCCCTCGATGTTGAATCACGGTGCCAAACGCACGGGCGTGAGTTTCTCGACGATCAGCAAGTCCGCTCGTAGGTCGTCGCGGTAGAAGCGTTTGCCGTTGAGTCCGTAGGCGTGGCCGACGTATTGATCGAGATTCGTTCCAGGAGCCGCTTGGAGATACGCCAACACTCGGCCCTTCGGGGTGATGAGTACATGCCGCGGGAAGTTCTGCAAGACCGGCGGCGTGCGTTGGATGATTCCCGCACCGTCGAACTGGGGTGCGTCGTTCGGGTTTGGAGCCGGACCCGGCACCGGTCGGCTCGATGGAGGTGAAGGCGGCGGAGTCGGGCGGTCGGCTTTCTCGTCCGCCGATCCACTCGGAATCCAACCTTGCAAATCCGGTTTCGTTGTGGGTTTGGCTTGCGGTGGAGCTGGGTCCGAGGGCGGTTGGGCGAACGGGTCCCGCGAACCATTGGCATTCGTGGGAGATTCCGGCTTCATTTCGAGCGTGGGAATCGCCTCGCTCAATGGCGGAGCCGGTTCGCTTTTGTTCTGCAGCGAGAGCAGTTCCGCATCGCGTTTACGCGTCTCGCTGGTCAGCTTCATCAAGTTGTCGTACTCGGATTTAATTTCCTCGTAACGCTTCAACGCTTCGAACCGCAATTCAATCTGACTCGCAATCGCGGGCAGTACGGCATGTTCCTGCAAGAGTCGATAACTCTCCGCGAGTTGATCGAATTGCCAATCCTTAGTGGGCCGGTCGACCATGTTGCGGAATTCGTCGTCCAGGCGTTGTAACTCCGCTTTCTGCGCAAGTTTCTCTTGCAAATCGGGGCCATTGCGACGGATTCCGCCGTCTGGGCTGTCGAGAGTCTCGGTGGCAAACGGTTCGCCGACGGATGCCGGTCCCGCATTCGTATCGCGAGGCATCAACCGATCGGGCGAACTCGCCACACGGTCTGGCTGGGAGCCCGGTTCGGTGGGTTCCCGTTTGGCATTCGAAGGCGTCATGAAGGGGTTGCTATCTTGCTGATTGCGGACGATCTCGTTCGCTGCAGATACATCCTGACCGGCAATCCAACGGTACTCGCCTTTTGGCGGTTGGATTTTGAACAACTCCAGGGAACCTTGTTCGGATTTGACCGTCTTGCGTTCGAGAATGTTGACGGCATCTCCCTTGGACAACCGAACTTGCTCGACGTTGCGAGTTTCATCACCAAAACTGCTGCCGACCCGCACGACGATGTTGTCTGCCGTCACTTGGCCGGTCTTTGGACCAGTTTGTCGAACGTATTCCGCTCGAATCCAACTAAAACTTCCCGGTGGTGGGGCGGTCATAAACCAACCGCCAGGGTCATGACGGTGAATGGTCACTTTGGTCCCGCGGGCGAGTCGTTCGGTCGGATAATACGATTTACCAGGACCGCTACGAACATACGCACCGTCCACGCGGACAATGGCCACGTACGGAAACTTCTGTTCTGCCCGTAGGGTTCGTTCCATCATCGGAACGAAGAGTAAGCCCACAAAACACATTGCGAACCATCCCCGCAATGTGGTGGGAATTTGAGATTGAAAGATCGCCATTGTCGCACCTCCTTGTGGACCGGCGGAAACACCCGCAACCGGAATGACTCAAGCTCGGACGGTTCCTATCGAGACAGACAAACATCGAGAGACCGCCCGAATTCGGACGGTGTGATAACGAATTTCCGAATTTCTCTCAAGATCGGCTCGAGACTCGGTAGAGAACAACGGGTGACACTGCAGGAAATTGCCCCAATCGGGCGAAGAAGACCACAAACCATTGACTATAAGAACTTTGCGTTCACACAATCCGATTGCCATGCGTGTCACGGTTCTGTAAGCCGTATTCTTTCGGGTTGATCGCTCAGCATGGCTCACAGAGCTGTGGCACACGAAGTCATGAATACCTCATGTAATTTCCTGCGGTGGCACTCTAATGAAGAGACGGAAAACCACGGTCGCTTGGGGAAATTGTTCGGCCCTGGGCTCTCTGGCCTCTACGCTCCGTTGGGTCCAACGCCCTTCGGCTTTGCGACCGACTGCCGTTCCGTACATAATAAAGCGGAAATCAATGGACTTTGAACGGACGATGGACACCAGGATTCCCGAAACACCGACGAGCATCATCGGATACGTGCTGTTATGCCAGTGGCAACTCAGGAGTTGCGTCAATTTGTGATCGACGTGCTCGACAAGAAAAGCGTCTTCGAGCGTGACGCTGTGATCGTGGCGGACTGTTGGGTCGCGGGGGATTTGGCGGGCACTCCCGAACTTGGCACGCGGTTGCTGCCCGATGCCGTCGAAGCAATCAATACCGCCAGCATCGATCCGCGAGCCCAGATTCTCACTCTCAGTGAAACGCCCGCGGTCGCCCTGCTGGATGGCAGCACCGGACTCGGACCGGTAGCAGTCACCAGAGCGATCGAATTGGCGATCGAGAAAGCCAAAGACATCGGCACCGGCACCATCGTGGTGAAGAACAGCCGACCGATCGGAAACCTCGCCGTCTATGCGCGAATGTTGGCGGAAGCGGGGTTGATCGGGCAAATCGTGACCGCAGGCGGACCCGCGAAGCATGCGCTGTCGGATGGTTCCAAACCGATTGCGTCGGCCGGTCGAGTGGCCCGCAGTTTGCCGGTTGCTGACGATTTGCCGCTCATCGTGCGAGGTACACTCGCCCCGCCGCACACCGGTCTCGCATTCATTCTCGACATGCTGACCGGCCCGCTCAGTGGACGCAAACCGCCGATTCTCAAGAAACGCGATCCGCAAATCGAAGGCGACGAACATTTCGTCTACGCCATCGATCCCGACCAACTCATCGGCCGCGAGACGTTCGACAAACGCATGAGCATGGTCATGAAAGAACTCGAAGACGGCGATCGCGAACGGTTGCAACCCGCAAAACCCACCGCGGAAACCATCGAACTCTCGCCGGACCATCAAGCGAAATTGGCAGCGGTAGGGGAGGCCGTCGGTGTGCCGGTGCCGTGGGCTTGAGTCGACGGCAAATTCACACGAAGCGTTTTTCCGACCTCTCCCCTGGGGAGAGGTCGAGCCATAGGCTCGGGAGAGGGGCGAATCGTTTACAAAAGGTAGGAGGGTTCACGGAGCTTGGTATCAGACGGGGCTAATTGGGTTCCATCGTCGAACGTGGTACGAGAACCCTCTCCCGGACGCTTAGGCGTCCGACCTCTCCCTCAGGGAGAGGTGATGAAACATTGAGACCATGTTTAAGCGGCTTTCACCGAGGAATCACTCGGTTCTGATTGCGTGGCGATTTTCTTCAGGAAGCGACGCGAGGCTTTGCGGACGATCCAGTTGCCGAGTGTCGGCCACATCGCTTTGAGCACGAAGACCGGTCGCATCGGTGGTGTGTTGACGATGAGTTCGGGTTTGTCGTGTTCGATGGCTTTGATGACGGCTTTCGCGACGGCGGAGGCGGTCGTGTAGCCGATAGTGGCTGGTGTGCCGCGACCGGTGCGGCGTTTCATCTCCTCGTAAATGCCGCCGTCATTGGTGAAGCCGGGACAGATGACCGATGCACTCACCCAACGATCCGCGTACTCCGCCCGGAGTGATTCCGTGAACGCGATCAGCCCGGCTTTGGTCACACCGTAAGCCGCCCCGAATGCCGGTCCGACTTGGCCCGCCGTCGAGGACATATTCACCACATGCCCGCCGCCTTGCTTGAGCATATGCGGAATGACCAACCGCGTGAGATGCATTGCCGAGGTCAGATTCACGTCGACAATTTTCGAAATCCGCTCGTGCGTGATCTTCTCGAACGGGCAGTAACCGTCGATCCCCGCGTTGTTGACGAGCACGTCGATCTGCCCAAACTCGGCGTGAGTGCGAGCGACGAGCCGTTCCAAATCGGTCAATGAGGTGACGTCCGTCGGGACCGCGAGCACACGACTTTCGGAATCGGTCAGCTTCGACAACTCGGTCGCCACGGTGGCCAACTTGTCGGCCGACCGAGCCGCGAGCATGACATTCGCCCCACGCTCGACCAACGCCCGAGCCACATGAACCCCAATGCCCCCGGATGCCCCGGTCACAATCGCCGCCCGTCCCTGCCAGTCTCGCATTGTGTTTCCCTCCCGGTTGTGGTTGTCGCGGAGAGATACCAGTTTTTCACACCTGAGCCAAGATGGATGTGGATGTCGAGGATTGAGGATGGCGAGTGGCGAGTGGCGAGTGGCGAGTGGCGAGTGGAGAGTGGAGAGTGGAGAGTGGAGAGTGGAGAGTGGAGAGTGGAGAGTGGAGAGTGGAGA